>NZ_CP042476.1:1239701-1549626 GCF_007993795.1 Antarcticibacterium arcticum | reverse complement strand
CCCGTCCATTTATTCGAAAATATAGGGAAGATATATAAATGCAGCTATTACCACGGCGGTTAGGGCCGAGAAGAGAACCGCTCCTGCCGCGACATCTTTTATATAGCCAATTTTGGTATGAAAATCCGGATGTATAAAATCTGCGATCCCTTCCACTGCGCTGTTCAGGCCCTCGGTGCTAAGCACAAGGCCAATGGCAAACACCTGGAACATCCATTCGGTTTTGGTGATATCAAAATAAAACCCGGCAATAGTAACCAGGATTGAAATAACCACTTGTACCTGTATGCTGGGTTCTGTTCTTATTAATATCCAGGCACCTTTAAAAGCATACCCGGCACCTTTTAACCGTTTTGCAAGAAAACTATCCCGCATTACAGCAGGGATTTCAACGCCGACAGATAATCGGGCTCCTCATCAATATCCGGGACCTGTTGGGTGTGAAGTACCTTTCCTTCCTCATCCAGGACAATAACCACCCGGGAAAGTAAACCTGCCCAGGGCCCGTCAATCATTTCCACTCCATAATCCTTTCCAAAATCCCCCTGGCGGAAATCAGAAAGATTGGTAATATTTTTTAATCCTTCATCATCCAGAAACCTTTTTTGGGCAAAGGGAAGATCTCTTGAAATACAGAGAATTTCAGTATTATTTAATTTCGATGCTCTTTCATTAAAATATCTTACTGAAGTTGCACAAACGTGGGTGTCAACGCTTGGAAATATATTCATTATCACACGTTTCCCCTTAAAATCCTTTAATGTAGCAGGCGAAAGATCTGCCCGTACCAACTCAAAATGAGGCGCTTTTTCCCCAATCTCCGGAAGCCTGCCGTAAGTATTAATTTTCTTGTCTTTTATGGTTATTTGTGACATTGTTTTAGATATTTATTATTGGAAAACTAAATTTAGTGCTTATGTGATAAGGATTTACTAAAATTATCATAAAACAACAGAGGCTGTTTTAAAAATTAAAACAGCCTCTGTTAAAGATGTAATCCTAAGGATTTAACGGTCTATGGAGCCCATAACTTTTTTTGCAAAATTATTGGCAGCATCTATTTCCGGTGTTCCTTCTTCTATCATTTTATGAACTTCTACAGCACCACATAAATTAGTAAGCAATTCACCAATTACATCCATTTCGGTATCACTTACAGATCTGTGTTCAGTGAAACTTTCCAGAACTTCAATGGTATGTTGCAATTGCACCACATCATTATTGCGCTGTAAATGTCTAATTACTGGCAACTTCATTTACTAGGTCTTTTAATAATTCAAATTTATTTGTTTGAACCTGATTGATCAAGCTTCCGTTTTTAAATGCAGCGAAGGTGGGCAGGTTATTTACATTTGCCATTTTTCGCGATTCAGGGAATTTTTCAGCATCTACCATAATAAAGGTAGTTGCTTCATTTTCCCCGGCAAGTTTTTTAAACTTTGGCTTCATTACGCGGCAGTTACCGCACCATCCGGCCATATATTGAACCACTACACTATCACTTTCAGCAATAATAGTGCTCAGGTTGTCTTGTTCTAATTCCTTAACCATTCTTCTTTTTTTTAGTTTGCGCTGGTGCTTAGGTACGATGCAACACCTTCGCGGTTTGCGTTCATTGCCTGTTTTCCTTCCTCCCAGTTGGCAGGACATACTTCACCTTTTTCCTGTACGTGCGTATAAGCGTCTACCAGGCGAATAAATTCTTTTACGTTTCTTCCAAGAGGCATATGGTTTACGCTCTCATGAAAAATTGTTCCTTCTTCGTCTATTAAGTAAGTAGCGCGGTAAGTTACATTGTCACCTTCTACCGTTACAGTTCCTGTTTCCTCGTCATATTGTTCATTTGAGATATCAAGAATTCCTAATTGTGAACTTAGGTTTCTGTTGGAATCTGCAAGAATAGGGTAGGTCACACCTTCAATTCCACCATTATCTTTAGAAGTGTTTAACCAGGCAAAATGCACTTCGGCAGTATCACAGGATGCGCCAATAACTTTTACATTTCTTTTTTCAAACTCCCCAAGAGCTTCCTGGAAAGCATGTAACTCGGTAGGACACACAAAAGTAAAGTCTTTAGGATACCAGAATAAAAGTACTTTTTTATTGTTTTTTTGGGCTTCCTCCAGTACGTTCAACTTGAAGGTATCTCCCATTTCATCCATTGCATTTACACTTAAATTTGGAAATTTTTTTCCTACTAAAGCCATATTTTTATTGTTTAAGTTGTGATTAATTTTCAGCTGCAAATTTAAAAAATCATTGCAATGAAGCCCACTAAACAAAATTCTAAATCCCTATAAATTAATAGTTTTTATCTATTATAAATTAATTGCAAGATAGAATTGGTTTATAATGAAGATGTTGGGAAACCTATTAAGCAGTTTGCGCGGTCGTAAGTTGTTTGATCTTAATACTGAAAGCCGCAAATAACAAGGTCATGAATGGGCTCAGGTAATTAAAAAATGCATACCCTGCATAGGTAAGAGTAGGGACTCCAAGTACACCGCTATGGTAGGCTCCACAAGTGTTCCATGGAACCAGGACTGAAGTTACGGTACCTGAATCTTCCAGCGTCCGACTTAAATTCTCCGGTGCCAAACCTTTATCGCGGTAAGCTTTGGCAAACATTTTTCCTGGTACTACGATGGCCAGGTATTGGTCTGAAGCTGTAGCATTCAAGGCGAGGCAACTAAAAACGGTACTCGCAAATAATCCAAATGTGGTGTGGAAAAGGTTAAGCAGTGCACGGCTTATTGTTGCAAGGGCGCCAATTGCTTCCATGATACCTCCAAAAACCATAGCACATATAATAAGCCATATAGTTCCCAGCATTCCCGCCATACCTCCAGCGGAAAAAAGATCGTTAAGGTCTTCATTATCTGTTACCACAGATGTTTCTACCGTAATAGCCTGCATGATCCCTTTGTACCCACTTATAAAAGTAAGGTCTGTCACTCCTGCAATTTGAGCCACAATTCCCGGCTGAAAAATAAGTGCAGCTCCCGCACCCATCAAAGTTCCTATTAACAATGCAATGAGGGGGGAAGTTTTTTTAACAATAAGCAATATTACCACCAATGGCACCACAAAAAGCCAGGGTGAAATAGTAAAGGAGGATTCAATAGACCTTAAAATAGAGGAAGTATCGGTATTTCCGGCAACATCTAGATTTAAACCAATAATTATAAATAAAATGATAGTGATAGTAATAGTGGGCACCGTAGTGAGCATCATGTATCTAATATGCGTAAAAAGATCTGTACCGGCCATAGCGGGGGCAAGGTTGGTGGTATCACTTAAAGGTGAAAGCTTGTCACCAAAATAAGCGCCTGAAAGTATAGCTCCGGCCGTCATACCAACGGAGATTCCCAGGGCTTCTGCTATTCCAATCAATGCAATACCAACAGTGGCAGAGGTAGTCCAGCTGCTCCCCGTTGCTACAGAGATAACCGAACATATGATCACACAGGCAGCAAGAAATATAGTAGGATTAAGAATTTGCATGCCATAATAGATCATCGTGGGAATAATGCCGCTAATCATCCAGGTTCCCGCCAGGGAGCCAACCATTAATAATATTAAAATTGCCCCGGTAGTACTTTGTACATTGTTGGCAACCTCGTCTATCATTTTATTATAATCAACTTTATTGAAATAACCCACAATCGCAGCAACCGCACCACCCAGTAATAAAATGAACTGGTTGGAACCACTTAGGGCATCATCGCCAAAAACGAATACATTGAACGCCAGCATTCCAATAAGGGCGATAACAGGAATAAGTGCTTCCCATATATTCAATTCTCTGTTCTCTGTAATTATTTCGTTTCCGGGGTTGGTGGTCTGGCCTTGCATTAAATACTGTTTTGGGTCGTAATGTTACGATTTTAAGGGAAATTGAGCAAGGTTAAATTAAAAAGCTGTGCAATTAGCTTGTTTTGGATTTTTAAATTGTCCCCTGGAAAGCATATAAAAAGAAATTTCCGGGAGAAGCTCCCGGAAATTTTCAACATTTTTAAAATGAAATCTTTCTTAAACTTCCATAGTGTTAAGTAAGCCTACCTGTTCCATACAATCTTTCATCATTTGATAGGTTCTTTCAATATCATTATCCAGGCCTATACTAAATCTAATAAGTCCGTCGCTAAGTCCCATTTCTTTTTGTTCATCTTCGGGAATTTCAGAAGAAGTAGAACTTCCCGGCGCGCTGAAAAGAGTTTTATAAAACCCTAAACTTACCGCAAGATAACCCAGGTTCCTTTCCTGCATTAATTCCATAAGTTCATTGGCTTTATCAATAGATCCCACGTCTATGGTTAGCATTCCGCCAAACCCATAATCGGGATTCATCATTTCCTTAAACAGCTCATGACTGGGGTGGGAGGCAAGGCCGGGATAAACCGTCCTGAAGCCATCGGCCTCAAACTTTTTAGCAAGGAACATGGCATTTTTGCTGTGCTGTTTCATTCTTATATGCAGGGTACGCATATTTTTTAATATGGATGCTGATCTTAGACTATCCATTGTTGGTCCCAATAACATGTTGGCCCCGTCATTTACACTGCGGAGGGAATTTATGAATTCCTGGGTACCGCAGGTAACACCTCCAACAGTATCACTGCTTCCGTTTATGAATTTTGTCAAACTGTGAATGATCACATCTGCACCAAGCTCAGAAGGGGTAATAGACAAAGGTGAAAATGTATTGTCTACTACCAATGGAATATTGTGTTTTTTGGCGATTTTCGCAAGACCCTTGATATCTGCTACTTCAAGTAATGGATTACTTACACTTTCACAATAAAGAACTTTTGTGTCTTCATTGATGGCTGCTTCCACCAGATCCAGCTTGGTGATATCTACAAAAGTTGTTTCTATGTTGAATTTGGGCGTGAAATTCTTTAAAAAGGCATAAGTTCCCCATAAATAGTTCGTGAAGAAACAATATGATCTCCCGCCTGGCATAACTGCAGTATAGCCGAAGTTATAGCTCCCATTCCCGAGGCAGCCACATTTGCGGTTTCAGTACCTTCCATAGCAGCGAGTGCTTCGCCTAAATAAAGATTAGAAGGTGAGGAATGCCTTGAATACAGGTAACACCCATCTGCATTTCCTTCAAACGTATCGAACATTGTTTTTGCTGAAAGAAAAGTGTAGGTAGAGGAATCAGAAATTGAAGGATTTACTCCTCCAAACTCTCCAAAATACTGAAGATCCTGAATGTGATTGGCTGGCTTATATTTCATGATAAAATTGATTTTTAGGGTTACAATGTTCCTTCAAAATACGGAATTTTATGAACAAAAGTCAATCTATGGGGTGGTATTTAGAATATTTATCGGTATAAAATAATATTTATAGATATTTATTCTGAAATTTATTATTTTCGGGTTTGCTTACCGAAAATTTTTCATTTATGGAACTGGATAATATTGATAAGAAGATCCTTCAGAAGTTACAACAGAACAGCAAGGTCACAAATAAAGAGCTTTCAAATCTCCTTAATTTGTCGGTCACCGCAATCTTTGAGCGCATAAAACGCCTGGAGCGAAATGAGGTGATCTCAGGTTACGTGGCCCTTGTAAAACCAGATAAAATTCAGAAAGCCTTTATGGTATTCACCCAGATAAAACTGGTACAACATACCAAAACCAATGTTTTGAAATTTGAGGCCGAAGTTGTAAAACTACCAGAGGTCCTGGAATGTTATCACGTAAGCGGCGAATATGATTATATCCTGAAGATCCTGGTTAAAGATATTGAGGCGTATAGGGAGTTTATGCTTTCTAAACTCACCAGCCTGGAACATATTGGCAGTACCCAAAGCACTTTTATAATAAGCCCGGTAAAAATGACTACTGCACTACCTTTATGATTTTGTTACAATTAAAGCTTTGCAGATTTGCATATTTTAGAAGTGACGATCTAATAAGTCGAAAATAAATTATTCAAATTTCCTTTAATAACTACTCTTATGTCAAAGCGCAAAACTCCCAATTCAAATGCCACGGCCGGCCAGGGCAAAGCTCCCGGCACCAGATCTGAAATAGAACCTGTTTCACCCGAAAGAAGTGCGAAAGGCGATGATAAATTTGTCACTTTGGAGCCAAACATATTAAAGCACAAAAAATCTGTTCCGCCCGATTCTACCGCGCAGCGGGGAAAAAGTCCGGGGTCAACTTCCAAGGAAGAGAAAAAGAAAATGGGAAAATAGCAGCTTCCCTTTAAACTGCGGGAATTATTTCAAAGAAAAGTCTCAATATAAGCAGGCCGGGACTCCCTGTTTCCTTCAAAGATTATGATCTTTGAAGAGAATAATTGTACTTTTGTGACTGTTTGAAAAAAATATCAAAAAAATATATTTATGAGCACATATGATGTTGTAATAATTGGATCTGGCCCGGGTGGGTATGTAGCTGCTATACGCTGCGCACAACTGGGATTAAAAACAGCAATTATTGAGAAATATTCAACTTTAGGAGGTACCTGTTTAAACGTGGGATGTATTCCAAGTAAGGCTTTGCTGGATTCTTCTCATCATTATGATGATGCCGTAAAAAATTTTGAGGAGCACGGGATAGAAATTTCGGGGGATATAAAAGTGAACCTGGAACAAATGATGAGCCGGAAACAGGCGGTAGTTAGCCAAACCTGTGACGGCGTGAAATTTTTAATGGATAAGAACAAAATTGATGTTTTCCAGGGAGTTGGATCTTTTAAGGATGCCACCCATGTGAATGTTGAAAAGACAGATGGGAGCGGAACAGAAACCCTTGAGGCTAAAAATATAATTATTGCTACCGGGTCTAAACCGGCCAATCTTCCTTTTATTAAACTTGACAAAGAGAGAGTGATTACTTCTACTGAAGCTTTAAAGCTGAAGGAGATCCCCAAAAAGATGATAGTGATAGGCGGCGGGGTAATAGGACTGGAACTTGGTCAGGTTTACGCACGTCTGGGAGCTGAAGTTACCGTGGTTGAATATATGGACAGGATCATTCCAACCATGGATGCTGCGCTTTCCAAGGAACTTACCAAGGTTCTTAAGAAACAGGGTATGAAGTTCAACGTAAGTCATAAGGTTAAGTCTGTTGAAAGGAATGGGGATAATGTGATCGTAAAAGCAGACGATAAAAAAGGTGCCGAGGTTGAATTCGAAGCAGATTATTGTTTGGTATCGGTAGGAAGAAAGCCTTTTACCGATGGTTTAAATGCGGAAGCTGCCGGAGTGGAAATTGGAGACCGCGGAATGATCACCGTAAATGACCATTTACAAACCAATGTGAAGAATATTTACGCCATTGGCGATGTGGTTAGAGGCGCAATGCTTGCACATAAAGCCGAAGAAGAAGGAACTTTTGTTGCTGAAGTGATCGCAGGGCAAAAACCGCATATAGATTATAACCTTATTCCGGGAGTAGTGTATACCTGGCCGGAGGTTTCGGCAGTTGGAAAAACCGAAGAAGAATTAAAAGAAGCCGGTGTAAAATATAAAGAAGGTAAATTTCCTATGCGTGCTCTGGGACGTTCACGTGCCAGTGGGGATACCGACGGATTTGTAAAAATACTCACCAATGCCGATACAGATGAGGTGCTTGGGGTCCATATGATAGGTGCCCGGGTTGCCGATCTTATTACCGAAGCCGTTACGGCAATGGAGTTCCGCGCTTCAGCAGAGGATATTGCCAGAATGAGCCACGCGCATCCTACATATGCAGAAGCTGTTAAGGAGGCTGCAATGGCTGCAACCGGTGACAGAGCGATGCATATCTAATACCTGAATATTCAAAAATTTGAGAAAAGACCGGAAATCAAAATTTCCGGTTTTTTTGTACTATGGTATATATATTTTTGTGTCATAAGTTTTAGTACATTTATACTACTTATTAACTGTAATAAACAGAAACCATGGCAAAAGAAAAATCCCCTTCAAAAAACTCGGTAAAGAAAGAACCGGTTTTGACATTGAAAGAGAAACGCGCGGCGAAAGAAGCGAAGAAGAAAAACAGAAGTTAACTTATACTGGATTCCCTAAGCTATTGTAATAGCATAGGAAGCAGAAAATTCCTTAGAAGGCATCAATTCAATGATGCCTTCTTTTGTTTTTATATCCCCGGTTGTATTTTCATTATCTGCAATTCCAAGCCAGGGTTCAATACACACATAGGGCGCTCCCGGTTTTGCCCAAAGCCCCAGATTTTTAAAATCTGAATACTCAACAGTAAGTATAGTACCCGACGTTTTACTTTTCAGCGCAACTTTTTTGGAAGGAATATCCTTAAATATCAAAGCGTCTTTATTAAAGAGATCTTTATGCAAACCAATAATAGTATCGTTTTTAATAACCGGTTTGGTTTCTTGGGTTAACAACCCATTGCTGCTTAAAATGAAGGTGTCCAGATCCAATTTTTGGTCAAACTCAAGATAACAATCTTCATAAGTTTCCCCATCATATAATGGCGCATTAAATGCAGGATGGCCACCCAATGAAAAATATAATGGTTTTGAATCCAGATTGGAGACTTTATGATGAATTGACAGCGTTTTGCCTTTAAGATGAAATCCAATTTCAAAACGGAACTTAAATGGATAGGTCTTCAAGGTCTCTTGAGAAAATAAAAGTTCAAAAGTTAGGCTGTTCGCGGTTTGGTCTTTTAAACTTATATTTCTGTTATGTCTTACGAAGCCGTGTTTGGGCATCGCAAATTCCTCAGCTTCATAATTAAAAACCCCGTTTTTAAGTCCGCCAATTACCGGAAAAAGATTGGGTGCGTGACTTGCCCAAATAGCGGGATCAGCCTGCCAGATGTATTCCAAATCTTTTTCAGCATCTTTTATGCTGCATAATTCGGCTCCCTCAGGCTTAACCCCTATACTTAGAAACTGGTTTTTTATCCGGTACATTTCTGGTTATTTCTTTCTTCTGCGGTTGGCATTCTTATCGCCCCGTGTTTTAGGCTTTTTGTATTTTTTGGCGATCTCTCTCCTGTAGGATCCTCCAAGATTCACTTTTTTATTCTTCTCACTTTTTTCATGGAAAGCGGGACCGGGGGCATCATCATTTTTACGGTTCCCCGGGTTGTTAATCTCAAATACCTTTGGTTGTTCCTCGGGGATTAAGACTGTGGAGATCTCCACTTCTTCCGGTAATTGAAATTGTGGCACCTTCATATCCATTAAGGTCTCGATCTTTTCAAGGTTCTCTTCTTCTTTTTCAGTAGTAAGAACAATAGAAATTCCGGGTTTTTCTGCACGACCTGTTCTACCAATTCTGTGCATATAATTTTCAGGATATTCCGGAGTGTCAAAATTTATAACGTGAGATACGCTTTCAATATCCAGACCCCGGGCCATTACATCTGTGGCAACCAGGATCCTGCAAAAACCATCACCAAACTGCCTGATACTCCTAAGACGGTAATTTTGTGTTTTGTTGGAATGTATAACGGTACATTCATCTGTGAATTCCTCGGCAAGCATTTCAAATAGCCTGTCGGCAAGTCGCTTGTAACCAACAAAGATCAACACCTTGGTATAGGTTTCCTTATCTTTAAGCAGGTGCCTTAAAAAATTTACCTTGGTATTGAAATTAGGGATCAGATATCCGCGTTGCTCAATATTTTCAAGCGGCGTACCACTTACCGCCACAGAGATCTTCTCCGGGGTTTTAAAGTTGGCATCAATAAGTTCCTCTACAGGTTCTGTCATAGTTGCAGAGAACATGATGCTTTGGCGATTTTCAGGAAGTAATTCCAGAATATTATTTATCTGGAACCTGAAGCCCAGGTCCAGCATTACATCTACTTCATCTATCACCAGTTTTTGAATAGATTTCAACTGCAAAGCCCTTCTAAGGACCAGATCGTACAATCTTCCGGGAGTTGCAACAATTATATCCTGTCCCTGCAACATATCCTGGTGCTGGGTATTAATATTTACTCCACCGTATACCGCTGTTACGCGGGTATTCATATAGGCGGTCAATTTTTCAATTTCTTCAGCTACCTGTACCGCAAGTTCCCTGGTTGGGACCAAAACCAAAACCCGGGGGTTCTTTTGTTCTGAATACTTCATCATCCTTAAAATAGGAAGCATATAGGCAAAGGTTTTCCCTGTTCCGGTTTGCGCAATTCCCACTACATCCTTCCCGGACATAATAGAGGAAAATGCCTGTTCCTGGATAGGAGTAGGCGTTTGGAATTTAAGATCTTCCAACGCGTTTAATAAAGGGGTATTTAAATTTAGATCCTGAAAACTCACGGATTATGTTTTTTTATGATCTGCAAAGATACCTTTTGAAATTTAAGATCTTTGATAAATTTGGGAGTAATAAATCAGTACAGTCTAAAAATCACCAATTTCAGTATCCTGAAGAAGGATATGAGGAGCTACAACTTTTAAACTATTCATAAAAAAACACCCTGAAAAGCCTCCTCCTGAATTTTTAAGGTAATTTTGACCTGACTCAAATAAAAATACCAGGGTTATTTTCCTAAAGGGTAAAATCTAAGCAGCTAAATATGAAAAAAATTCTTGCCTTTGCAGGTTCCAATAACAGCATTTCCATAAACCATAGATTGATTTCCCACGTGGCAGGTAGAATTCAGGGCCATGAAATAAAAGTAATTAAGCTCCGGGAATTTGATGTTCCTATGTACTGTATAGACTTAGAGCTGGAAAGAGGTTTTCCTACAGATATTAAGGTCCTAAAAAACCTGATCGCAGAACATGATGCCCTCATTATTTCAGTAAACGAACATAACAGCAATGTTTCGGCATTTTTCAAGAATATCCTGGATTGGTTATCGCGTATTGACAGAAAGTTTCTTGAAGGAAAGAAAATTTTATTAATGAGCACTTCAAATGGTGTTAGAGGGGGAGCATCTGCCCTGGAATATACAAAAGGAATTTTTCCGCGGTTTGGTGGGCAGGTAATAGACAGCTTTAGCTTTCCTTCTTTTAAAGAGAATTTTGAAGGAGACCAAATTCAAAATGAAGTTTTAGATATGGGGATTGAAGATGTGCTTACTACCTTTGCACATCAAATTGAAAGTTAAGTGCGCACAACCCGGGAATACCATTTAGAGAACCCCCAAAATTTCAAAGCTGCACTCCTGCAGTGGAGCAGGCAGTTTGAGGAGATCGCCTGGCTGGACAGTAACGATCACTCCCCCCAGCACACCAGTTTTGATGCAGTTCTTGCAGTAGAGGCATTTACGGCCATTAAAACCGACCATTTCAATGCTTTCAGTAAGCTTCAGGAATATCAGGAAGTTACAAAGGACTGGATCTTTGGTTACCTGTCTTATGATCTTAAAAACGATGTAGAAGTCCTCTCTTCCAATAATTTTGACGGACTTCAATTTCCTGAACTCTATTTTTTCCAGCCTCAAAAACTATTATTTGTGAGGAATAATGTGCTGGAAATGCGATACCTGAAAATGGCCGAAGATTCCATGGAGGAAGATCTTAAAGAGATCCTGGCTTATGAAAGAAAAATAACGGCAAAAAAGTCAGCAGAAGATGAAGAAGGGCAAATGGTTTCCCCTTCTTTTTCTGAAGAAAAAATTGATAAGGGTATAGTTCCTCGAATCTCAAAGGAGAATTACCTCGAAAAGGTAAAGGAAATGCTTCGTCACATTCACCGCGGGGATATTTATGAGGCTAATTTTTGTCAGGAATTTTTTGCTGAGAACAGGGAAATTGATCCCTTCAGGGTGTTTCAAAATCTAAATGAAATCTCCCGGCCACCATTTGCCGTATTTTTAAAATTGGAAAATAATTACCTCTTATGTGCTTCCCCGGAGAGATATTTAAAAATGGAAGGCGGCCATATAATTTCGCAACCAATCAAAGGAACTGCAAGGCGGTCTCAGGACCCGGAAGAGGATGAGAAGATCGCAAAAATTCTTGCACAGGACCCAAAAGAACGTGCAGAGAATATTATGATCGTAGACCTTGTGCGCAACGATCTTTCGCGTATTGCCAAAAAGGGCAGTGTGAATGTTGATGAACTTTGCAAGGTGTATTCATTTAAGCAAGTGCATCAAATGATATCTACAATTTCTGCAAAGCTTGAAGAAGGGATTCCGCCTGTAGAAGTTCTTAGAGCTACCTTTCCAATGGGAAGTATGACCGGAGCCCCAAAAATTTCAGCAATGAAAATTATTGAAGAGCTTGAAGAATCCAGGCGTGGCCTTTACAGTGGCGCGGTGGGTTATTTTAATCCCGAGGGAGATTTTGATTTTAATGTGGTAATAAGAAGTATTCTTTATAATTCCCTCGCTAAGTACGTTTCCTTTTCTGTAGGCGGGGCTATTACCTCACGTTCAATTCCCGAAATGGAATTTGAGGAATGCCTGTTAAAATCTGAAGCTATGCGCAAGGCATTGGATTTATAGTATTCTCCAAAACTACCACAAGCTTTAAAATTACAGGATAAATAACCACCTCCAGCGAAGTTTTATTCCGGGCTTTTGTATCTTTGAATTAACCATGGAAAAAGCCTTTAAGAACCTTGTAAAATCGAATTTTCCTTTTCTCTCAACCGGAAAGATCCTTGTGGCAGTAAGCGGGGGGGTAGATAGTGTGGTGCTGGCACATTTATGCAAAAATGCCAAAATTAACTTCTCAATAGCCCATTGTAATTTTAATCTGCGAGGAGAAGAAAGTGATGGAGATGAAGCATTTTTACTTGACCTTGCAGATGCCCTAGATGTGGAGGTGTTTACAGAAAGTTTTGACACCAGTGCTTATGCAAAAGATGCAGGCATTTCCATACAAATGGCTGCACGGGAGCTGCGATATAATTGGTTTCACCAGCTTAGTGCTGCCCTCCATTTTGATTATATACTTACCGCGCATCATATAAATGATGATCTTGAAACATTTCTTATAAATTTTATAAGAGGCACTGGCCTTGAAGGTTTAACGGGAATAAAAACAGAGAATGAGAAAGTAGTGCGGCCGCTTATGAACTTTTCCAGGAAAGAGATTGAAGCCTTCGCTCTCGAAAATAAGATCCAATGGCGGGAAGACAGCAGCAATGCATCTTCAAAATACCTGAGGAATAAGATTAGACTGGAGATAATTCCGTTAATGGAAGAGATAAATCCGCAGTTGCTGAACGCTTTTACTCAAACCCAATCCCATCTTAAGGAGAGTTATGATCTTATGGAAGATTATATTGGCTTGCTATATTCTGAAATAGTTTCGAAGGATGTGTATGGCTACAGGCTCAAAATTGAAGTTTTGGAGAAGATCCCGAATACCAGAGCGGTCTTATATCAGCTACTTAAAACCTTCGGATTTACTGAATGGAATGATGTGTACGACCTTTTACAGGCACAAACCGGTAAAATGGTATATTCCGGTACTCACCGTCTCATAAAAGACAGGGATTATCTAATTCTTACCGAGACCCCTTCAGAAAATACAAGGAAAGATTTTCTCATACCTGAAGGGGAAGAGATAGTGATGCTTCCTTTGGGAAAATTAAGTTTTGAAAGTGTAGACAAAATAGGGGAAACCGGCCCGCACATTGCATATGTTGCAAAAGATAAACTTGTATTTCCTTTAATATTAAGAAAATGGCAAAAAGGTGATCAATTCCACCCCTTTGGGATGAAAGGAAAAAAGAAAATTAGCGACCTTTTTAAAGACAATAAATTATCTTTGCCGGAGAAGGAGGAATCCTGGCTTTTATGCTCCTCAAATGAAATAGTTTGGGTAGTTAATCAACGTGCCGACGGCCGTTTTGCCGTGACAGATTCTTCCCCGGATATTTTGAAAATTACCTACTCCTTATGAAATATTGTTATTTCTTCCTCCTCTTTATAAGTACATATTTTAGCGTTAATTCCCAGGTTTTTACTTCATCCACATCTCAGGATCAAATAGCAGATCCAATAGAGTGGGAGGCTCGCCTGGAAAAGCAAAATGACAGCATATATACCCTTATTTTTACAGCAAATCTGGAAAAGGGATGGCATTTATATTCCCAGCAGGTAGATGAAGGCGGTCCTATTCCCACCACTTTCACATTTAATAATTCTGCTGAAACCTATGAACTCATAGGCACAACCGAAGAACCGGATACCCAGGCCATTTTTGATGAGGTTTTTGGTATGGATATTAAATTCTTTAAAAATGAAGCTGTTTTCAGGCAAAATATAAAGGTTTTTGATCCCGAAAAAATTGTGGAAGTTGAGGTGGAATATATGGTGTGCGATGATGAGCAGTGCCTGCCACCTGACGTTGTTCCTTTTCAATTCTCTGTAACAGAGAATAAGGCTGTTAAAGGATATACAGATGTAAATGTAAGTGAGCTGGATGTTCAAAAAACCAAAGACCTGGATATTGAGATAAGGGGTTGGTCTCAATATGAACTTGAGGAAGAAGAAAGTACCGGTTACTGGACCATATTCTTTCTAGGATTCATTGGTGGGCTTATAGCCTTATTGACTCCCTGTGTTTTCCCAATGATACCTCTTACGGTTTCATTTTTTACTAAAGGCGCGAAAACCCGGAAAAAAGGTTTGGTAAATGCCATCCTTTACGGGGTGTTCATATTTCTAATTTACCTCCTGCTTAGTGTGCCTTTCCATTTGCTGGACAGCCTTGCCCCGGAGGTGCTTAACAATATTTCCACGAATGTTACCCTTAATGTGGTTTTCTTCGTGATCTTTATATTCTTTGCTTTCTCATTTTTTGGATATTATGAGATCACCCTGCCCACTTCCTGGAGTACCAGTATGGATGATAAAGCTTCCAGTATTGGTGGGGTTGTAGGGATCTTTTTTATGGCTTTAACGCTAGCATTGGTATCATTTTCCTGTACCGGGCCTATCCTGGGTTCCTTGCTGGGTAGTTCTCTTACTACAGATGGTGGCGCAATCCAGTTATCTTTTGGAATGGGAGGTTTTGGCCTTGCCCTTGCCCTGCCTTTTGCATTATTTGCTCTGTTTCCAAACTGGCTTAACTCCCTTCCAAAAAGCGGAGGTTGGTTAAATACCGTAAAGGTTGTGCTTGGATTCATAGAACTGGGCCTTGCCTTTAAATTCCTTTCCAATGCAGATCTTGTAGAGCACTGGGGCATACTTAAAAGAGAGATATTTATTGGTATCTGGATAATTATCGCGATTGGATTAATGTTGTACCTCTTTGGTTTAATACGGTTCCCACACGATGGTCCCCGGCAAAAGATCTCCAAAACCAGGTTTGGATTGGGAACGATAACTTTCCTGTTCGTTCTTTACTTAATACCGGGACTTACCAATACTCCATTTGCCAACCTAAAGCTCCTGAGCGGATTCCCACCTCCACTGTTTTACAGTATCTATGAAAAGGAAACAGAAGGCCCCTTAGGTTTAAAAGCATATAAAGACTGGGATAAAGGGCTTGAAGCTGCGAAAGAGCAAAATAAGCCAATAATCCTTGATTTCACAGGCTGGGCCTGTGTGAACTGTCGTAAAATGGAGGAGCAGGTATGGAGTGAGCCGGAGGTTTATGACATGCTAAACAATGAGTTCATATTAATATCCCTTTATGTAGATGACAGGATGGAACTTCCCGAACAGGATCAATTCAATTATGTGCGTGAAAAAGGTGGCATTAAAAAAATAAAAACCATAGGAGATAAATGGGCTACCTTCCAAACGGTGAATTTCAAGAATAACTCCCAACCCTTCTATGTTTTACTCGACCCTCAGGTAAATCTTTTAAACCCTCCGGTTGGCTATACTCCCAATGAAAAAGAATATTTAAACTGGCTTAAGGAAGGCCTTCAGAAATTTAAAGACGCAGGAGAAGTGAATTAAATTTAGCGGGATATATAGGGAATTTCTATCTTAGGGCCTTTAATCAAGATAATTAAGAATGAACAGCCCCTATGGTTGGTTTAAAACTATTTAAAAATCCCGTTTCCATGAAATTTTCCCGTTCCCTACATGTTGCCCTCATAAGTCTTTTCTTATCCTTTCCACTCTTTTCACAAACTACCGAAGATTATAAGGTAAAAGATAATTATAGCAAGCAGGAGGTTTATATTACTATGCGCGATGGGGTGAAACTCCATACTACGATCTATACTCCCAGGGATACTTCAAAAAAGTATCCTATAATTATGCAGCGCACGCCTTATAGTTCCCGGCCTTATGGGAAAGATCAGTTCAGGTCTAGTATTGGCCCCAACAACTATCTCATGCAGGAGGGTAATATTATAGTGTACCAGGATGTGCGGGGCCGCTGGATGAGCGAAGGTTCCTATGACAACATGAGAGCCTATATTCCCAATAAAAAGCGGAAACAGGCAGATGAGGCCAGTGATACCTATGACACTATTGAATGGCTAATTAAAAATGCCGCGAACAACAATGGAAAGGTTGGTACCTGGGGCATCTCATATCCCGGGCATTATGCTATTATGTCGCTTTTGGATGCCCATCCGGCATTAAAAGCGGTATCGCCACAGGCAGGGATAGGGGATTTTTTCTTTGATGATTTTCACCATAATGGTGCTTATCTCTTAAGCTACTGGAGGGCAACGACTTTATTTGGGTATGATAAGGAAAGCCCTACGACAGAAGCCTGGTATGAACTTCCCGATATTGGAACCCAGGATCAATACCAGTTTTTCCTGGATAAAGGACCATTAAGTAATCTTGATGAATATTACAAAGAAGACAACATCTTCTGGCAACAATTGAAAGAAAATCCAAATTATAATGAATTTTGGAGATCCAGGGGAGTAATCCAGCATTTAAAGGATATTAAACCCGCGGTAATGGTAGTGGGAGGATTATTTGATGCAGAAGATCTTTATGGCCCCTTTGAGACCTATAAAAATATTGAAAGCTCCGGCAATAACTATAACACTTTGGTATTTGGGCCATGGAGCCACGGAGATTGGGCGCGCAGGACCAAAAGGCAGGCGGTTGGAAATGTTTATTTTGGTGATGATATTTCTGAAGGCTACCAGCAAAATATAGAAACTAAATTCTTTAATCATTTTCTTAAGGGAAGCGGTACTAAAGAATCTGGATTACCCGAAGCTTATATTTTTGATACGGGAAAAAAAGAATGGAATTCATTTGAAACCTGGCCTCCTCAAAATACCCAAAATAAAATATTTTACCTGGGTGATGATCAAAAACTAACCAATGAGCCGGGAGAGGCTGAAATGTCTTTTGTAAGTGATCCCAAAAAACCTGTTCCTTATAATGATGAAATAAAGGCCGTATTTACTCCGCGTAAATATATGACCGGAGATCAACGATTTGCAGCCCGCCGGCCAGATGTGTTGGTTTTTGAAACCCCGGTTCTTGAGGAAGACATGAGCCTGGTTGGCGCTATAGAAGCACATCTAAAAGTGGCTATTACTGGTACAGATGCAGATTGGGTGGTGAAAGTAATTGATGTGTACCCTCACGATTCAAAGGATTATGAGGAGACCATGGACCACTTAAAAATGAGTAATTATCATATGATGGTAAGAAGCGAGGTTATGCGGGGACGTTTCAGGAACAGTTTTGAAAAACCGGAACCATTTGTACCCAATAAGAAAACAGATGTTACGTTTAATTTACAGGACATAAATCATACATTTAAAAAGGGCCACAAACTTCAAATCCAGGTGCAAAGTACATGGTTTCCGCTTATAGATCTTAATCCGCAAACCTATGTGCCAAATATCTTCGAAGCTAAAAAGGAAGATTTTACAAAAGAGTCCCACACGGTTTATGGCGATTCATTTATTAAATTTTCAGTGTTAGAAAAATAGTATTGAGATGGGAAAGAGGTTAAAATTGCTGCTGGTATTTATGGTTATTGCTGTTACAATATCCTGCAAAAAAGATAAAGATA
The DNA here is from genome assembly GCF_007993795.1 of Antarcticibacterium arcticum. Taxonomy (GTDB): domain Bacteria; phylum Bacteroidota; class Bacteroidia; order Flavobacteriales; family Flavobacteriaceae; genus Gillisia; species Gillisia arctica. The sequence continues at coordinate 1,531,764 of NZ_CP042476.1, read as the reverse complement.
CCAGCGATTATAAGGATAGTGAGATCGCCGAATCTTCCGCAGCATTAAATGCATATTTTGACGCCGAATTTGAAAAAGACGTAGAGGAATCTCCCATGATGCAAACCCAATTGGGTAGAAAAACCAATTATGGTAAGTGGGATGATTTTTCACACCTTAAATATGCCAAAGACCTGGAAAAAGCAAAATCCAGAAAGAAATACCTGAAGGAAAATGTAGATGAAAAAGCCCTGGATAAGGAAACTGCCTTAAGTTACCGCCTCTATAAGCAGGAATTGAACAATCAAATTGAAGATTATGATTTTAGGTTCTATGATTATCCCGTAAATCAAATGAACGGGTATCATACCAACCTCCCTGCATTTCTTATTAATATGCACAGGATAGATTCCATACAGGATGCACGGGCATACATAGAAAGGCTTAACGGGATTCCCAAGGTATTTGACCAGGCTATTGAGGGTATGAAAATAAGGGAACAAAATGGCATTTTACCTCCCAAATTTGTTTTTGAAAAGGTGCTTGAAGCTTCTCACAATGTGATTAAAGGGAAACCATTTGAAAGTTCAAGTGAATCCAGCGCCCTTCTGCAAGATTTTAAAGCCAAGACTGATAAACTCGATATAACAGACGAGGTAAAAAGAAAACTCCTGGCCGATGCTGAAAAAGCACTCCTTACATCGGTTAAACCGGCTTATACCAAAATGATCGCCCTGCTGGAAGATCAGCAGCAAAGGGCGACTACAGACCATGGAGCCTGGAAATTCCCAAAGGGAGATGCATTTTATAACAACCGCCTTAAAAGGATCACTACTACAGGCCTTAATGTTAATGAAATCCATGAGATAGGTTTGAGTGAGGTTGCAAGGATTCATGGAGAAATGGAAGTGATTAAGGAAAAGGTGGGGTTTGAGGGCAGTTTGCAGGATTTCTTTGAATTTATGCGGAATGACACGCAATTTTATTATCCTAATACTCCCGAAGGGAAAGAACAATATCTCACAGAAGCTACCGCGTATATTGAAACAATGAAGGGAAAGCTTGACGAGCTCTTCCTTATAAAACCCACTGCAGATATTGTTGTGAAAGCCGTTGAACCCTTCAGGGAGAAAAGTGCCGGAAAGGCTTTTTATCAGCAGCCCGCTTTAGACGGTTCCAGGCCGGGAACCTATTATGCCAATTTATATGATATGAACGCGATGCCTACTTACCAAATGGAAGCCCTGGCTTACCACGAAGGTATTCCCGGGCACCATATGCAAATAGCCATTGCCCAGGAACTTGAAACCATTCCTATGTTCAGAAAGTTTAATTTTTATACTGCCTATGTTGAAGGATGGGGGTTATACAGCGAGCTTGTGCCCAAGGAAATAGGATTCTACGAAGATCCTTATTCAGATTTTGGAAGGCTGGCAATGGAATTATGGCGCTCCTGCAGGTTAGTAGTAGATACCGGTATTCACGCCAAAAAATGGACCCGTGAACAGGGTATTGAATATTATAAGAACAACACTCCAAATGCCGAGACAGATTGTATTAAAATGGTTGAGCGCCATATTGTGATGCCGGGGCAGGCTACAGCTTATAAAATTGGAATGAATAAAATTGTGGAGCTTCGGGAAGAAGCAAAAGCCTGGTTAGGAGAGGATTTTGATCTTAGGGAATTTCACGATGTGGTTCTAAAGAATGGAGCAGTGCCTTTAAACGTACTCGAAGAAATGGTACAGGAATGGGCAGATGCTAAAAGAGAGGAATTGCAATAGGTCAATTTGAAATAAGCCATAAAGCTGCCTCAGGAAATTGGGAGGCCCAGAACTTTTCACTGTGAGTTCCTTCAAACACGGCTTTGGAATTTACATCGCACATAGAAATGCCGTTATCAATTAAAATCTGACGCATTTGCATCATAAGCGGGACCATGGTCTCGCTTTCTTTATGTCCTGCCCTGAAAAATATCTTTGTTGAACTTAACTCTTCCATATTAATATTCCGGGCGAGCGTAAAAATTTCTTCTGAAAACCAAAAACTGGGTGAGAAAACCATGGCTTTGGAGAATATCTCAGGATGTTTTAAAATGCTGTAGAAAGCGAACAACCCGCCCAGGGAGCTACCACCAATAAATGTTGAGGCAGCGGCAGGCTTGGTTCTGTATTGGCTATCTATATAGGGTTTCAGGGTTTTGGTAATAAAATTCAAATAATTATCCGCATTTCCTCCTTTATGCTCGGGGTGGGCATAGGGGGTAAGCTCGTCTATCCTTTTTGCATTTCCATGTTCTATTCCCACTACAATCATATCCAGGTTCAGGCTGTCCAGGGTTTCATCCACCCGCCATTCTCCGGCATAGGAAGTACTTTTATCAAACAGATTCTGGGCATCCTGCAGGTAGAGTACGGGATAATTCTTTTGAGTGGAGGATTGGTAGGAGGCCGGGAGATAGATCCATATATTTTTTTCTGTTTCCAATTGAGAAGAATATACTTTGATTATGGAAACATTTGAGGAAGCCGTAGACTGGCTGAATCCGGCCATGTGAAAACATATAAGAAATAAAAGAGGGGTAAAGGTGCCTCCGGTTGTATGTTCATATTTACTTTCCATGTCCTTTGGATTCAAAATTGGAGATAAGTTCCTGGACCTTTTCAAGATCCCTTTTATTTGTAAGCGATTCCCGGGCATCATTTATTAGAGTTTGGGCCTCCCGGTCAATACAATCATACAATTTTTTGTTTTCTACCGGCTGCATTTTTAAATACCGGAACATCAACATTAATTTTTGAATCAGGATAATATCGTGTTTACAATAGGTTCGTATAGCTGCCATTACATTATATAACAACTCATCAAAGTCTACCGTATTTATTCTTAAAAATGCCTCATCGTCCCGAACGATGATGTTCCGGTCGTTTTTATACATCCTCAAAGAAAACAATTCAGATAAATAGTCAATTCCATTAATTGCAGTTCCCGGATCGTTTATCCCGGGGGACATAGCTTTCAAAATAATTTCAGTGATCTGTTTAAATGCCAAAACATAATTATCCTGCACCAGTTCTCCCCTGGAAAAATTGAAGTTTTCCAGAATTTTTTGAATGGTTTTCTTATCAAGCTCCTTACTTGCCCTGAAAAGTGGAATTCCCTTCAAAACAAAAATCCCGTTAACGGGTAACACATGGATTTTGAAATTGTTTTCCTTACATATACCAATAAGGTTGGGGATGGAGATGTTTTGTAAATAGCCGCTGTTTTCCGTGTAATATTCCTTCCAGTCGGTGGTATCGGGAAAAGGAAACTTATTGGTGTTTTCCTCTTTTATAAGGTTTTGAAGGTTTGTTTTAGCCACAACATAAATCTTGTCCAATATTTTGCTTATCTGGATATTTTCAGAAATATTATGGATAAAATAAATAAAAGCATAGATACAAACCACCGTAAATAAAATTCCTAAAAGCACTGAAAATCCCGGGATCTGGTACTTGTCTCCGGTAGGTTGAATAGAAAAAAGTATAAAAATACAGTATAAAATTGTTCCCAGGTAGATCCCCAGGATAATCTGATGTGATTTATCTGATATTAATCCGGGTAAAAGACGTGGAGAATAATTGCTCGATGCCTGACTTAAAAGCAACATTACCATAGAGAAACTAAACACCATCATAGAAATAAGTCCGGTAATTATAGCACTTAGTATGGTTAGGGCAGTATCGCCGTTATCTACTACAAGAATGGGAAGATTATCAAGTAGATAGCGGGATATCCCAAGATTTTCAAGGTACATTATTATAAAGGCAAAGAATATACCTATTACTGCGAAAACAGTGGGATAAAAAACAATTTTGCTTTTTATGATGCGAAGGATGCGAAGCAGTTTATTATAAAGTTGTTTCATTAAAAACTTATCAGGGATTAAAGTTAGGAAATCCCTTGTTAATAATACCTGCTTAAATCGAAAGCGCCAATATGTCATTTAATCTGATTAAAAAACAGACATAATGGCGTGAAATTTCAAATGGAATTTAATTTGCTAATATCCTCTTGAAAATTTTGATGTTCAAACTTTAAAAAAATAAAATGTTATGAGTTTAATTAAGCGTAATGAGGCCAATTGGCTGCCATCGGTTTTTGATGATATGTTTAAAACCGATTGGTTAGGTGGAACCACCAATGTAAACAGTATTGGAACAAGTATTCCTGCTGTAAATATTCAGGAAACAGATGACAACTTTATGGTTGAAGTTGCTGCTCCGGGTAAGACCAGGGACGATTTCAATATCGAGCTGGATAACGATATTCTCACTATTTCTTCTGAAGAGAAAAAAGAAATGGAAACCAGCGATAAGAGCGGAAGGTATACCCGCAAGGAATTTAGTTACAGCAACTTTAAACGTGCATTTAGCCTTCCTGAAACTGTTAATAATGAAATGATCTCTGCTTCCTATGAGAACGGCGTATTGTTGATCAATCTGCCTAAAAAGGAAGAAGCCAAAGTTCAGGCTAAAAGAATGATCGAGATTTCTTAATTGTTTTTGAATTAGTTGATAAGAAAAGCGCCAATTTAGGGCGCTTTTCTTATATCCACCAATATCCACCTGTTACCTGCGCTCTGGATAGTCAATATTTGGCTTCCTGTGATCGAAGTTATTGAAACATCATTCACCACATCATAAAGATCATCGGTTCCTGCAAATTTAAAGGGTTTGGTCTTGGTGCCTTTCCATGCTATGAGCGTTATGATCCTGCCTTTATTGGTATTTGCAGCGGGTATAACCAACCCGCTTATCTGATCGTTAATGCGAAGCGAAAAAACTTCATCTGTGATAACATAATCCCCGGTAGCTCCACCTGTGGTCGAGTAATTGAATGTACCAGGATATCTCCAAATCATATTCTTTGTATTATCCAACACCAGGGTTTGATCTGGTTTACCTTTGGCTGCGGGAAAAATATACTCCACTTCCGGGGTTGAGCCTATTCCCAGTCTACCGGCAAAATATCCGGCGAACACATTGGCGTTGTGGTCTCCCAGGGCAGTACTGTAAATGCCATATATATTACCGCTTCCCTGGGTAGTTCCAATCTGGGAATAAATTCCATAATTATTACTCCAGGAACCAAAAGTCCTGCCAACCCGATTGAAAATACCGTAAATATCATTGGTCCCGGTATTCTGGTAGGCTTCATTAAATATTCCGTAATGCACTCCGGTGCCAAGCCCTCCCACATTATTTTTTATTCCGTACTTCGTCCCATTAGTTGCGCTGCGGTTATCACTTATAATGGCATAGGTGGTTAAATTATCTGTAGCAGGATTGTTATTGTCTACCTCGAGCCCTTTTTTTATTCCCAGGTCCGCAGTTGAATTTAAAGCTATTTGAAGTTTAGCCGTTATATCCTGGGTGCCAATGCCAATATTCCCTTGCCTGTACATTGGTTCCTGAATGGTTTGGGGAACACTGGTTGTACCGGGTTTATAAAAGGCTCCTAAAGAGCTTCCACCTAAATTTTCCCATTTTTTAGACTCGTTGTTCCAAAAATAAAAGCCGGGGGCATGATCTGCTACCGTTTTAGTTAGGTAAACCAACATTCCATTTTGTTGGACGGTGGGGGAGGTGGTTGGAAACTTTGTGATTCTGGGAATGAGGATACCATCATAAATTGAAGGATTATCTGTATTGGAGGCTACAACATCAAGTTGTGCCTGAGGATCTGAAGTATCAATTCCCACCTGTGAAAATACCAGCACCGGCAGCAGGAAAAGATATATTACAACGTTTGTTCTCATGTGCATCTTCTTTTATAAAAGCCTGCACAGTAGATCTGTTAAATAGTTTGGGTATTCTTAAATTTATAGAATTAAACTATTGACAGTTAGATGATTGTGTGTAAATTAACCTTTTTTATAATTTCTTTGAGATTTGGATCACGCAAGAGTTTTGGTCTTTTCCTGTAGCATTTTTATTTCATCCCTTAAACGCGCCGCGGTCATGAAATCCAGATCTTTTGCCGCCGTTTCCATTTCTTTCCGTTTAGCCCTTATCCGTTTTTCAAGCTGGTCTTTGCTGAAATAGGCTGTCTCTTTTTCCGCAGCTTTTAAAGTGGGTGCCGTTTCAATTTTATAGGCTTCCTCCTTACGTTTTATAAGAGTTTCATTGAATGCTTTTACCAGTGCGGTTGGTTTGATATTATTCTTTGCATTATAGTCTATCTGTTTGGTCCTGCGGTAATCTGTCTGGTCCATGGTCTTTTGCATGGATTCTGTGATCTTATCTGCATACATAATAGCACGGCCTTCCAGGTGTCTTGCGGCCCTACCAATCGTCTGGGTAAGCGACCTGTTACTTCTAAGAAAACCTTCCTTATCTGCATCCAAAATTGCTACCAGGGAAACTTCAGGTAAATCAAGTCCCTCTCTTAACAGGTTCACTCCAATAAGCACATCAAAGATTCCCCGCCTAAGGTCATTCATAATTTCAACCCGTTCCAGGGTATCAACATCTGAATGTATATAACGACAGCGTATATTGATACGTTTTAAATATTTATCCAGTTCCTCTGCCATACGTTTGGTAAGGGTAGTTACCAAGACTCTTTGATCTTTATCTGCCCGTACGTGAATTTCTTCAATAAGATCATCAATCTGGTTCAGGCTGGGCCTTATTTCAATAATAGGGTCTAGTAATCCTGTAGGTCTTATAACCTGTTCTACATACACCCCTTCGGTTTTTTGCAATTCGTAGTCGGCGGGGGTGGCACTTACATAGATCACCTGATTTTGAAGAGCTTCAAATTCCTCAAATTTTAAAGGGCGGTTGTCCATTGCCGCAGGAAGACGGAACCCGTAATCTACCAAAGTCTCTTTCCTGGAGCGGTCACCTCCATACATTGCGTGAACCTGGGGTATGGTTACGTGACTTTCATCAACAACCATTAAATAATCATCAGGAAAATAATCCAGTAAGCAAAAGGGTCTTGTTCCCGGCAAACGGCCGTCAAGGTAACGGGAATAGTTTTCTATTCCTGAGCAATATCCCAGTTCCCTTATCATTTCCAGGTCAAAATTGGTACGCTCATCCAGTCGCTTTGCTTCCAGGTGTTTTCCTATATCCTGGAAATAATCAACCTGCTTCACCAGGTCATCCTGAATTTCGCGAATGGCTCCCTGTAAAACATCAGGGGAGGTAACAAACATATTGGCCGGATAAATATTCAACCGGTCGTATTTTTCCACAACCGCATTGGAAATGGGATCAAAAGCCTCAATTTCCTCTATATCATCTCCAAAAAAATGAATTCTGAAAGCATTATCTGCATAACTCGGAAATACATCCAGTGTGTCTCCTTTTATTCTGAAATTTCCGCGGTTAAAATCTGCTTCGGTCCTGGAGTAAAGGCTTTGCACCAGTTTATGCAATAATTGAGTTCTGGAGATTCGCATATCCTTCTGTATGGAAACCACATTCTTTTTAAACTCCACTGGATTCCCAATACCATATAAACATGAAACTGAAGCTACTACGATCACATCTCTTCTTCCGCTTAATAAAGAAGAAGTAGTGCTCAACCGCAGTTTTTCAATTTCTTCATTTATGGAAAGATCTTTCTCAATATAGGTTCCCGAGGAAGGTATAAAAGCTTCCGGCTGGTAGTAATCGTAATAACTCACAAAATACTCCACCGCATTGTCAGGAAAGAATTGTTTGAATTCAGCATAAAGCTGCGCAGCCAGGGTTTTGTTATGTGCAAGTACCAGGGTAGGCTTTTGAACTTCTTCTATAACATTGGCTACCGTAAAGGTTTTACCTGAACCTGTAACTCCAAGCAGCGTCTGGTATTGGTCATTTTTTTTGATCCCACCTACCAGTTGCTTAATTGCCTGAGGCTGGTCTCCGGTAGGTTTGTATTCTGATTTTATAGTAAATTTCATGAAAATCTTTTTCTTAGCTTCCCGAAACCTCGCAATAATCCTGCCTAATCAAAACGGCTTATCTTATCAGGGAAAAATGGCCTTTAAACTCTCTTCCATTGGCCAGATTCACCAAAAACCAGTAATCATTTGCCGGCATCAAATGATCATTGAAAGTGCCATCCCAACCACTGCTATCGGGATCCAGTTGTTTTAAAAGTTTGCCATAACGGTCATAGATCTGTATCCTTATGACAGTATAATCCTCATCATCAATTTGGACCGGTTTCCACCTGTCATTATAACCGTCATTGTTGGGGGTAAAAAAAGAGGGAAACCCAAAAACAAGGATCTCTTTTTCTACAATTCCGCAGGAATTTACAGTAGTGACATATACCGTATGGGGCCCTGAACTCACATTGCTGAAAACAGGACTCTCCTGCCAGGGGCCATCTTTATTATCCAGCGCATACAAAATGCCTTCTTCATTATTTGTGATCACCGTAATCTCACTTACCTCCCCATTGCTTTGTATCTCGACATTGTTAATTTTAGCCTCGGGAAATTCCTCTATTAAAAATTCCAGGGTTCGGCCACAGCCTAGCTCCGGATTAATAATTTCCACGGAATAACTCCCGCCACCATTTACCTGAATTTCACGGGATGTTTCCCCGGTGTTCCATAAAAATTCATAGTCCACACCATCTGAAAACTGAAGTTCTGTTCCTAAAGTAAGCGGAAACTGCGAGGAACAGGCACTCATTTCCGTGATCTCCTGAAGTTGTGGAAAAGTGGTGATCTCCAGTTCAATGCTTCCAGCTCCATAACAAATTCCATCACTTATTGCCTTGATATAAACCTTGGTGGGCGGGGAGGTATAAAGGTCCGGAAGCGCATTTATTCCTATGGCCGCATCTTCTTCAGTAAGATGGAAACTAAGATCGATATTGGAGGATAAATTAAGCTGGGATAACACCCTTGTTTCGATAGACTGAAAATTAAATTCGGCTTCGCCATTCCCTAAATCGCAACCTTGTGCAGGTTCGGGATCAAGCTCTATGCTGTCTTTTGTTTTAAGGGTAACAGCGGTAATGCTATAACAAATAGAATTAAAAGCTGTAACCTTGGCATACACCACCTGGTTGGCTGTGCGGTTGGTATACACATCATCCAAAGCATTTCCATTCAACGTATCCTCCACGGCTTCATTCCTGGTTTCGTAGAAAAACACCTGGGTATTTTCATTCCCAAGGGTAATATCGTCCTTGGCAAGTTGCAGGTTGAAGGTGGCGATTCCATCGGTAGAATTTTCACCTGTGTCGCATTGAACGAGCTCAAAATTCTGTAAAACCTCCGGAATATCTACAATGGTCAATTCTTTTTTGGCAGGTTCAAATTCCTCTCCGTTAAGGGTTCTCGTTTGAGTCACTATATAGGTGCCCGGAGAAGCATAGGTATGATAAACTTCACTTCCTGTCGCGGTGTTTCCATCTCCAAAATCCCATTTAATTGAAGTATATGGTTCATCACTGGTGAGAAAAAAATGAGTTTCATCTCCAAAACATAAATTCTCAAAATCAAAATTATTCAGAAACAGAGATTGTATAAAGGGAGGTAAGCCAAGTTTAACGGTATTATTACCAAGATTGATGGAATTGTGGGAATAATTGACCCCATTGGGCAGGGCTTCAGGATTTTTTATCACAGACATCAGAGAGTGGCGCTGCACAAATATGGGATAACCTGCACGGTAAATCCTTCCGTCTATCGCCAACTGTAAGGCTCCTGCCACATTATTGGAAGAATGAATAACCTTTTGAGAACTATAAATTGAAGCGCTTTCCAGATCGTATTGATATAGTTCACTTTTCAGCATTACATCCCTGTCATCATAAATATTTGCGGTGATATATAACTTTGTTGATTTAGGTGAGAATTCAACACCATATGGATAACTGTCAAAAAGGAGAAGTTCTTCGTTGCTTACCTGCCCTGTCTGGTCATTAAAATCATATAAAAATACTTTACCGGAATTTTTGGTCCCTGTTCGTTCGCTTCCCAGCCTTGTGGAGCTGTATGCCGCTGCAAGTTTTTTACCATCGGGAGAGATCTTCATATAACCAATCGCTGTAATATTAACCCCCTGTTCGCTTATTATGGGGGAACATTATTAGGAGAAACTGATATCACAGGGGTAGTATTAACACCTGCAGTGGTCACCTTGAAAGCATAAAATTTGTTGGTATGATGGGTAACAACCCAGTAGGAACTTCCATCGGCATGTAAAACGGCTGAGATTTTTTCTGAACTCTTGTATTCATTCTCCAGGGCATCGGCCGAATTATAGGTGACCAGAGGAGTGTTTTTACTTGCCGGGACCACATCTCCAAATCCGCCATTTAGGGACATATTTACCACGCTGTAATTAAGCCCGTCAATTGGATCTTCACCATCCCCGAAATAATCGGGTTTATCTACCGTAAAAATGAAATATAAACCGGGATTCCCCGGTTGGGGCACTATAAGGGCAGACTGGGTACTGGAAACATCCCCGTTTAGGCCATAACCATTGGGCATTCGGTTATGCCGGCGGTCATAGACCTGCACCCCATCTGTATAAAACAATAGGTTCCCATTTCGGTCTGAGATGGTGGCGGAACCTTCCTGGGTTTGCAGACTGCCACTTTGGGGTACGGGAAAACCGCTGTTAAAATTTAAACCTGCCCTATCACCAAAAAACCAATGGGCCGCTTCCCGCTGGGCAAAGGCATGCTGCCCTGCCAGCAATAGGAAAAAGAAAAAAAGGAAAGCAGGAATCTTCATGTTTTCATTTCCCGCTAAGTTATTTATAAATCTCTCTTTAGAAGTAATCTGTGAGAGAAAAATATGAAAAGAAAGGTCCAGATCATTACAATGAGCAATTGATACCAATGTACGCTGTAATCTTTCTCAAATTCTGACCCCAATTGGGTAGCAGCTGTTTGAATAAAACTCAGCCTTGAAAATGGTTCTACTACCAGGTTGCTCATTGCAGTAAGTGGAAAGAACTGCATTATATTTTCGGCGATATTAGAGTCCCGGAATATCCTCCATGTAAGTATACCATTCAGAATATTTTCAAGGATCCACCATATAAAAAGAAACCCGAGAGCGAAGGCCGATCTTTTTACCAAAACCCCAAGGAATAAGCAGAAGGAAAAGAAAGCGGTAAGTTTTATAAAATAAGCAAGCAGGTATTCCATATCTGAAAATACTATTGAAAACTCTGTATAATCAGAAAAAGAATAGCCCAGGATCATTGAAACCACAAACAGGAAAAGCGTGGAAATAAAGGCAAACAGCACAACGGTGAGGAATTTGGAGAGAATGAATTCCCTTTTGCTCAAGCCATCTATAAGGTTTTGTTTGAGGGTTCTATTGCTATACTCATTAGACATCATGGAAACAATTACTATTGCGAGGAATAATTTTAAAAGTGCAGCAATATAACTATTGAAATGCCAGATAAAGGGAAAGTTAAAGATCCCCTGGTCGGCCACCCTGAAATGCACCTGACCAATATTAAATTCTATGGATGCGATTAGTGCAATAAAAGTAATCAGGATGAAATAAGTGGTGATTAAGATCTTTGCAGACCGGCTGTATTTCAGTTTATGTAATTCTATGTCGAGTAATCGTAGCATTCTAGTTGGAAATTTGGTTGGTTAACTGTAAAAACTGCTCTTCCAGGCTTTCTTTTCTTTTCACAAGGTAGGAAAGCACAATTCCCTTGCTGAATAAATAGGAATTCAATACTTCGGCATCCAGGGGTTCATCAAGAAATGCGGTTATCAACCCATCCTGAAAGTTTATTTTTCCTATCGAAAGGTGTTCGGCAAGGACTGTTTGCAATTTTTCGGGTTCCGAAGATCTTAATTCAAAAAATCCGTGGCTGGCATTCATCTCATCCACCCGCCCGCTGTATAGTTTTTCACCTTTGCGTATGATCACCACATGAGAACATACTTTTTCAACTTCATCAAGTAAATGTGAAGCCAGCAGTATTGTTGTTCCGGTGGCTGCAATTTGCCTTATAATTTCCCTTATTTGATGTATTCCCTGTGGGTCAAGGCCATTGGTTGGTTCGTCAAGGATCAAAATCTCAGGGTCATTTAAAAGTGCAGAAGCTATGGCCAGCCGTTGTTTCATTCCCAGGGAAAACGTGCGAAATTTGATGTCTTTCCTATCCAGTAGTCCTACAACTTCAAGTTTTTCTGAAATTTTCTCCGGTCTCACACCCTTGATTTTACAAACCAGGGCCAGGTTTTGGGCCGCAGTCATATAAGGATAGAAATTTGGATGCTCAATGATAGCGCCAACCTGCTTTAAAGCTTCATGCGTAGAATTATTCCCACCAAACCAATGAAAATCTCCACCTGTTTTGTTTACAACATTAAGGACCATCCCCAGGGTGGTAGATTTTCCACTGCCGTTAGGCCCCAGGATACCGTAAACATTCCCTTTCTTAATGGTAAAAGAAAGATTGTTTACTGCTGTAAGGGAACCAAATTTTTTAGTGAGATTGTTTAAGGTTAAGATTGTCTCCAAACTAATAGATGTTTTAACATATGACGGCGAAGTTAACGTTTTGTTACAGGAGAACTCATTGAGAAACTGTATTTTTGAAAAAACCTCTTTTATGGAGAAGAAATTAATGTCCAGGAAAAAACCTTCTTTTCCTGTTAATGAACGTTTCAATAATTACCTCGCAAAATATAACCGCAACACAAAAATTCCGGTATTTTATGATGACCTTCTGCGTTTTGCCGGCGCTGTAAGTGTATATGACCGCAATGATGAAGACACCCTTTGGGTGCGCTGCTATTATTCAGATTCCGAGCGGAAGGAAATTGATGATTCCCTTAAAAAGGTTTATACCATCCTTCATTCTGATGGGAGTGATGATTCCCTGGAATATTTAAATATAGATGCTATTGATTACTGCACCTTCGGAAATTCAAAACCCTTTCGGGTTAAAGTAAGAAATGTATTGAATGACAGTTTTACTTATTTCTATGTAAAGCTGGCTGATGCCTCCCGTATTTATGGCCTTGAGATGGAGCATATCCTATCCCCGCACCGCATAAATTTCCTGGTTTATAAGGATACCCTCATCGAGGAGCACATTGCCGGAATTCCCGGAGATGTTTTTATTGAGGAACAATTGCCTATGTGTAATGAACGTGCAAAGACCCAGATAGCAAAGCAATTTGTGAAATTTAATGAAAGATGTATGGTGCGGCTTTTGGGAGATATGCGCTCGTACAATTACGTGATCATACCTACACACGATTTTGACCATGTAGATTATACCATAAGGGCTATAGATTTTGACCAGCAATGTTATGAAGGCAATTTAAAGGTATACCGGCCGCAGTTCTTTAAGGAGAATTTGAAGATGGTAGAACTTGTTACCCGAAAACTGCAGGATAATTCCATAGAACAGTACAGGAGGGAAGAGCGGTCCCTGCTGGCCAAAAGGATGATCAATGCCAGTACAAGGTTTAAGGAGCTTATAAGGTGTATGATAAACGACAATATTTCTACTGAAGAAAATGTACGTCAGTTACGGCGTGACCTGTTCATCTTTACAAAAGACATCAAGTTTAAACGCGCGCGTAGTATGGGCCAGATCCTGCGTACCGCCCTTGAATTTGTTAGAAGAAATTATGAAGATACCAGCACCCAGGTGCTTAAATAATTAACTCTTTTCTTCTTTGTTGAAATATACCAGGTAATAATACATCTGCTTTTCCTCATCCCAACCTTTTTCTACGAATTTTTCAGCAGATTCGGGATTGATGAAATCCAGTTTTATCTGAATATTTGTGTCAAGGTTGATTACGTTCTTGATAGATTTTCTGGCGGCGGTTACCGCGGTATTGGCAATGGGAAAAGTAGTAAGGTCCTCGATCTTATATTTGGGGGCTTTTTCAGTCTTGTAGTTTCTGAATTCCGGCATAAGGTCCGGATTATCAATAACTGAGTTCATGAATGCCGTCTCCTCGAACTCGTCATTTTTAGCGAAATAATCTACACTGCGGTTCATGAACATTACCTCCTGTTTTTTATCCTCGGCAGGTAAAACCACGTCTTTGGCGAAATTCTGGCAAAACTTTAAATACTTCTTGGTATAGAAATTATTATCGGCAAGCACATCTACTCCCAGGAAATTCTCCACCCAGTATTTGGTGTCGTATTTATTGGAATCTACAGAAAGGATCTTGTAACCCTCCTCGCGGTCCTTGTTAAAAATAATGGCGCCTTTATCCAATTTCTGAATATTAATTCCCTGCTGAATGATCATCTCCAGCGTAGTTCCTTTTTCCTGGAATTGAAGAAAGTCGTGTTTTAATTCAGACTTAAAGATTCCTATTGCCGAAACCTTCTCATTGTCCAACAACATATTTTCAAAATAAACCACATACACTTCCCCGCTTTTAATATGCGGATGAGTTGACTGCTCAAACAATAATGTGGTTATCTTTTTTGAAACCTCGTGAATATTACCAGGGTTGTCAAAGATTTGATTTGAAAGATTGTACAGTTCATTGAACTCCAGGTCGGTTTCGTGAAAGAACTGAAAGTAATTTTCCTCTTTCTCGCGGAAGGGCTTCAGGAAATATTCCTTTATCAATGGCGTGATCTCATCATTAAGCTGAAATGGTTCCCCTGAAAGAAAGATATTCTCGTTTCGGCTTTTATTTCCTACACGGTGAATGGAAAGGGATTCAATTTGAGCGTTATATAAGTTGATCATGCGGTTTTAGTATTGAGTAGTGAATATTAAGAATTGAGTACTAATTATATTGATTTACGCACCGGAATATGCTGCCGGCGGGCAGGGGCAATTATAATAAAATCCGGTGAAAATGTTGAATGACGTTTAGGTTAATAATTACTAGTTATTAACCATCTGGAATCCTGTGTTATGAAAAATTAATTCCAGTTCTCGTCGAATGACAGGTCATCGTAGTCGTCAACATCAAATTCGGAATCATAATCATCGCCAAATTCGTCCTTTTCTGCAATAAATTCTTTATCGGGAGCTTCAAGTGGAATCTGCCCGTGCACAAACATAAGATTTGGATAATCCCTACCTTCTTCAACTTCAGCAATTTCGCCTAGTTCTATCAGGAAGGTCCACATGCTCAGGAAGTCGTAGACATAAATTAGTTTGGTTTGATCTTCAGAAAAAATGCTGTCCAGCGTGGTCTCATTCATTAACCTCACAGGATCCTCTCCATCTCCAAAGTCAAATTGTGATATCTCTTCGCCCTGGTTCCAGGTTTCATCGCTTATATAGAATGCGGCCATTTCATTGCCATCAAAGCCAAAAGCGTTGATAATAGAATTATGAAAATCTTCCAGGGTGCTTTCCTCTAAAAGTTCAATATCGCGAAAAACATCTTCTTCGGCATCAAGAATTACTCTGAAACGGTAAACCATACTTAAAATTTTTGGACTGCAAATATACAGTTTTTGATTTGAAATTCAGGTTAACGGGTGAATCGATGTAGGGTATAGGTCATTGCGGTTAACAGAAAAAATGCACCTACCTGGTGAGCAACTCCAAGCCAAAGCGGCACCGCGTAAATTAAGGTTAGTACCCCCAGCAGGAATTGAACAAAAACCAGGATAAGCAGGGAATCTATCGCCCTTTTTTGTAAAACACTAAGTGTTAACTTCCTTGACCTGTACCAAATATAGCCAATAATAGCTACTACGGCATAGGCTAAATATCTGTGAACAAATTGCACCCCGCTTTTTCCTTCAATAAAATTGCGCCATACAGGGTTTTGCTCAATATAAACAGTTTCATGAATAAGCTTACCCTCATTCATCATAGGCCAGGTATTGTGAATTAATCCCGCATCAAGCCCCGCCACAAAAGCTCCCCATATTATCTGCACCAGAAGGATGATCATGCCAACGCGCACAAGATTTCTAAAGGCCTTATTAATTTGTATTTTTTCAGGATAGATGATATCCAAGGCAACCCAGAACGTAAATGCAAAAGTGATAAATGCGGTAGTGAGGTGGGCAGCAAGCCTGTAATGGCTAACAGCGGGCATATCTACCAGCCCGCTTTTTACCATATACCAACCCAGGAATCCCTGGAAGGCACCAAGTGCAAACAGGACAATGGATTTTTTAATGGTGGAGCGGGTGAGCTGCCGGGTGAACAGGAAATATAAGAAGGGAATAATGAAGACAATGCCTATAACTCTGCCAATTACGCGGTGAAACCATTCCCAGAAATAGATCTCTTTAAAATCTTCCAGTTCAAAATGGAAATGCAGTTTCTGATATTCAGGAAATTGTTTGTACCGCTCAAATTCTGCTATCCATGCCTCTTCGGTAAGCGGTGGGATGGTTTCGGTTATAAGCTTATAATCGGTCATAGAAAGACCGGAGTTAGTGAGGCGGGTTATACCTCCAACAATAACCATAATAAAAATAAGAAAGCAACCCGTGAACAGCCAGTAAACAACCTTTTTATTGTCCTTCATTTGTGAGATATTCTTAAACCACTCAATAAATTATTCCGGTTTAATTATTGGTTACCGGGGACCAGGCCAAGGGAAATTCCTTTTTTGATCATGAATTCCTTTGCAGCACTATATTCATTAGGGATCTCTCCTTCCAGGATCGCTTCTTTAATAGCATCCTTTATGATCCCAATTTCTTTGGAAGGTTTTAGATCAAATGTTTCCATAATTTCCTCCCCACTTACCGGAGGTTGGAAATTCCTGATGTGATCTTTCTCTTCAACCTCTTTTATTTTTTTGCGAACTTTTTTAAAGTTGTTGTGATATTTCTTAAACCGGTTGGGGTTTTTGGTGGTGATATCTGCCTCGCACAAGGTCATAAGATCCTCAATATCATCTCCGGCATCAAATACCAACCTTCTCACTGCCGAGTCGGTTACCTTTTCATCTGCGATCACGATTGGCCTGCTGCTCATTAAAACCAGCTTTTGAACGTATTTCATCTTTTCATTCAAAGGGAGGCGCAGGTTTTTAAACAGTTGGTAAACCATTTTTGCTCCCATGAATTCATGGCCATGAAAGGTCCAGCCAATTTTCTTGTGAAATTTCTTGGTAGGTGCTTTTCCAATGTCATGTAAAAGCGCCGCCCAACGCAACCAGAGGTCATCTGTATGAGGGGCAATATTATCTACCACTTCCAGGGTGTGCCAGAAATTATCTTTATGCCGCTGGCCCTCCACTTCCTCAATTCCCTCGAGGGCAGTTAGCTGGGGAAGGATAAGAGGTAGCAATCCGGTTTTATGCAAAAGCGCAAAGCCTACCGAAGGTTTTTCAGTAAGCAGGATCTTATTTAGCTCATCTGTAATGCGCTCCCGGGAAATGATCTGGATCCTGTCCTTGTTTCGCGTAATGGCCTTCAGGGATTTAGGTTCTATCGTGAAATTAAGCTGGGTAGCAAACCTGATAGCTCTTAACATTCGAAGAGGATCATCAGAATAAGTGATATCAGGATCCAGCGGAGTCCTTATAATTTGTGAATTCAGATCTTTCAGGCCGTTAAAAGGGTCCAGAATATTACCAAAGTCTTTGCCGTTAAGGCTAAGCGCTAAAGTGTTGATAGTGAAATCACGACGGTTCTGGTCATCTTCCAGCGTACCGTCTTCAACAACAGGATTCCGGCTGTCGTAGGAATAGCTCTCTTTTCGTGCACCTACAAACTCAATTTCAAGATCCCCGTCCCTAAGCATGGCCGTGCCATAGTTCTTGAAAACCTGTACTTTTGGAGTATGAAGAAGTAATTTTGAAACCTTTTTTGCCAGCAAAATCCCGCTTCCTACGGCTACCACGTCAATATCTTTATGATTTCCCCGGTCCAGCAGAAGATCCCTCACAAAGCCCCCAATTACATAGGTATCCAGTTCCAAATCATCTGCAGCCTTAGATATTGTATGAAATATTGGAGATGTAAGGGCCTCCCGGTAATTCTTGTTTTTGGGCATTTTTATTTGCGTATCACTTTAACCGTTCTGTCATTACCAATTTTAATAATTGCCGAAGGTTTATCTGAAATTTTTGAATGGTACAAATTTACTATATAGTCTACACCTTTTAAAATTTCAGGAGCTATTTGCGCAAAAGAATTTGGGGTGGGTTGCCCGCTTATGTTGGCCGATGTAGATACCAGCGGTTTTCGTAACTGGTAGATCAACTGCTCACAAAATTTTTCCTTCACCACGCGAATGGCAAGGGTTTCATCTTCAGCTACCAGGTTATTGGCAACCTTAATAGGGTTGTCATAAATGATTGTTGTTGGTTTATCTGAAAAATCAATTACATCATATGCAGGATCCGGCACCGAATTTACAAACTGTTCCAGCATCTTCACACTGTTCACCAGGCAGATCATCGCTTTATGGTCGCTTCGTTTTTTTAATTTGTAGATCCTTTCAACCGCTTCGGGATTGGTGGCATCGCAGCCTATTCCCCAAACCGTATCTGTGGGATATAAAATAATACCTCCTTTTCTTAGGATTTCAAGGGCATTTTCAATTTCCTGTTTTATCGCTTCCATATTTTATTTCTTTATAAATATCAAGGGTTTTAAGAGCCATGGAATGTGAGGTGAACTTATCCTCAACAGTTTCCCTGGACCTTTTTGTTAATGATCTTCTTAGATCTTTATCCTGTACTAACTGAATTAAATTATTTGCCAAACCTTTGTAGTCGTGGGCAGGAGATAATAATCCGTTGACCCGGTCTTCAATAATTTCCGGGATTCCTCCCACATTTGTGCTTACCACCGGAATTCTATGATACAGTGATTCCAGGATAAATTGCGGTAAACCTTCACTTTGGGAACTCAAAAAAGAAATATCGAATTGTGGAATTAAGCCCGCAGCATCGCGCTGTTCCCCTAAAAAACTGATGTAATTTTCCAGGTGTAACTCCCGCGTTAAATTTTTTAAAGTGGAAGTCCTGTTAGTAAAAGCACCTATTTGCACAAAATGAACCTGTGGAAATTTTTGTTCTTTTATAACTTCCGCCGCGGTCCTTACAAAGGTTTCCAGGTCTTTTGCCCGAATGTGATTGGCGATATTCCCAATTATGAATGTTTCCGGGCCTAGATTTAATTTCTTCCGAAGATTTAAAGAGGAGACATTTTCCAGGACTTTTGTATTGGTGCCGTGGTAAACCACTTCAATTTTGTCCTTATTTTGAATACTTTCTAAAGTAATCGTTGCAGTGGTTTTTGATACACATAGTATCTTTTTGATCTTATAATAATTGTATTTGTAAAGGGTTTGTTTCCTTGATTTGACAGGAAAGGAGGTTTTTTTACTGAATACAAATGGCGGCAGCCTAAAAAGATGACCAGCCATTACCGCCAGGGTTAAAGCTGTGGTGTCATGAATATGTATAAGATCTATTTTTTCGCTTTTACATAGTGACCTGATCTTAAATATATACCTGGGATCCATTTTAAAAAGTAAATGACCGGGATAATAGGTAAGCTCTGTTTCCTGAAGTCTTTTATGAAATTGCCCTCCTGCATTACAAAGTATAATGTTCCTCACTCCCAAAGAAGGATCTTTAAGTGCCGTACACAGGTTTTGCAGGTGGTTTTCACCACCACCCCAATTCGCAACTGCCGAAAGGTGGAGAATATTCATTTTAATATCAAAAGGCAGGAAGTGCCTTGGCAACCCCTTATTTTAAAAATGTTTGGAACACAAAATTACATTTTTATAATTTGAGCAATGACACATTTGGATGTAAACTCTTAGGGTTTATTTCCCTGATGCTTTTATGGTTTTTTCCTTTTTAGGATATGGTATTATTTATGAATTTCATACCTCATATGCTTGCATGGAGGTAGTTCCTTCATATTAGTAATTTAAATACTAACTTTGTTTTTGAAACAGGATTATTATGAAGGTTTTACATGTTTCCGGAGCAAAAAGTTGGGGTGGAAACGAGCAACAACTTCTTTATTTGGTTGAGGAATTGGAGAAATATGAGGTTGAACAATACTTGTTTTGTTATGAAAATACCCCTTTGCACCAAAAAGCCCGTGACTTTCCTGTTAAAATAAAAACCATTCGAAAAAGCAAGCCTTATTCTACCAGGTATGCAAAGGCCCTTTCACATCTTATTCGGGAGGAAAAGATAGACCTTATTCATTTACATACCAGCGACTCGGTAACCGGTTTTATGGTGACAGATATGTTTCATTCTTTAAAAACCCCTACCGTATTTGCAAAAAAGGGAATAAGCAGCAGGGTGAGTGCGCTTAGTAAGATCAAATATAATTACCGGAATATAAATCGTATTATGTGTGTTTCAAATTATGTAAAACGCAATTTCTCCCCGTATATCAAAAAGAAAAACCTGCATAAACTTGTTACTGTTCATGATGGCGTAAAAGTGGAAAAATTTCCTGCTGCCCCGGTTTTTACCCTCCGGGAAAAGCTCGAAATTGGGGAGGGCACATATTTAATTGGCAATATTGCAAATCATACCAAAGCCAAAGATCTTTCTACACTTATCCTTATGATGGATCATTTGGTAAACAATTTATCTATTAAAGATGTGCATTTGGTTCAAATCGGGGAATTCTCCCGGCTTACAAATGAACTCAGGCAACTAATTGAAACCAGGAAATTAAAGGATCATATTACCCTGCTTGGTTTTACTGAAAATGCTTCCTCTTTTTTACCTCAATTCGATGTATTTGTGATAAGTTCGATCAGGGAAGGTGGCCCAACTTCCTTAATAGAGGCTTTGTATAAAAAAACACCTGTTATTTCAACGCGGGTGGGCATTGTTGAGGATGCAATAGTAGACGGTGAAAATGGTTTCTCTACCCCCGTGGGAGAACCGGAAGCACTTGCTCAAAAAATTAAATTACTTAAAGAAGATCCGGCCCTGGCCCAAAAATTCAGGGAACTATCTTACACAACATTTTTAAACAATTTTACGGCCGAGGTTTTGGGGAAACAAACACTTAAAATTTATGAAGACGTAATAAATGACTACAAATAAGCATTTTGATTTATTTTCAATAATATTTGCATTGAATAAATAACATGAAAACAGCCTTATTAATTTCCACGTATAACTGGCCTGAAGCACTAAGTGTGGTCTTTCAAAGTCTTTCCCTGCAAACCCGGTTTCCCGGGGAGGTGTTGATTGCCGATGATGGCTCGCGGGAGGAAACCAAAAAGTTGATTGAAAAATTTAAAGGCTCAGTGCCATTTCCGGTAAAGCATTTCTGGCAGGAGGATAAGGGTTTTCGGAAATCGGTAATATTGAATAAAGCCCTTGCCGTTACAAAGGCCGACTATATTATTCAAATTGATGGAGACTGTATCATGCATCCCAATTTCATTGAAGATCATATAAGCCGGGTTGAAAAAAACGTATATATCTTTGGATCCAGGGTAAATATTAAGCCCGATGCGGTAGACCGGGTGCTGAAAGACAACTTCCGGAAATTTCCATTTTATTCAAAAGCGATTAAAAATAAAACACGAAATCTTAGAATTCCTTTTTTTCAAAAAATATATAAGCCCCAACCTACATTATCGCATAAAACCCGGGGCTGTAACATTTCCTTCTGGAGAGAAGATTTCATTGCCGTTAATGGGTATAATGAAAGCATTGAAGGCTGGGGAAGAGAAGATTCTGAATTGTTATTAAGAATGCTCAATAACGGAGTTCAGGGAAAAAGGTTGAGGTATGGAGGAATTGTTTACCATATTTATCATCCCGAAAAGTCAAAGGATAATTTATCTGAGAATACCCGGATTCAGGAAGAAACTATGAGGGAAAATAAGGTATGGTGTGAGCAGGGAATTGATAAATACCTTGAAAAAACCGTTTAAAACATTTATGAAAGTAATAATTGCTGAAGGCTACAAGGAACAAAAAGACCAAATAGAAGATCTTTTTAAGAACTTTGTAAACAAAGGAAAAGCCTTTAATGAAGGCGAGCGCAACAGCATCAAAATATTTGAGCTATCAGGGAAAAATATCAATATTAAATCCTTTAAAATTCCAAACGCAGTTAATAAGATCGCTTATAAATTCTTCAGAAAATCCAAGGCTGAAAGATCTTTCCGGTATGCTCAACTGTTAACTGAAAAGGGGATAGGCACACCGCAGCCGGTTGCCTTTGCTGAAGAAACCTGGGCTTTGGGTTTTGGAAAAAGTTATTATGCCAGTGAACATCTGGAAAGTGAGCTAACTTACAGGGAACTGGTGACGCAGCCTGATTATCCTAACCACGAAGAAATCCTGAGAGCATTTACCCGGTTTACTTTTTTTATGCACGAGAACAAGGTGGAGTTTTTAGACCATTCCCCGGGTAATACGCTTATAAAGCATCATAACGGAAAATATGAATTCTTCCTTGTAGACCTAAACCGGATGAACTTCAGGGAAATGGATCTGGAGGCCCGAATGAAAAATTTTTCTAGGCTTACTCCTAAAAAGGAAATGTTGCAGGTCATGGCAAACGAATATGCAAAGTGTATGGAAAAACCTGAGGCTGAAATTTTTGAAAAAATGTGGTTCTACACTACAGATTTTCAGGAAAAATTCCATAGAAAACAACGCTGGAAGAAAAAGTTTAAAAAATAAACCGAAGAGTAGGTTAGTCCCTGCCAGATTTGATTGCTCTCAAGAAACCGGAAAGTTGATCCTTTATAAGATTTGGCCGGAACAGCTGGTAATATTCCGCAGATCTTTCCTTTAATTCTTTTTTCGAAAGGCTTTCAAATAAATGGGGACTGTGATCCCGGAGGTGAACAGAGGAGTTGCCTGTTTCATTCTCAAAAAGGCTCCAATCTTCCCTTGATACTACAGGGGAGAAAATTGCAAAGGTTGGAATATCCATCGCTTTTGCCATATTCACCGCTCCGCCCTCATTTCCAATCAGGGCATCACATTGCGAGGTAAGTGCCATAAATTCCCGGAGGCTCTTCCCAAAAATTCCCAGATGAATATTTAGCTGAGTTTCAGGATTGCATAATTGAAAAGTATGTTCTGCCGCTTCTCTTTGGGAGGGAATATAGTTAAAGAGCAAATTGGCATTTGTTTCCGTTACTATCTGATCCAGAAGTTGGGCAAGATATTCTGCAGGATATGTTTTATCTGCTGAACTTCCCAAAACCGAGATCATGATCAGAGGTTTTTCGGGTGATATTTCTGAATTTATAAGCGTGTTTTTAGCATTCTTAATTTCAGAATCGGTAAGATATATTTTTGGTTTTACTTCCGCAGGGAATTTTTTTAATAAGGGTTTTAGAAGATCCAGCCTATGCTCTATGGCTAGTCCCGCATTTGTTGTTGCTTTGGATTTTCTTGGCAGCGGATGGGTATAACTAAACCTTGTATACCATTTTTTGTAAGAGATAGTAATGGGTGCTCCCGAGACGGCTGATATTAATGCAGTTCCAAGCTTGGAATACACATCTATCACCACATCGTATTTTTCGCCACGTATTTCTTTAAGGAAGGGGAGAAGGTGTGTTGGTTTTTTATAATCCTCCTCATAAATTATAAATTTATCTATAAATGGGTTATTTTCCACCACCGGCAGGGTATGCCTGTAAATAAGATAATGCAATACAGCCTGGGGATATTGGGCCCTAAGGGCCTCAAATAAGATCGAGGACGTCAACACGTCCCCGATCATCTTTTGCTGTATTATCAGTATTTTCATAATCCCACCCCAACCCCTCCCGAAGGGAGGGGCTTTTTAAAATTAATTTTAATACGTAAATGCCCGCTCGGGGGTTAAGGGCTTTTAAACCGCTACGTTGTATTCCCTTAAAGCGTCGTTCAGGGAAGTTTTTTTATCGGTGCTTTCTTTCCTGGTTCCTATGATAAGGGCGCAGGGCACCTGGTAATCTCCTGCAGGGAATTTCTTGGTATAACTCCCGGGTATAACTACAGATCTGGCCGGGACATATCCCTTATATTCTTTTGGTTCACTTCCGGTTACATCCAGGATCTTCGTGGAAGCGGTTAGTACCACATTGGCTCCAAGCACTGCTTCCCTTTCAACCCGAATGCCTTCTACAACAATACAACGGGAACCTATAAATGCATTATCTTCTATGATCACGGGAGCTGCCTGTAAAGGTTCCAAAACCCCTCCAATTCCCACACCCCCGCTAAGGTGCACATGTTTACCAATTTGGGCACAACTTCCTACGGTGGCCCAGGTATCAACCATAGTACCCTCATCTACATAAGCCCCAATATTCACATAACTTGGCATTAAAATAACCCCGGAAGATATATAAGCCCCATACCGCGCCACCGCATTGGGCACTACGCGTATTCCTTTTTCTGCAAATCCGGTTTTAAGCGGGATCTTATCGTGGTATTCAAAGATTCCTGCTTCAAGGGTTTTCATTTTTTGAATAGGAAAATACATCACAACCGCTTTTTTTACCCACTCATTCACCTTCCAGCCATTTTCAACAGGTTCTGCCACTCTCAGGCGTCCCTCATCCAGAAGTAGGATCACCCGGCGTATAGCATCTATGGTATTTGATTCAGATAAAAGACTGCGGTCTTCCCAGGCTTGTTCTATAATATTTTGTAAATTTTCCATTCGGTTTAATTTTTTTATAAAGATAAAGTTTTACGATGAAGTAACCTTTTTAATAACAACCGGCACCCGGTAAAGATGCAGGAATTTCAGAATGGAATAAATAAAAAAGCTTACTCCAAACATTTCAAGGAATTCTTCAATGCTGTACATAATAAAAATTTCAGGAATTATTTGTACCACATCGGGTTGTATGCCATTTGACCAGATGTATTTTCCGGCAACATTTTCAAGCACAACAGCTCCCAAAACGAAAAGAATACCTGCAAAAATAAAACTGAGCAAAGTTTTACGCGGAAGCTGAAAAAGGGGTTTGAAAAAGAAGATTCCCAGCAACAGGAGACCGCCCATATAATAAAGTATCCAGGTATATAAAAAAGGCCCTGAATCTTGCTCATTAACTCCAGTATGCCCACTTATATTCTCGTGTATGCGCAGTAATTCATCCAGCCCCAGGAAAAGGAATATAAAGCTCATAGTCCACCAAAATATCACGAATTTCTTAACGGTTAATTTGCTTAATGCTACAAAGCCAAGGCATATGGATGCTAAAAAGTGGAGCAAGCTGGAAAAAACAGAGGGAATGTTCTTTTCTGTATTGAAATTGGTCATTTTAAAAAATGCATCATTTTGACCAAGGTCATTTATATGCACATTCAAAAAACTTATAATGTTTAAAAGTAGGAGGCTAAGTATTATGCCGGTTAATCCTACTAAAGTTTTCCGTGCTTCTGGAATATACATTGGTTGGTTTTGAATTTCTAAAACCGCGAAATTAAGGTTTTTTTCCCAATGTCTTCTTCCTGCTCACCAATGGTGTAGAGTGTTTATTTTTATATTGTTTTAGAAAGCTTACTTTTGTAAAAAATATGGGAAGGATACTGGCATTGGATTATGGGTTTAAACGCACCGGGATCGCGGTGACAGATGAGATGCAAATAATTGCTTCAGGTCTGGCAACTGTGCCCACAAAAGACCTCATGCCCTATCTGGAACAGTATTTTAAAGCTGAAAATGTGGAGCTGGTTTTGGTGGGCGAGCCAAAGCAAATGGATAATACAGCTTCTCAAAGTGAAGGAGTAATTCTTGAATTTCTTGCTAAGTTCGGGGAAAAATTTCCTCAAATGCAGGTAAAAAGGGTAGATGAGCGATTCACCTCAAAAATGGCGGTACGCACCATGATAGACAGTGGTCTAGGGAAAAAGAAACGTCGAGACAAAGCGCTGCTGGATGAAATAAGTGCTACTATAATTTTACAAACATATCTTTATAAATAAAATATATTCCCGGTGTGGAAAGCTAATTAAAAATCCCTGCACCAATCCAATATTTCAATACTTACGCAAAAATGATTTTACCTATTGTAGCTTACGGTGACCCGGTTTTAAGAAAAAAATGCCAGGATATACCCAAAGATCATCCAAAATTAAAAGAGCTTATAGACAATATGTGGGACACCATGTACAATGCTTATGGAGTGGGGCTGGCCGCGCCGCAAATTGGCCTTCCTATCCGGTTGTTTGTTATTGATCCGGGGCCTTTTGCTGAAGATGAGAATCTCGATGCCGCAGAGGTGAAGGTACTTTCCAATCTTAAAAAAGTATTTATCAATCCACGAATTGTAAGTGAGGAAGGTGAGGATGGGCATTTAATGAAGGTTGCCTTAGTATCCCGGACGTGCGGGAAGATGTATTTAGAAAACCGGTGATTACAATAGAGTACCAGGATGAAGATTTTAATACTCATACAGAAACCTATGACGGGCTGGCGGCAAGAGTGATCCAACATGAATATGACCATATTGAAGGAATTTTATTCACAGATAAATTATCCAGCTTAAAAAAGCGTTTGATCAAAGGCAGGCTAAGCAATATTTCAAAAGGTAAAGTGGAAGCCGATTACAGGATGCGGTTTCCTTTGTTGAAAAAAGGCCGTTGATTCTTTTGATATTAAAGGCAGACATTAGATATTTGCCAGCCTAAAATTTATAATACGCTATGGGTTTAGAAAAAGTTTTATCGATTTCCGGAAAACCGGGATTATATGAATTAACAGCACAAACCAGGGGAGGTTTTGTCGCAAAATCTATTACTGAAGGAAATAAGATCTCAGTTAGTGTGCGTCATAACGTAAGTCTGTTGAGCGAGATCGCTGTATATACATATACTGAAGAAGTTCCGTTGGGAACCATTTTTCAAAAAATGTATGAGAAAGAGGATGGGAAAACGGCTATAGACCACAAAGCTTCTAAAAAGGAACTTGAGACCTATTTCGCTGAAGTACTTCCAGATTATGATGTAGACCGCGTTTACCAAAGTGATATCAAAAAGATCATTCAATGGTATAATGTGCTTGTAAGCAATGGATTTACAGATTTCTCTAAAGGAGAAGAGAAAGGTGCTGAAAGTTCTGCTGAAAAAGGAAAAGACGAGGAAGAATAAGATCCTATATAACAAAATAAAAAAGCAGTTTTAATTAATTAAGGCTGCTTTTTTATTTGGTAAATTTTGAGAATGAAAGATCTAAAAAGTTAGCACTATTGTACTTTTACAAAAATGAAAAATTTATGAATTCCAGAAAAGATCAACTTTTAGCCTTTGACAGGCTGCTTACCATAATGGATGAATTGCGGGAACAATGTCCCTGGGACCGTAAGCAAACTATGGAAAGTTTGCGCCATCTAACCATTGAAGAAGTTTATGAACTTGGAGATGCCATTCTTGATAAGGATAGAGAGGAGATTAAAAAAGAGCTGGGAGATATTTTGCTACATATAGTATTCTACTCAAGAATTGGAAGTGAAACCGGCCATTTTGATATTGCCGATGTTGCAAACAGTATTTGTGATAAACTAATAGACCGTCACCCCCATATTTACAGCGATGTTGAAGTAAGCGGGGAAGAAGATGTGAAAAGGAACTGGGAAAATTTGAAGCTGAGGGAGGGTAAAAAAAGTGTGCTGGAAGGAGTACCGGTTTCGTTGCCTGCGTTGGTAAAAGCCGGCAGGATACAGGACAAAGTTGCCGGGGTTGGCTTCGACTGGGAAGAGCCGCAGCAGGTATTCGAAAAGTTAAAGGAGGAGCTGGAAGAGTTGCAAAGTGAGGTCAATGCCCGGGATCAGGATAAAATAGAGGCCGAGTTTGGCGATGTTTTGTTCTCGATGATCAATTATGCCCGCTTTTTAAAAATTAATCCGGAGGATGCTCTGGAGCGCACCAATAAGAAATTTATCAAGCGCTTTCAATATCTTGAGGCTAAGGCTATGGAAAAGAATAAACCTTTAAGCGAAATGTCCCTGGCTGAAATGGATGTATTTTGGGAAGAAGCTAAAAAACTATAAATTTCCACTCATACATAAGATTATTCACCCCTTCAAAATTCCAGCGTAAGGGTAAGTGCGGGTTGCATGCGCGCGACTTCCAATCCCGGAAGAATATACCTTTGGCCTTCAAAACTAATGCTCGCAGCTTTTCGTGCGGTATTCCCGGATATTATAAAAAATGGGATACTTGCCACTACACTTGGAACTCCCACTGAAAGGAGTATTACGCTTAGCGTGAACTCGGAGTCATAAAGATCAGCATTGTTCGCGACCAAAATTCCGGTGGTTACAAGTCCGGCACCGGCGCCCAATAATATCCAGCCTGTCTTTTTTTGATTTTGGCTCTTCCGTAAGTATTCTTCTTTGGAAAAAGGAAGCTTTTCGTTTTGACCAAAGGAAGCCATTGAAAATAATGCAACCAGAATAAATAATAACAGCTTTTTCATATGCTTATGTTAAATGGTAGAACCTACCGGAAAAGGTTTTCACATCATCACTTATAATCAGAATTCAAGTGTGAGGCTCAGGGAGGGCTGTATCTTTGAGAGTTCCTGCCCCGGTACAATATATCGTTGTCCGTCAAAACTTAGCCTTGCCGCTTTGCGTGCATTACTACCGGAACTTATAAAAAATGGAATGCTTAATAAGCTGGAAGTCGCCCCTACCAGAAAAATTGACATTCCCTGTTCAAATTTCCCGCTATCATCCCAAAACCACTCTTCCTGACTGGCTATTCTTAATCCTACAGTCGCCGTTGCGGCACCTGCCCCCAATAGAACCCATCCTGCAGTACGCTGATTTTTACTCTTTTGTAAATAATCCTCCTTTGAAAGATCTGGCCTCTCCCTTTGCCCATAAGATCCCAGCGAGAAAAAAGTCAATACTAAAATTATGGCCATGCTTTTCATATCCCTGATTTTAGAGGTAGTAATATATTCTTACGCAGAATTAAATTAATTATTAAGAAGAGGAAAAACGATAGTAAATGTTACAGGATATAGTGATATATGTTCTTGTAAATGGCCCAATTTCTTTATATAAAAAAAGGAAGGTTAAACCACTTGAGGTAACCTTCCTTTTCCTGTTTAAAAATTAGTTTTTGAGTTTAATACAAAGATTTGATCTTTTGAAGTTTTTCCTTCCACACCTCCAGTTGATCTTTATGATCCTGAATGTTTTTGTGAACATCCTGCACCAGGGGATTGTCATCATCTACATTGGCGAAGAACTGTAAATTATTCTCCAGCTGCCTGATCTCTGCTACTGTTTCCTCAATCTTTTTGGTTAAGAAATAATGCTCATTTCGCAATTTCTTGTCATCATCTGCCTCGTTTAGAGCGTGGAGCTTATTCTCATACTTCATCATTTCCACCTTGTTGTTGTCTACATCAAGTTTTGAGAACAACTGGTCCAGGAGCTTGTTGAATTTTCCTTCAATAAAACGCTTGTTATAGGGCACTTTGCCTACTTGTTTCCATTCTTCAATGGCCGCTTTTATTTTTGGAAGGTCGGTTTTTTTCTCCCCTGTAAACTCTACGGTTTTTAAATTATCCAGGATCTCTTTTTTCTTATCGAAAGCCTGTTGTTCTTCAGTATTTTCTTCTGTAGTAGATTTATGTAGCCGGTCAAAATAATGGTTACAGGCACTTTTGAATTGTTTCCATACTTTATCGCTATCCTTACGCGGCACGTGGCCCACCTTTTTCCAGTCCAGCTGAATCTGTTTCATTATAGGGGTGGTAGCTTTGAAATCCTCATTATCCTTATTTTCCTCGGCAATGCGAATAAGCTCACGTTTTTTCTCAAGGTTTTCGTACTGCTCTTTTTTAAGTCCTTTGTAATACGAATTTTTATTGCGGTTAAACTGTCGCACACTTTGCTTGAAGGCGCTCCATGTTTGTTCATTCTTTTCCCTTGGAACTTTTCCGGCTTTGAAAAATTGATCTCTAAAGGCTTCCAGTTCCTTGATCCTTTGCTGCCATTGGTTATGGGAGGTAAATTGGGTTTCAGCCAATACCTGAATTTTAGAAATTATCTCTTCTTTTACCTCGAGGTTTTTTTCGAACTCCTGGTCCAGCTGGTCATAGTATGCCTGGCGCAGGTCGTGGATCTTTTTAGTGGCCTCACTAAACCTTGTCCATATATCCTCCCTGAATTCCTTGGCCACGGGTCCAAGTTCCTCTTTCCACATTTTGTGCAGCATTTGCAGTTCCCGGAAGGCACGGCTCGTATCCTTTTCCTGGGTCAATTCCTCTGCACGGTCTATTACTTTTAATTTTTGTTCAAGATTATGTTTGAAATCCATATCCCGGAACTCGCGGTTAAGGTGCAGGAAGTCGTAAAAATTCTCAACGTGGTGATGATAGGTATTCCAAACCGTATTATACTTATCGCGGGGAATAGGGCCTGCCGTTCTCCAGCGATCCTGTAATTCCTTAAAATGCTTATAGGTGGTATTAATATTTTCCTCAACGTCCAGCAGGCCTTTAAGCTCCTCAATGATCTCCAGTCGTTTTGATAGATTTTTATTAAGATCCTGTTTTAGCTGCTGGTAATAGTTATTACGTTTTTCCTTGTAATCAAAATATAAGGAATTAAACTGCTTTTTTAAGGGGGTAGAGTAGTGGAAGTCTATAACGTTTCCACCTTCTGCAAGGAAATCTTCTTTCTTTTCTTCCAGTTCCTCATCAAATTTAGCATTGAATTCATTTTTGATCTCTTCAACGTGTTCTTTGATCGTCTGTATTTTTTCCTTGCTTAAGAGTTTTTCCAGCTCGCTTACCAACTCTTCTTTGCTCATAGAGTGATAATCCTTTTTTTCAATACCGTGACGTTCATGGGAGGTTTCATCTTCGCTGTCCTCGGCTACAGAATCTTCAAATTCTGTATGGGCATTCTTTTTGGAAACGGGGGTGGTGTCTTCCTCCTCATTCTCATCAGGGGATGATGAGGCGGTTGATTTTGTTTCTTCTTCAGAAACAGAATTTTCCTCTTTCCCGCTATTTTCAGAAAGTTCCTTTTCCAGAGGTTTTGATTCGGTTTCATTTTCCGGTTCAGCATTCAACTCATCCGGCATTTCCGTCTCCTCATTGGTTTTGAGTCCATTGGAATATTCTTTCTCTTTAGCCTCGCTTTTTGCCCTTAATGCTGAAGAATCTGTTTCCTCAAGCATGGCATTCTCAAGCTGGTCTTCTTTCTCTTTAGTGGGTTCAACTTCAGTGGATCGGGAAAATGCATTTCCATCTGTCTTTTCCCCATTTGCATCCCCCACTCTCGGTTGATCCTTTTTGTTTTCTTCCGAAGAATTTTCGGAATGAAAAATTTCTTTTTTGGGGAGATCTTTCTTCTCGTTATCATTTTCCTGCTGAGACATATCTTTCAATGTTAAGGTTCGTAATTCCTGATTAAGCCTGAAAGATACTAACTCCCTAAAAATAAGCCAAGCTTTTCCTTAGATTTATAAATTGCAACAGGGGAGTTTTTAATGAGGGGAGTTCCAGATCTCCCAGGATTTTTCGGCCTGGAATTCCAGCATATGCAATCCATTTACTGCGGTTGCATTTTGCTGTATTCCCAATTTCATTAGCTGGGTGATAGCGGGATTGTAAATAAGGTCAAATATAAGATGGGCAGAGGTTAAATGCTCAACCGGAATTGGCGGAAATGATGTGAAGTTAGGAGAGGTTCCCAACGGGGTGCAATTCACGATGACGGTGTACTGTTTTAAATGCTGCGCTGTTAAGGTATCATAGCTAAAACCTTCCGCCTGCAGATTTCTGGAAACAAATTTCACTTCTATGCCCATCTTCCTTAAACTGTAGGCAACCGCTTTAGAAGCGCCTCCTGTCCCCAGGATAAGGGCTTGGGTGTGATGGGGTTGAAGGTATGCCTTTATGGAACGAGTGAATCCAAAATGATCTGTATTATGCCCTGTAAGACTACCGTCCTTTTCAAATTTTATAGTATTTACAGCTCCAATCTCCCGGGCAACAGGATCCAGGCGGTCAAGATAAGGTATGATCTCCTGCTTATAGGGTATGGTAACATTTAAACCCTGCAATTCAGGATGTGATTTGATTACCCCGGGGAATTCTGAAATATCCTGAAGATCAAAGTTTTTGTAGGTAGCCGGAATATCTTCCGCAGCAAATTTTTTATTAAAAAACCCTGCTGAAAAAGAATAGGCTATATTCTTACCTAAAAGTCCGAACGTTCTCATGCTTTATTATTCCTGTTTTCATACCATCCAAGGCCCAGAACAATAAAAATTCCTACCAGGATATATAAAATTGCATACCAGGTTTCAGGTAACTGAAAATCTGGGAAATAACGGGCGTAATTATCAATCACTTTATTTCCGTTATTATCCAGCAGCACCTCCCCTGCAGAGTTTAATTTGAAGATCTTTTCTTTCCATGGCCAAACTACCCCCAGCGAGCCTGTTATAAAACCAATTATAACCGCATATGTTTCCTTTTTATACCATTTTAAAACGAATCCCAGAATATGGGAGAGGGTTACCAAACCTGCCAGGGAACCAAGTGAAAAGACCAGTAATACTTTTAACAAACGTATTCTGGCGGGATTATCAAGAAAGGAAAAATCCAGCATCATAATATTGGCGATTGTATCATAAAGTGCATTCACCGAGTCAACAAGCAGCAATACATAATTCCCAAAAAGTATAAGAATAAAGGAACCGGAAAGGCCCGGGAGCGTCATTCCGGAAACTCCTACCATTCCGCAGAAAAAAACAAAAAACAGGTTGTCATTTTCTTTTGCAGGCTCCAGGAAGCTTATTGCTACCCCCGCGATTATACCCGCAAGAACGAATAATAAGCTCCTGCCGGACCATTCGTCAAAATCCCGGCTTATATAGTAGATGGAACCTATGATCATACCAAAGAATGCGGCCCAAACATAGAGCTCATAATAAATAATCAAATAATCCAGCAACTGCGATACACTGAAATAACTAATTACCATTCCCAGAATAAGAAGTCCAAGAAATTTTCCGTTTACGTAATAGTACAGGGACCGGAAACGCCCATTTATAAGAAGTTTAAATGCTTTTAAATTTATCTTTTGCAGGGAATAAATGAACTCTTCATAAAACCCGGCCACAAAAGCAACCACTCCGCCCGAAACTCCCGGTACCTTATTGGCTGCGCCCATGGCCAGTCCTTTAAGCACCAACAGGAATTTATCACTAAGCGTCCTGGTCTGTTGCATCAACGATTGGTTTTTTTGTTGCTATGCGTTCAAGTAAAAGGATCAAAATAAACCCGGAAAGCATCAAAATAATGGCAGGGAACATATACGGTTCTCCTTCAAAGTTCCACGGGAGGACAGATGTTTCTTTAAGTATTATTATTTTATCGCCGTATTCTTCTGTTTCAAGAACTTTTTTCCAGGGCCAGATCTTGTTCAGGGAACCTGCTATAAATCCTGTGAGAACCGCCAGGGTGATAGTGCTGTAATGGTCAAATAGCCATTTTAAGATACGGGAAAAAGCAAGCAAGCCAAAAACAGCCCCTACCGCGACTATTGCCAGGGTTTTAATATCAAAATTATGCGCCGCTTCTGTTATGGTTTTATAAGCACCCAACAATACAAGAATAAATGCCCCCGAAATACCTGGAAGGATCATTGCGCAAATAGCTATTGCCCCTGCCAAAAATAAGAACCAGTTACTTGTAGTGCCTCCCATAGGGGGAAGTGAAACTATATAAAAAGCTATAGCCGCTCCAATTAATAGGGCGATTATAATTTTAAAGTTCCATTTTGGAATTTGTTTGGCAACAAACCAGACACTTGCCAGAATGAGGCCAAAGAAAAAGGACCAGATGTGAATAGGATGCTCTTCCAATAAATAATTGGTAAGGCGCATTACACTGAAGATACTTATTAGAATTCCGGTAAGTAATGCAAGGATAAAAGAGCCGTTAAGCTTTCGCCACATTGCCTTAAATCCTTCTTCTTTCCAAACCTTAAGTAAGTCTAGGTTTACCCCGCTTATGGTGCCAATAAGTTCCTGGTAGATCCCGGTTATAAAGGCAATGGTGCCACCGGAAACTCCCGGAACAACATCTGCGGCGCCCATAGCCATACCTTTAAGGGAAATTGTAATGTATTCTTTTATGCTTCGTTGCATCCTTCGATTTAATTTTCCCCGTAAAAGTAATTAAATCAGGAGGCTTTTAGGTAAGAATTAATCATTTCCTTAACACTTTTACGACTAAAGATCTTCGGAAACAATTCTTCTATGATTATATAATATTCAGCATCAATTTTAAGTCCGTTATTTAAATGAAAATATCCCTTGTCACCTTCATTTAAATTGAAATACAATCCTGCCAACCTGTATTCTATCTCTGCAGTTTCAGGATAGAATTCCAGGGCCTGAATAAGATTTTGAACCGCTGTCTCAAATTCTCCCAGATTTATGAGAATATCACATCTTCTTATCCAGGTTTCAAGCTCATAATTACCCAGGTCAATTGTTTTTTGATATCCACGTTCTGCTTCTTCAAAAAGACTTAACCTGCTGTTTATTTTGGCATATCGTTTCCAGTACAAAACATTCTCCTCATCAATGTTAATTGCTTTATTGATATAATAGAGCGCCTTCTGGAAATTTCCTTTTTTGAAATAAAAATCGGTAATAGCGATCCAGCCTTTATCCAGCAAGGGATCTTCATGAACGGTTTTTGAATAATGTTCCAACGCAAGCTCGTCTGCTCCCAATTTCTCAAAACATTTTCCTATTCGTAGGTATGCAAAGGAAGTAGGATCATCAAGATCAAGAGTTATGCGGTAATTTTCGATAGCTTCATTAAAACGCCCCAGTTTCTCAAGAACTTTCCCTTTTTCAAGGTAAGCCCCTATGAACATATCATCGCTTATAATAGCAAAATCAAAAGCGGTTAAGGCCTTGTCAAACTGTTTCAGGTCAAAATACTGTTTTCCAACCTGGTGCCAGGCCACCTCGCAATAAGGGTTTTTATTAAGGAACATATTGAGGTACTCAATGGCCTCAGTCTTTTGTTCCAAAAAGTCAAAACAGTACATGATATTATAGAGTGCAGAGTAATCTTCATCATCGGCCTCCAGGCACTTCATAAAACTAAATTTTGCATTCTCAAAATCTTCAAGAAATAAATATTCCATACCAAGCAGGGAATATACATCTGCTTCATCCATAGTAATATCAAGGGCTTTTTCAAGCATTTTGATAGCCATATGGTGTTCATCACGTTTTGAAAATATATTTGCTTTCTGGATATAAACTTCCTCATTGGAGGATTCCAGATCATGTAGTTCGTTTAAAAGACCATCGGCCAGGTCAAGTTTATCCTCAAAAACAAGGATCTCAACTTTAAAAAGCTTTAGGTTGGTAGAAGTAGGATGTTGTGCCAGTCCCAATTTTACAGCCTTTTTAGCCAATGCAATCTTTCCATTATCTAAATAATGGTGAATTATATCCTCAAATTCTTCTGAATCAAAAAACAACACATCGTTTGTTTTCAGCATCGATTCAAATTTGGTAAGTGAGAAATTGTTTTCTTCGTTATGGCTTAATTGCATATACCGGGGATTACTGGATTTCTACAGTTCTAAAGTTATTAATGTAAAACTCTAATCGCTGTAAAAATTTATATTGTTTTTAACAAAGTAATTAACAGTTACGAACCTGTTCCACTTTTTATTTCATGGAGGATGTCAAGAATAATGCCACACCCCTTCCTAAGTTCCTCCAAACTTATAGTAAGGGGAGGAGTTATTCGTACGGCTCTTTTTTCAAACAAAAGCCAGAATAAAATTAAACCTTTTTCCTGTGCTTTTAAGATTATATTGGTTGCGATATCTTCCGAAGGGGTGATTAACGCAAGCATAAGGCCCATTCCGCGAATCTCTTCTATAAGCGGGTGAACCAGGATTTCCCTTATAAGCCTTTCTTTTTCAAGGGTCTCTGCCATAAGGGCAGTTTCAGTAATTTCCTGAAGGGTGGCCAGCGCTGCAGCAGAAATTACGGGATTTCCCCCAAATGTGGTGATATGCCCCAGTTTAGGATTATCCATCAGGATATCCATAATTTCAGCAGAGGCTGTAAATGCCCCAATGGGAAGGCCTCCGCCCATTCCTTTTCCCATCACAACAATATCCGGAACCACTCCAAAATTTTCAAATCCAAATAGTTTTCCGGTTCTCCCAAAGCCCGGCTGGATCTCATCCAGGATGAGAAGTGCACCGGTCTCTTCACAACGTGCTTTTACTTTTTGCAGGTAATTTTGTTGTGGTACAATAAATCCTGCACCCCCCTGAATTGTTTCAAGGATCACAGCGGCGGTGTTGGTAGTGATCCTTTCAAGATCCTCTTCCACATTAAAATTTAGGAAGGAAACATCGCCAATCAATGGCCGGAAGGGTTTTACCCTTTCCTCAAAGCTCATTAGACTTAAAGATCCCATCGTGTTCCCATGGTATGCGTCACGGGCCGCCAGGATCTCTGTCCTGCCCGTATAACGGCGGGCAAGTTTTAAAGCACCTTCAATCGCCTCGGTACCGGAATTGGTAAGGTAGGTTTTGTCAAGGGGGGCTGGCAGGTGAGTGGCAAGCAGTTTGGCGAGTTCCACAGCCGGTCCCTGGGCATATTCCCCATACACCATCACATGCAGGTATTTATCTGCCTGCTCTTTTATCGCATTTACTACCCGCGGGTGACAATGACCCAAACTCGTGGCAGAAACACCCGCTACAAAATCCAGATATTCCTTTCCCTGTACCGAATAAATATAACTACCCCGGGCATAAGAAATTTCCAATGCCAAAGGATGTGGGGTTGTTTGTGCCTGGTATCTTAAAAAATCTTCTTTCAATTTTGATCTCCTTCTTTTTCTCCTTCATTTTCTCCTTTTGCTTCATTTACCTTCACAGGATCTGGTTTTATTAAAGGTTCTCTATCCTCCGGAGTTGAGGGGATAGAATCTATTTTCCTGTCTTTGAGGTCTTCCGGTTTAAGACGGGAGTTTTCATTTAGCAATGGCTGGTTCCGGTTGGTATCATCAAAAAAATCTTCCTCCACTTCCGGTAAAGGAATCCCCTGGATTTTTACCAGTTCAGGTGGGGTCTTTCCGGAAAAGAGATGGTTTTTTTCAGTTAGTTGTTCAGGGCCCCGCCAGTTAAAGCCATTAAGCAGCCGTACATTCTCGGGGAAATCTTCCTCGGGGGTGAGTGCGCCATCTACCTGTGTGTAATAATATATATCGCGTATTTCCCTTTCTTCAAAGAGGATCTTTATTGAACTTGATAGGGTTTTATTTATTCCAATTAGGTCTTTATCTTCATTTCTGCTGTAAAAGATCGTTTCTGTATTTTTCAGGATATCTACCTGGTAGAGTTCATTATCTACAAAAAGACCTGTTAGTTCTTTGCCTTTAACCTGATTATATCCTTCTATGCTGTCTTTTTGAATGAGAAACGCATTGTCAAAGACCTTGAGGGAATCCAGCTTCTCGGTTTTGGGATTGCTTATAAGGTGAATAGTATCTCCCGTCATTTGATTATTGCCGGACCAGAGTATAGGGTTTCTTTTTTTATCTATGGAAGAAATAGGCCCCTTATTAATATTTATAAGTTTTGTAAGCCCGGTTTTCTGATCAATAAAAATGGAGTCACTTTTTCCACTCATATCACTTTTATACATTCTTACATCATAAAACCCTCTTATAATACGGTTTTCAGGTTTTCCCGTAACCATAAGGGTGTCACTGTGTATAAAAATAGAGTCCCGGTCTTGCAGCGTTGCGGCTACTGCGCGCTTTGTAATGAAGACAGAATCCCTTTCCCTGAAAACTTCAGCATAATGACCTGTGATAAGACTTTTATTTAAAGTATCGGTAACCCTGATGTTATTGGTGCCAGATGCGAAATTGGTATTTCGGTTAAAATAAAGGCTGTCTCCTTCCAGGATCCTGTTCTCATAATCTATCCTGGAATTCTTTACGAAATATCCTGTATCTCCACGGGTGTCATAAAATCCTCGTTCACAATACACAGTGCTGGTCTCACTTTCTATCGTGGTGGGCCCATACATATACGCATGACCCGAATCTGAATAAAAATCCAGCTGTTCAGAATTTATAACATATTCGGGGTTAGTAACAACAACTTTGGAAATAAAGGAGTATTTATCCTGCTCCATATAGTAGCGTCCCACAATACTTTTAAGAACACTTGCTGTATCCCGTACAGTTCCGCCACTGCGGTAATAAGCCTGTTGTTTTAAACGGTCAAAAAACAAGGTATCTGTTTCCAGGGTGGTTTGCGGCCGGGTCATTTTTACTTTCCCGCTGGCAAACGCAAATTGGGTGGTCCCGTTATATTCGGCATAGTTGCTTTGCATAGTTACGGTATCGCCCTGCTGCATTCTAACATTGCCATAAGCCTTGAAAAAATTCGCTTCCTTATAAAAAACCGCATTATTACACCATATTTCAATTCCTTCGTGATTAAAGTAAACCTGATTGGTAACTCCGCTTAAGATCACTGCCCCGGGATATTGAGCCTCATTTATTATCTGTCTTTCACTTTCATAATCAATAAGCCTGTCCTGCCCCATTGTTACAGAGTAGGTCAACAAACCAGTGAGCAGTAATAAAATATGTTTACGGAACAATTTCAAGATTTAAAATTTAGATCAAAAGTAATTAAAAGCAAAAAGATTTAAGGCTTTATTTCAATAAAAGGATTCCGGGGAGAAGGAGACATAGCGCGATATTATTTTTAAAATATAAACGTGGAGTTATTATCAAAAGTTTATTTTAAAATTAGACAAATTATAAAGTTTTCAAAAAATTAAGAGATTTTAGTAATTAATTAAATTCGTTAATAAATTTTTAACGGTTTTCATAAAACCGCATAAGACATCCCTGCGTAGGTTTACCTGTAATCAAGTAAAACCAATTATGAAAAAACAAATTATCAAGGTGCAAAAGACAGATCTTGCACCACGAAAAAATGGCAACTCCCGGAGACAATTCTTAAAAATGGGAGGCCTTGCAGTGGCAGGTTCAAGTTTATTACTTTATTCATGTAGTGATGACGATGATATGGGACAAATGCCCGGGGATGTATTTGACCTGGGAAGTGGAGATGTGGGTATCCTAAATTATGCCTATGCACTGGAACAGCTGGAAGCCGAATTTTATACCAAAGTGCTTGATGGCTCTTATTGGGCAGGAGCTAATGCCGAAGAAAAACTTATTCTGGAAGACCTTTATAAACATGAAGTAATTCACAGGGAGTTTTTTAAAGCCGCTTTAAATGCCGCTGCACCTGCCAACCAGGTGTTACCAAGTCTTGAGTTTGATTTTAGCGGAGTAGATTTTAGTAACAGAGCATCTGTTCTTGGGACTGCAAGAGTTCTCGAAGATACCGGTGTCGCTGCTTATAACGGGGCCGGCCGACTATTACAAACCCCTGAATATCTGGTTTTAGCAGGTAAGATCGTTTCGGTAGAAGCGAGACACGCTGCCGCAATAAGATCAATTTTCCTTGATGATGATACTGCTTTCGCAGGTGATGATGTGATAGATGCCAATGGACTGGACCTGGCTCAAAGTCCGCAGGAAATTCTGCAGGCAGTTGGAGCAACCGGATTTGTAAAAACAGAATTTACTGCCAACAATTTACCAACCGGAGCATAAGCCTGAGTTCGGAATTAATATCAACTTAAAAGAAAATATCATGAATATTATAAAATTTTTAGACGAATTCACATCAGATAATCTTACACAAAAGGTTTCATCAAGACGAGACCTGTTTGGTACACTTGGATCTTTGAGCAAAAAGGCAGCCCTTGTTGCTGTTCCTTTTGGCCTGGCCTCAACAAAAGCAAATGCTTTTGTAGCGCAGGATCAAAATGCAGCTATCGGAGCCTTGCAACTTGCCCTTACCCTTGAGTATCTGGAAGCGGAATTTTACATAAAAGCGCTGGACTCCGGAGTACTACCTTCAGGTGGCCGTGCAGAAAAGGTGTATATGCAAATATCAAAACACGAAACTGCCCACGTAGAATTTCTAAAGAGTGGATTGGGAGATAATTCCATAGATTCTCCTGAATTCGATTTTACTGTTGGTGGAATGTTTGATCCATTCAATGAAAATGGAGCTGGCCAGGAAGTGGCTTACGCACAACTTCTTGCACTTGCTCAGGCATTTGAAGATACGGGTGTGAGAGCTTATAAAGGACAGGCAGGAAATTTAATGGGTACTCCATTTTTAACTCCAGCCCTTCAAATACATTCAGTAGAAGCAAGACATGCTTCAGAAATAAGAAGATTAAGAGCAAATGTTTTGGGAGAAAATCTTAACCAAAATGCTTTGGGATGGATCACTCTCAATAACAGAGGGCCGGGAATGCCGGAAGCTACCCAGGCAGTTTATGACGGAGAGGAAAATATTATCCAGGGCGGAGTGAATCTTGTGGATGCAACAGATTTTGATGCAATTGCGGTTTCACAATCCTATGATGAACCCATGAGTGGGGAAACTGCTACAGCCATAGCAAGTTTATTTATAGTATAGAAGGTTAGATTTGATTTGTTTGAAAGAAAAATGCTTCTCAGGAAACTGAAAAGCATTTTTCTATTATTAGAAGTTTCGGATTATCTTTTTATAGTCTGCTTCCTGTCTGGACCCACAGAGATCACAGAGATTGGCACGTTAAGCTCTTTCTCGAGAAACTCTACGTATTCCATGAATTCCCCTGGTAATTGAGATGCATTATCCATTTTAGTAAGATCCTCTTTCCAGCCTTTGAAGGTGGCATACACAGGGGTAACGTTTTCGGCTTCTATATTATAAGGGAGGTGTTTTATTTCTTTTCCTTTATAATTATAAGCGGTACAAACTTTTAAAGTTTCAAATCCGCTAAGCACATCGCCTTTCATCATAATAAGCTGTGTGATACCATTAATTTGAACTGCGTACCGCAGTGCTACAAGATCCAGCCAGCCACAACGGCGTGGTCTACCCGTGGTAGCGCCAAACTCATTTCCAACACGGCCCATAGTTTCCCCATCTGCATCAAATAATTCCGTAGGGAAGGGTCCGCTACCAACACGGGTGGTATAAGCTTTAAATATTCCGAAGGCATCACCAATCATATTTGGAGCAACTCCCAATCCTGTACAGGCTCCTGCAGCAGTAGTGGTGGAAGATGTCACAAAGGGATAGGTTCCAAAATCTATATCAAGAAGAGAACCCTGGGCACCTTCAGCAAGAATTGTTTTTCCTTCGGCCTGGGCCTGGTATAAATATTCCTCGCTATCTATGAAAGTAAGCGATTTCAATGTCTTTACAGCTTCAAAGAATTCCCTTTCCAGTTCAGCAAGATCATATTGAACATCTGAATTGTAGAAGTCAATCATTTTTTCATGCTTATCGGCAAGGGCTCTGTATCTTTCTTTCCAGTCATCCAGCTCAAGATCACCTACTCTTAATCCATTCCTCCCGGTCTTATCCATATAAGTAGGGCCAATTCCTTTTAAGGTTGAGCCAATTTTGGCCTTGCCTTTTGAAGCTTCGGAAGCAGCATCAAGCAACCTGTGGGTTGGCAAAATAAGATGGGCTTTTCTTGAAATAAGTAGATTTGCTTTATAATCTGTATGGAACGCATCCAGATTTTCCAGTTCCCTTTTAAAGATTACGGGATCTATAACTACCCCGTTACCCACCAGGTTTATGGTGTCTTTGTGAAAGATTCCAGATGGGATAGTGTGCAAAACGTGCTTTCTCCCATCAAATTCCAGCGTATGCCCTGCATTGGGACCGCCCTGAAAACGTGCTATGATATCATATTTTTCGGTAAAAACATCAACGATCTTACCTTTTCCTTCGTCTCCCCACTGTAATCCTAGTAGTAAATCTACTGCCATAAATTATTGATTTGTAGTTTCTTTTTTGGTGCCGTAAAAGTATAATGAATGATTTGTTACATCTATATTAAATACCTCTTCAATTGTTTGCCTGATGCTTTGGATCCTTGGGTCGCAAAATTCAATTACCTCCCCGGTATCGGTAAGAATTATGTGATCGTGATTGCGGTCAAAATATGATTTCTCATATTGTGACTGGTTCTGGCCAAACTGGTGCCTGCGCACCAGGCCGCATTCAAGAAGAAGTTCTATGGTATTGTATAGGGTAGCCCGGCTAACGCGGTATTTTTTATTTTTCATTTTGATATAAAGGGACTCTATATCAAAGTGATCTTCATTGTTGTAGATCTCCTGAAGTATGGCAAAACGTTCGGGAGTTTTCCTGTGTCCCTTCTCTTCCAAAAATTTGGTAAAGACGTTTTTTACAACTGCCTGATCGTTTTTTGTGGCTGTTTTTTTGCTCATAATTTATCCTCCCTGCAAATGTATTGGTTTATTCTCTGGAGACCTTATCAATTCCATTAATTTTTTTAAGGTGCTGAATTAGTGTATTAAGGATGGAATTGTTTTTAACTATCACCGTGATCTTTCCGCTGAACAAGCCTTCTGAACTTTCAAAATTAATACTCCTCATATCTACATTCATACTCTTGGAGATCTCATTGGTAATTTCACTTACAAGCCCAAGATTATCTATACCTGTAAGCTTTATAACAGCTTTGAAATCCTGCTGTGAGGAATCTATCCATTTGGCCTGAATGATCCTGTATGCATAATTGCTTTGAAACTGAAGGGCATTGGGGCAGTCTTTTTTATGCACCTTGATGCCTTCACTTACGGTTATAAAACCAAACACACTATCCCCTGGGATGGGGTTACAGCAGTTGGCAAGTTTATAATCCAGGATCTCCTCTTCCTTTCCAAAAACCAGTTGGTCATATTTTACTGTGATCTCTTCCTTATCAAGATCTTCCGCTATATGAGGTTTTCTTATTTTACTCTTGATATAACTCACAAAGGCGTTGCTTCTGGAAGCAGTAAATTCCTTGAGTTTTTTATTATCTATCTTTCCTATTCCTACCCTGTAGAACAGATCCAGACTGGTTTTAAGATTAAAGTAGATCACCAGTTCGTTGATCATTTTCTCATTAAAACTCAGTTTTTGGGCTTTTAATTTCCGGGCCAGGATAGCCTTTCCTTCTTCCGCAATTTCCTTTTTTTCCTCCCGTAAGGAAGATTTTATTTTTGCCCTGGCACGGGCTGTGGTGGCGTAGTCCAGCCAGTTGACATTGGGTTTTGCATTTTCAGAAGTTATGATCTCTATCTGGTCCCCGCTTTTTAACTCATAGCTCAATGGCACCAGCTTGCTGTTTACCTTGGCGCCACGTGTGTGATAACCTATTTGCGTATGTATACTAAATGCAAAATCCAGCGGGGTGGAGCCTTTGGGTAAAGATTTAAGGTCCCCCTGTGGGGTGAACACAAAGATCTCCTTGGCATAGAGGTTAAGTTTAAACTGTTCTACAAAATCAACCGCATTGGTCTCTGAATTTTCCAGAGCTTCCTGCAGGCGGTTAAGCCAGTCCTCCATATCCTTTTCCTCCTGTTCCTGCCCATGCTTATATTTGTAATGAGCGGCATATCCTTTCTCTGCAACTTCATTCATTCGCTCACTGCGTATTTGCACCTCTACCCAGCGGCCTTTGGGCCCCATTACAGTGATATGTAACGCCTCATATCCCGTAGATTTAGGGGAGGAGATCCAGTCCCGTAATCTAATGGGATTGGGCCTAAAATGATCTGTAACTATTGAATATATTTTCCAGGCCAGGAATTTCTCATTGGCCAGGTCACTTTTGTAGATGATCCTTACGGCAAACTTGTCAAAAACTTCATCGAAGGTGATGTTTTGAGCCTTCATCTTTTTCCAAATAGAATAAATAGATTTTGGCCGCCCTTTTATTTCATAATCCAGGCTTTCCTGGTCCAGGGAATCTTTAATTACTTTGGTAAAGGCATTGATATATTCATCCTGCTCCTCCTTGCTTTCCCTTATTTTCGTGAGAATGTCATTATAAACCTCAGGCTCGGTATATTTTAAACTAAGGTCCTCCAATTCGGTTTTAATACTGTAAAGGCCAATCCTGTGGGCCAGTGGAGCATAAATGTATAAGGTTTCTGAGGCAATTTTTTCCTGCTTATCCTGGCGCATAGACTCCATAGTTTGCATATTATGCAACCTGTCTGCAATCTTTATGATAATAACCCTTACATCATCATTGAGGGTAAGCAGCATTTTCCTGAAGTTTTCGGCCTGCATGGAAACATCCTCATTTTTTTTCAAATGGGATATCTTGGTAAGTCCGTCAACAATTTTTCTTACCGTTTTGCCAAACTTTTGTTCAATATCTTCCAGGGTATATTTGGTATCCTCAACCACATCGTGCAGGAGCGCTGCTGCAATTGAAGTAGCATCAAGGCCAATCTCGGCGGCCACAATCTTGGCAACAGCAATGGGATGGAAAATATAAGCCTCACCAGATTTTCGCCGCTGGTCCTTATGGGCATCTACAGCAATATCAAAGGCACTGCGTAT
This sequence comes from Antarcticibacterium arcticum, assembly GCF_007993795.1. Classification (GTDB taxonomy): domain Bacteria; phylum Bacteroidota; class Bacteroidia; order Flavobacteriales; family Flavobacteriaceae; genus Gillisia; species Gillisia arctica. The sequence goes on along the minus strand of NZ_CP042476.1, from coordinate 1,487,350 downwards.
CATCTTTTTGTCATCCTCTGTGAGGAAACGGTAACTTATACGCAGGAGCTCCTTATACTGCCGGGCAATATTCTTATTTTCCTTTTCTATAGCAGCTTCAGTCATGGTTTAAAATTACAATAATGAATGAAAACTAACAACTACCTTAACTTTCTTATGTTTTTGTATCGCTGTAAAAGGGTAGGGTGGGAGTAGTGTACAAAAACATACGCTTTGTGCGGGGTGAGGTTGCTAAGGCTGGTCTTTGAAAGTTTTTTAAGACCGGAGATCAATGCCTCTCCATTATAGGTGTTTTTGGCATAATTATCTGCCTGATATTCAAACTTCCTGGAAAGGTAATTCATTAGCAGGCCGGTGAGCTCTGAAATTGGACTGTATAAGATCCCAAAGGTGATTAGGCCAATATGAAAACTGGGTTCTTCAACTCCCAGCGCCAGGGAAAATAAAGGATTTCCTATAAAGAGCGAAAGCAGCCATAGGGTAAACCCCGTGGTTATTATAGCTGCTGCCAGATTTATAAACACATGCTTTTTCTTATAATGTCCTACCTCATGAGCAAGCACACTTACAATCTCTTCCTCTTCCAGATCATTTATAAGAGTGTCATATAAGGTGATCCTTTTTTCTTTTCCAAATCCTGAAAAATAAGCGTTTGCCTTTGTGCTGCGTTTTGAACCGTCAATTACAAAGATATTATCCAGTTTGAATCCTACTTTTCCGGCATATGTCTCAATTTTGGACCGAAGGGGACCTTCCGGCAAAGGACTCTGTTTATTAAAAATGGGTACGATCAATTTAGCATAGAACATATTTACAAAAACCGAAAATACTGTTACCAATACCCACGCATACCACCAGAAATTTTCGCCTGCAAACTGGTAAAACCAAACTATAAGTGCCAGGATGCCGCCTCCTACCAATATCATTAGACCCCAGGATTTTAATTTGTCAAGTATAAAAGTTTTAGCGGTTGTTTTATTAAAACCATACTTTTCCTCAATTACGAAAGTGCTGTACCAGGAAAATGGCAGGCTAAGAATATCGCTGGCAAGCATAATTATGCCAAAAAAGATAAGGGCAATAATAATCTCATTTTCTGCAAATCCTCTGGCTATTGAATCAACCCAGGCGAATCCTTCAAAAAAAAGAAACCCTAACATTAACAGAAGGGAAAATGTGCAAGATACCAAACCAAATTTGTAACGTTCCTTTTTATAGCGCTGTGATTTTTGAAACTCGACATCTTCGTAAACATCCTGTAATTCAACCGGAACAGGATCATTAAAGTGTCTTGCATTAAGGGCATCCAGGAATTTATCGACTATAAAATCGATAAGGATAATAATAACTATGATATAAAATAGGGTTTCGGGGTTCAAGATGTAGATAAGTTTATGGTAATTAATATTTTGTAAATGTAAAAGTTAGCGGGGATTTGATCATTTAAATTGACGTTGGCGCTTTGCTTCAAATATTAAAATTCCGGCGGCCACAGATACATTCATGGAATCAATTTCCCCCTGCATGGGAATTATGATATTTTGAGTCGAATTTTCCAGCCATTCCTTGCTTAGGCCGGTTGCCTCAGTACCAACCACTATAGCAGATGAGGTGGTAAGATCAATTTCACTATAAATTTTTGAAGCCTGTAATGCAGCGGCGTATATGGCTACTTTTTTATGATGAAGAAATTCAATGATCTCTGAAGTTGTCCCAGTAGCGATCTTGGTGGTGAAAACGCAACCAACACTAGATCTTATTATATTGGGGTTAAAAATATCGGTTTTAGGATTGCTTATAAGAATTGCATCTACCTTGGCAGCATCGGCAGTCCTTAACAAAGCGCCTATATTTCCGGGTTTCTCAGGAGCTTCGGCCACCAGGATCAGGAGATTTTTATCCAGAAGTTCCAGTTTTTGTAATCCAAGGTCTTTCGTAATAACCACAGCAAGTAAACCTTCGGTACTGCCGCGATAAGCTATTTTATTATAAACTTCAGCAGAAAGGGAAGTGATCTCGGGATGTTCCTGATCTTTAACCAGGTCTTTCACTTTAATTTCAGGGAAAAGTTCCTCAGCAAAATAAAGTTCTTTCAGGCGAAAGCCCCCTTTTATGGCAAGCTGAATTTCCCTCACACCCTCCACAATAAAAACCCCTTCCTTTTTTCTGGCCCGTGACTTCTCCTGAAGTTGAAGCAGTCTTTTTATAACCGGGTTTTGAAGACTTGATATATGCTTATACATATAGATATAATACCAGAATTAATTTTATAATAATAAGAAAACCCCCAGAAGTTGGGGGTTTAAAGATAAGAGAATTAATTTTCTCCTTCTTATGATTTCTATCAAATCTCTTTTATTCCGGGGAGCTTTTTTGATCCTTAAATTTATTTGAATATCTCTGGTATAACCTGGTTTGGTGACTTTCCAGACTTACTTCCCTTCCCTGAATCCATGCTTTTATAAGTACATTGCCGCGCATATCCAGAGCATCGCCTTCACTTATGAAAAGGGTTGCATCTTTGCCGCGTTCCAGGGTACCTGCGATATCATCTATTCCCAGGATCTTAGCAGTATTTGAAGTTATAAGCTTTAAAGCTTCTTCTTTATCCATTCCTGTTCCCGCAACCGTTCCTGCATAAAAAGGAAGGTTCCTTGTGTTCATGGTTTCCATTTGTCCGCTGCTTTCAAGGCCAACCAGGACTCCGCTTTCGTGAAGTAATCTGGCATTTTTGTAGGAGAAGTCATAATCTTCATCATCCTGCGTGGGATTGGAATGAGGCCTTTTTGCAAGCACGGCTACGTTATTTTCCTTTATTTGAGCCGCAACCTTATGGGCATCGTTGGCGCCTACCAAAACCAGGTCATTGAGGCCCTGTTCTTTTTTAAATTGCAGTACATCCAAAATTTCTTTTTCCCCATTTACGTGTACAAAAACCTTCTTTTTACCTGTAAATACGGTTTCCATAGCACCAAATGGCAGGTGTACCTGCTTTTGATCTCCGGCCAAATAAGCTTTAGAGTTTTGAAAAAATCTGGCTAAATTCATAACCTGTTCGGCATACTCTTTATTGGCTTTCATCCCTGTTTCACCTTCCCACCATCTCCCGCGGGTGAATGTAACGGGCCAGTTGATGTGTAGCCCGTCATCTTCCTTAATTACTGCATCTTCCCAGTTCCAGGCATCAAATTGAACAATGGAGGAAGTTCCCGAGATGGTCCCGCCCCGCGGAGTGATCTGGCCTATGAGAACCCCATTAGGACGCATGCTTTCAACAATCTTGCTCTCGGCATTATAGGCAATAAGACTTCTTATATGTGGCAAAATTTCTCCAATCTCCTGCTCATCATCTGTAGCTCTTACAGATGATATTTCTACCAATCCCAGCGTAGAATTAGGGGCAATGAATCCTGGATAAACGTGTTTTCCTTCAGCATTAATTATCTCGCCGCGATATTGCATCTTGGTGGTAAGGGCATCCATCACCTGGGTGATCTTGCCGTCTTCAAAAATTATCAGACTGTTTTCTATTACCTCTCCATTTCCCAAATGCGCTTTGGCCCCAACGATTGTAACCGCCCGGGATTGTTTTGGCGCCGGAGTTTGCTGCGCCACAATTCCTGAAAAGCAGGTAAGGGCGGCCAATATTGTGATATATAAATTTTTCATCTCTTTTAATTTAATGTATTTCCAGTGTATTGCAGTGAATATGCTGTTCTTCTTTTGGACTCACAGGTTTTGAAGGGGCCCCTCCATTTTTGGCTTCCAGCATTTGGGTGGTCAAAAGATTTTTTTGTTTGGCCATTTCCTCCCTTAATTTTTCATCGCGGTCCAGGTCAAAATAAACCACACCTTCTACCAGTGTTTTCTCTGCATTGGAATAAACCGATAGGGGGTGACCGGACCATAAAACAACATCTGCATGTTTTCCTGCCTCCACGCTTCCCACATATTGATCTATATGCATCAATTTTGCCGGGTTAAGGGTTACAAATTTCCAGGCCTCTTCTTCGGTGATCCCACCATATTTCATAGATTTTGCAGCTTCCTGGTTAAGTCTTCGGCTCATTTCACTGTCATCACTATTTATAGCCACTGTCACACCTGCCTCATGCAGAATAGCCGCATTATATGGAATTGCATCATTTACCTCGTATTTATAAGCCCACCAGTCAGAAAATGTAGAAGCACCAACCCCGTGCTCTTTCATTTTATCTGCCACTTTATAGCCTTCCAGTATATGAGTAAATGTATTGATCCTGAAATCAAATTGTTCTGCCACTTTCATAAGCATATTGATCTCGCTTTGAACATAGGAATGGCTGGTAACATAGCGCTCCCCATTCAGTATTTCTACAAGGGTTTCCATTTCCAGGTCTCTTCGGAAATTTTTATTGTTCTTTTTTTCCTGTTCATAATTTCTTGCCCGGCTAAAATAATCGAGGAAAACCTGTTCCACCCCCATTCTTGATTGCGGGAAGCGGTTGGCATTTGACCGGTTTGATTGCTTCACATTCTCACCAAGGGCGAACTTTATGAATTTTGGAGCTTCCTTAAAGATCATTCCTTCGGCCGGGGCTCCCCATTTAAGTTTAAGAATCGCCGAGCGGCCACCTATTGGGTTTGCCGATCCATGAAGCAACTGTACCGCGGTTACACCCCCGGCAAGATTTCGGTAAATATTAATATCTGTAGGATCTACTACATCTTCCATAGCAACTTCAGCAGTAGAATTGTGGCCGGCTTCATTGATAGCCGAAGCGGCAATGTGCGTATGTTCATCTATGATCCCTGAGGTAAGGTGTTTTCCCGTTGCATCTATAACACGTGCATTTCCGGCATTAAGGCCCTTTCCAACCCACGAGATCTTTCCATTCGCGATCAAAACATCTGTATTTTCCAGGATGCCCTCATTGGTATTGGTCCATACGGTAGCATTTTTGAAAAGGATGTTTTCCTGTTTTGGCTGCGCATCAAATCCATATGCCATATTGGGAAAAGTTACCTTTACAACATCCCGCACATTTTTGGAAGGCTGTTTTTTATCTTCTACATCACTCGTCCTCACTGCAGTAAATGTGGTTTCCTGGCCGTTATGCTGAATTGCTTTTCCTGTGATAGATTTAGCTTTAGGTTGCACCCTGGCTACCAGCCTTGTAAATTCTTTCTTTGTAGAATCGGGAGAGGTGAGAAGTAAATTCATCCACCCATCAGAATAAGTGATTTTGGATTCTATTTTTTTATCACCTTGTTTTACTTCGGTTTTAGGCGCGGTTGGTTTTCCCGTAATTTTTAAAGAATAGGTATTACCGCTCACTTTTAGATCGTAGTTCCCTGCAAGGTCAACCGTATTTAAATTTTCCAGAATGCTCCTTTTACCCTGCACCCAGTTCTCATAGATCACACTTTCTTTGTCAAACACATCGCCGGAGGTGACAAGGAAATTGGCCCACGCACCTTCTTTTAAAACGCCCAGTTTGTTTTCCTGTCCAATTGTTTTAGCAGGAACGGTAGTTAATGCTGCCAATGCGGCCTTTTTATCCAAACCAAATTCAATTGCCAATAACAGGTTTTCCCTGAACTTTTTTTCATCCTTTAGGTTGTAAGCGGTAATTACAAAAGGAACATTATTCTCTGCAAGCATTTTCAAATTGGCAGGCGCCTGATTCCAGCGCTTCATATCCTGTAGGTTTACATAACTTGCCATAAAGGGATCCTGTACATCATAAACATCAGGAAAATTCAGGGGAATAATGAAAGTGGCATTAGATTTTTTTACCTCTTCAATTCTTTCGTACTCATGGCCGCTTCCCAGGATCACATAATTAACCCCAAATTCATTTGCGATCTTATCTGCCCGTAAGGCATCCAAAAGATTTGTTGTTTTAAATATCTGCACCAGGTTCTTGTTTCGGTTTAAAGCTTCCAGAGCAAGATCTTTATTTTGGGAATTCCCCTTGGAATACCAGTCGGCATCAAGATAACTTTGACGTAATAATGCCATAGCACCCATTATTGAAGTTGGGTAAGATTGACGGGATTGAACACTTTTCTCAAAGGAAAGGTATTGGGCAGAACGGCCTGCAAGTATTCTGTCTCCTGCGGTAACTTCGGGAGTTAGGGCCAGGAGAACGCCGGTGCCGCGAATTATTCCGTCGGCCATATGGGTATTGACAACCCCAAATCCATTTTTATGAAGTTTGGCCGCTTCATCCATATTAAAATTTAAATGTTCAACCGCGTTGGTTTCAGGACGAATATGGTCGTTCCAATAATAGCCCTCACGGCTTGCTTCATATTGGGCCTGGTTAGAATTGCCAGATAGCCTGGAGGGTTTGGCAATACCAAATTCACTGTAAATATCAATAAAAGATGGATATACCTCTTTGCCTGCAAGGTCAATGCGCACACTATTTGAAGGAATGTTTATAGTTTTTCCCACAGCAGTGATCTTTCCATCTTTCACCGCAAACATACCATTCTCAATAATGGTATTTGGATCTACATGAATACGCGCGTTTTCAAAAACCGTGTAATTGGAATTTTTCGATTTTACACCGTCATTCTGGGGGAAATAATCCTGGGAATGAAGGTTTAGCCCTGTCAAAAGAAGGGCAAACAACAGCATTTTTAATTTCATAAAAATTAGGGTTTTAGAAGATAAAATAAGTCAAGGCTGGAAATTAAGAAAAAATTGATAAAAAGGAATACATTTTAAAATGCATTTTCCACATCATCATAATAATTTACCAATAAAGCAACTACATAACTGTAACTTTTCATCCCGGACTGCTGATTATTGGCTTTGAGGAAACTATTGTAACTAAACTGAAAGATGGGTTCAAAAGGATTTTGATGCCGTTCCCAGAACTCTCTAACTTCCCGGTAATTTTCCCGTATCCCGGGATTTACGGTTGCCATAAGCTTATCGGCCTGTTCCTTATCCCTGGCATAAAGTTCATTTATACAATAGCGAAGCGCAAAAGTAAGCCCTGAATATCTGAAATAAAGATCTGGATGATTTATAGTGGCAAGACAGGCAATGAAATTGGCTTCGTTTTCCTTGGCAAAACCCAGCTGGTGGCCAATTTCATGACTTGCGGTAGTGGGGATCTTATAGCGGGTTATCTGGGTGTTCACCTGGGCTTCACTTGTAAGGGGATTCAAATATCCGTTGAAACCCATATAGGTAAGCGGGATACTATATAGCGATCTTTTTAAACTTCTGCCTTCATAGGTGAGCTTGGGATAAGTTTTGCTCACATGATCAAAACCATCAATGGTCTTTTTAAGTAAATCCCCTTTCTTAAAATCATAAGGCACGGGTAGACTATCATTGGCGGTTAATTCAAAATGGATCTCATTAGACTTGGTTATAAGGGTTTGAGTAAGCATGATAAGCTCCTCTGTATTATAATCATTTTTAATTTTAAGCGTCTTATGGAGGGGAAGCCGGTAATAGTTGAAACCCCAGAAGATATGAAAACAGGCATAGATTATTGAGGTGAGGGCAAATATCTGGACGATCCACTTCCGCGGATTTTTAAACCTGGTATTGACCCTGATTGCAATCCATCTAATTACCGAAATTATAAAAAAGGTGTATAACAGGTCTCCAAGGGAAAAAGGTAAGACCCCCAGGGAAGTTCTCATTATCCTTGCAATAACAGGATAAATTCCTGTACTGTAGTAATCCTCAACGAACTCGGGATATTCTGAAATGATCTTTACACCCATATATTGAATTGGGAGAAGGATTGCCAAAATGAGTCCTGACTTATTTTTCACATGCTAAAATTACAAACTAATAAAAGACTCACAAATTTTCCTGCTTTACTAATAACCAATATCTTTGTGAAGATACCATAAAATAAGCAACAACTGCCGGTTTGGATCTCATCAAAAATTCAACCACAGTTTTTAAATCGAACGTGAAAACCACAATTAGGATAAATTAATTGGGCATAATAGGTCCTGGAAGAACCAGGCAATCAGGTTATGCCTTCTAAAAACCTTAATAACAATTATATGAATGAAGAAATAAGAACTCTGGAACCAAAAAACCTGTGGAATAAATTTGCAGATCTTAATGAAGTACCCCGTCCTTCCAAAAAAGAGGAGCGGGTTATAGAATTCATGAAGAAATTTGGGAATGATCTCAATTTGGAAACTATGGTAGACGGGGTTGGAAATGTGATCATACGAAAACCCGCCACCCCAGGAATGGAAAATAAAAAAACCGTGGTCCTGCAGTCGCACCTGGACATGGTTCACCAAAAGAACAATAATACCAATTTTGATTTTGACACCCAGGGAATTGAAATGGAAGTAGATGGAGACTGGGTGCGGGCCAAAGGGACTACCCTGGGAGCCGATAATGGCCTGGGAGTGGCAACCATTATGGCGATCTTGGAAAGTGACAGTATTGAACACCCGGCACTGGAAGCACTTTTTACTATAGATGAAGAAACCGGAATGACAGGTGCAAAAGGTCTTGAAGGCGGTTTATTAACCGGGGAGATCCTGTTAAATCTCGATACTGAAGAGGATGATGAAATTGGGATTGGGTGCGCCGGAGGGGTTGATATTACTGCAGCAGGATCTTACAAAAACGAAAATACCCCTGAAGGTGTAAGTGCATTCAAAATCACAGTGAATGGACTGCAGGGTGGCCATTCCGGAATGGATATTATAAAAGGCCTTGGAAATGCCAATAAATTAATGAACCGCCTGCTTTACAGGGTTTCAGAAAACCTGGAACTAAGGATAGCTGAGATAAATGGTGGCGGATTGCGAAATGCAATACCCCGGGAAAGTGAAGCAATAGTGGTGGTTGATGAATTACAGGAAAAAGTTTTATTAGCCGAATTGGAAGAAGAAAAAGAAGCGATCACTGCTGAATTTTCCTCGCTGGAACCAAAATTAAATATAGAGATAACCTCTGTCGAAATCCCCACAAAAGTAATGGATTCCGGGGCCCAGGATAAATTATTAAAAGCGGTGTATGCTGCCCATAATGGGGTTTACAGGATGAGTCCTGAAATTGAAGGGCTTGTGGAAACCTCAAATAATATTGCGAAGGTGGAGGTGAAGGATGGCAGGATCACTATAAAATGCCTTACCCGTTCCTCTGTTGAATCTTCAAAAAATGATGTAGCCAACAGCCTTTCTGCCGTTTTTGAACTTGCGGGCTATGAAGTGGAGCTTTCAGGTGATTATCCCGGATGGGCTCCAAACAGAAATTCAGATATTCTGAAAGTGCTGGATGGGTTGTACGAAAAAATGAACAATGAAAAGGCGAATGTAGCGGCATGTCATGCCGGCCTGGAATGTGGAATAATAGGGCAGCATTACCCTGAAATGGATATGATCTCTTTTGGGCCTACCATACGCGGCGCGCATTCTCCGGATGAACGGGCGAGCATTTCTTCAGCTCAAAAATACTGGAAATTTGTACTGGAAATTTTGAAAAATATCCCCGAGAAGAATTGAGGTATTTAAAAATTATTCAGCTACTAAAAAAGTAATTTCCCAAAGCGGGAAAATAAGGAATAAAAAAAGCGGCTTTCTTCAAGGAAAGCCGCTTTCGTATTTAAGGTAAGTTCAATTATTCCTGAATACCTGCCATTTCAATTACAAAGATAAGATCAGAGTTAGGAGGGATCACATTTCCTGCACCACCCGGCCCATAGGCTAAATGGGAAGGAATAAATAAAACCACCTTATCACCCACGCTCATGTTCTGAAGCCCTTCTTTAAAACCTGGGATCATTTGAGCATCAGGGCCAATTTTAGTAGTCATAGGACCGTAACCTCCCTGGTCTTTTCTGCCCGGGTTAAAGACTCCCGATTCTTTTGCAAGCTCTTCCACATTGGTGTCAAAAAGAGTTCCGTCTACAAAATAGCCCTCATACAATACTTTAACCATATCTGTAATTGCAGGTTTTGGCCCATCTCCTTTTTTAAGGGTATGTATTTTTAAGCCACTTTCCAATTGGGTGGCATCTTCAGCAAGGGAGCTGAATCTTGCAGCATTTTCTGTTCTGGATGCTTCCTGGCGTTTTGCAAGCTCTTCTTCCTCTGCTTTTACCTTTGCCAGCCTGTCTTCAAATACCGCTGCGGCATCAAAATTTTTGGCAGCTTTTCCTTTACGTATAATATTTACATTTTCAATAATCACCTCTTTTACAGGCCTGTCCTGGGGGCCGGTTTCCATTTGACCTATTTTATCTACCACATCCTGGCCTTCTGCAATTTTGCCAAAAATCGTGTGTCTTCCATCCAACCATGGAGTTTCTGCAAGAGTTATAAAAAACTGGCTTCCGTTAGTTCCGGGACCAGCATTGGCCATTGATAAATACCCTTTGGAATTATGGGTTAAAGAATCTACGATCTCATCAGGAAATCTATAACCCGGGTCTCCGCCACCGGTACCTGTTGGGTCTCCTCCCTGGATCATAAAATCTTTTATTACCCGGTGAAATGATAATCCGTCATAGAACTTCTTTCCTTTATAGGTACTGTCTACGACAGAATGTGATTTACCTTCGGCAAGGGATACAAAATTAGCAACAGTGGTTGGTGTTTGCTCATAGTAAAGCTCGGCAACAAATGTTCCCTGGTTGGTATTGAATTCAGCATAGATTCCATCCTCAAGATCTGGATATTCCTCTTTACAACTTACAAGGCCAAGAATGATGGCGCAAACAAATAAAATATTTACTTTTTTCATATTAATTATTAGGATTGTTATTGGATTCGTTAATTATTGAATGAAGTTTTACATGGGTAATAATAGGCACATTGGTACCTATTTTATTTTTATCGCCGTAATATCCAAAAGCTTTATGAGAAGGAAATATAAAGGTTACTTCTTCTCCTTCTTTCATTAGTTTAAGACCCTCCCTAAGACCGTTAAAAAGATCTTCTTTGTCCATAGCGTATCTTTTTGTGGGCAATTCCCCTTGCGCATAAATAACATCCCCATCCAGTTCCTTAATATCATAATCAAAGCGTACCACATCTCCAAATTCCGGGGTTTCGGTATTTGTAGAATCTGTTGTCTTTGTATTATAATAGTACCAGAATCCTGAATTGGAGGCCACGTAATCATTAAGGGTGTCCCTTTCTATGATCTCAAGGATCTGTGCCTCTTCACGGGCTACAAGTTCCCGGTTGCGTTCTATGGACTCATTTATGAAAGAACCAGAAGATTGAGTAACCGGCCTTCTGGCTTCAGGGGATTTACATCCCGAAAGTCCAACTATTACAAGGATCAATATTAATTTTATAATTTTCATATCGCTAGCTCTTCTCTGTATTCCGGAAGAAGGGTATTGAATTTTGTTACAGTGTCTTCCAGGGATAAATTACTTTTTCCTCCTGCTGCATTTAAATGCCCACCCCCGTGAAAATGTGCTCTTGCAAACTTATTTACTGAAAATGTTCCTTTAGACCTCAGGCTCATTTTTATAAGGCCTTCAACTTTATGTTCTATAAAGATCACCGCAAAAATTACACCTTCCAGTGCAAGGCCATAATTTACAAAACCTTCGGTGTCACCCTTCTGAAAATTATAACGGTCCAGTTCTTCTTGTGAAAGGGTAATGTAAGCTGTTCTTAATTCCTTATTAACTCTCAGGTTTTGAAGTGCCACCCCTAATAACTGTAACCTGTTTTGAGAAAAAGTATCATATACATTTTGATGGATAGTAGTATTATCGGCGCCTTTTTCAATAAGATCTGCAATTACCATATGGGTTTCGGCAGAGGTTGAACGGTACCTGAATGAACCAGTATCGGTCATTATACCCGTGTATAAACAGGTGGCAATACTGGGGGTTATTTGTTTAACAGCCCGTAATTTTTGAATAAACTTATAAACCATCTGGCAGGTAGAACTCATAGTAGCATCACTATAGGTATGATCTGCATAATCTGATGGTTCGGGGTGATGATCTATCATGATGAAAGTAGCCTGTGTTTCTCTCAAAGGAACTTCCATATCACCAGATCTTTCCAGCATATTAAAGTCCAGGGTAAAAACAATTTCGGCAGCATCTATCAATTGATCACAATGATCTTTTTGATTCTCGTAAATTAGTATGTCTTCGCTCCCCGGAAGCCATTTTAAAAACTGCGGAAAATCATTAGGTGCAATCACCGTTACCTCATGACCTTTGTCTTTTAAAAAATGGTATATCCCAAGACTGGAGCCTATTGCATCGCCATCCGGGCCCTTATGGGGAACTACAACTATTTTATTGGCTCTGGAAAGAGCCGAAGTTATTTCTAAAATACTTTGTTCTATCATAATAAGGGGTAAAGATACAATTTAATAACATTTTGCTATAAACTGATTTCTTAATTTAGGGGTTCTTATAACTTTGCACAAATGAAACAAATTTTACGCTTATCGCTGCTATTTTTATTGGTGAATTCCTGCGGAACCTCGAAACCTGCAGAGAAACAGGAGGGAATTATAAATGAAAAAACTTCTGTTGACGCTCCATCCAAATCTTCAGACTTTATTATCGCCTTTGGAAGTTGTAACAGGCAAGACCTGCCACAACCCCTGTGGGAATCGATCGTTGAAAACAATCCCGATTTGTTTATTTGGGGAGGTGATAATGTTTATGCCGATACAGCCGATATGCAGCAGCTGGAAAATGATTATGAGACCCAGAAGGCAAATGCAGGCTACCAAAAATTACTGGCATCTACAGAAATACTTGCAACCTGGGATGACCATGATTACGGCCAGAATAATGGAGGCACCAACTGGGAATTTAAAAAAGAGAGTCAGCAAAAATTCCTGGATTTCCTGGATGTACCTGTAAATGATCTCCGCCGGGAAAGGGAAGGGGTTTACCATAGTAAACTTTACACCACCCCAAAAGGAAGTGTAAAAGTTATAGTATTAGATACCCGCTACTTCCGGTCAGACCTTACAATGAGTGAAACCCCCGGGAAACGTTATGAGCCCGACCCTGAGGGAACAATCCTTGGAGAGGCGCAATGGACGTGGCTGGAACAGGAATTAAAAGATAGCAGGGCCGATTTTAATATTCTGGTAAGCAGTATTCAGATCCTAGCCGCAGAGCATGGCTTCGAAACCTGGGGTAACTTCCCGTTGGAAGTGGTAAAATTAGAAGATCTTATCGCATCCTCAGGAGCACAAAATGTCGTGATACTCACTGGCGATCGCCATATTTCAGAATTCTCCCGAAAGCAGGTAAAAGGGTTGAAGTATGCATTGGTAGATTTTACTTCCAGCGGCCTTACCCATACCTATACCGGTTTTACGGGAGAACCAAACCAATACAGGACCGGGGAGGTAGTGAGTGATCTAAGTTTCGGATTATTGTTTATAGACTTTGATTCCAGATCCATACGCATGGAAATGCGGGGAAAGGAAAATATTTTACAACAGGAGCATTTGGAAAAATATAAATAAATGGAAAAAGCCGGAAGTAGGCTTGTATAAAGAATTGAATTATGTAGTTTTGCAAAAAATTTAAAAACCATATTATGGCAGAGAATAGAACTTTTACAATGCTTAAACCCGATGCGGTTGAGAAAGGACACATTGGTGGGATCCTTGAACAAATCAACGCTTCCGGCTTTAGAATTGTAGCGATGAAATTAACCCAAATGACTAAGCACGATGCGGAGACTTTTTATGCTGTTCATAACGAACGCCCGTTCTTTGGGGAATTGGTAGAATTTATGACCCGTGGTCCTATTGTTGCTGCTGTTCTTGAAAAAGAAAATGCAGTTGAAGATTTCAGGACTTTAATTGGGGCTACAAATCCTGCTGAAGCTGCTGAAGGTACCATAAGAAAGAAATTTGCAACATCTGTAGGAGAAAATGCAGTTCATGGAAGTGATAGCGAGGAAAACGCGGCAATAGAAGCTGCTTTCCATTTTTCAGGTAGAGAGATGTTCTAGAGAACATATTCAGAATAAAAAAGCCCGTTTCTTTTTCAAGGAGCGGGCTTTTCTATTTAACTTAATATAGGTACTACCTGAGAACGATCTTATTAATTAGGTCTTTGCCCAAAGCTTCATTTAACAGGCGTACTATCTTTTCCTTGCCGTAGCTTAGTTCTTCCCGAAGTACTGAAGAACTTAACTGCACATATAAAGTGCTTCCATCCAGTTTAAGAGAGGTGGTATATTTTTCTATTGCCGGGCCCATTTGCTCGTTCCATACGTCACGGGCATTTACTTTGTCCAGGCCTGTTTGAAGTTTGTTTTTGGACACGAAATCCTGTAAGGCTTCGCTTAACTTTAAATTTTCATTATTCCTTTTCATAAGTTTCTTCGCTGTCTATATTTAATGGGGAGTATCTTGTATAATGATAGATCATTCCATCTTCATTCTCTATTTTTAATTCGTTTTCTTCTGCAAATATCACCCTTTCCTTCCAGGTGTCGAAAGGTGTTGTGTAATATATAAAGAGCTCATTATCTTCAATGATTATTTTAATGTTTTCTGAATCTTCGGTTACCTGAAAAGTCCCGTCCAATTGTGGCCTTACTTTTTTCCTTACTCCTTCTTTTCCGGTAAGGTCGAAGAAATCTACTGTTTCATTGTATTTATATTCTCTTACTGAATCTGGCAATATTTCTACCCGTTTTATTTCCCAGTAACCTTCGAGATGTTTTAGTTGCTGTTCGGGTTTTTGACTTTGGCATCCGGTTAAAACCAGGATTATAACCAGGGTTTGGATAAGTTGTTTCATATGTTGATTTTCATTTTTTTATTGTTCTCCCGTTAGCTATCGGAGTAATTCGCATATCCCTTCATGCCGGCAGGCCGGTTCAACGTTGTATGTATCGAATCTCTCATATGCGCCTGTCATAATTTAAATATTTTATAAGTTTGGTTGCTTTCTTTTACCACTTTCTCAGTGCGCTCTGCGTGGGTATCACTTATAAAAATTTGTCCCAACTCGTTACCTGCTACCAAAGCTACTATATGAGCGACGCGTTGTTCATCCAGTTTGTCAAAAATATCATCCAGTAATAAAATGGGGCTGGCTTTATTGATCTTTTTTATAAAATCGAACTGGGCAAGTTTTAAGGCGATTAAAAAGGACTTTTGCTGGCCCTGCGATCCAAACTTTTTAATGGGATGCCCGTCAATCTCAAAACTCAGGTCATCCTTATGAAGTCCCACCGTTGTATATTGAAGCACCATATCTTTCTGCAGGTTCTCTTCCAGCAAAATATGAAGGGGTTTTTCCTGTAACTGGCTTTTGTATTGAAGACTTACCTTTTCATTACTGTTGGTGATCTCGGCATACCTTTTATCAAAAATTGGGATAAACTCCTGTAGAAAAGCTGTTCTACCTTCAAACAGTATATTGCCATATTCCTGCATCTGGCTGTTATATATCTCAAGGGTATCACGGTCAAATTTTGAATTGGCCGCAAAGAATTTTAGGAGGGCATTTCTTTGCGCAACCACCTTATTATATAGAATAAGCGCGTTAAGATATTTTTGATCGCTTTGAGAGATCACCCCATCAATAAATTTCCTTCTGGTCTCACTGCCTTCCAGGATGAGGTCACGGTCTCCTGGGGAGATCATCACTGCCGGAATAAACCCAATGTGTTCGCTAAATCTCTCGTAAGGTTTGTTGTTCCGTTTTATAACTTTAGATTGGCCCCGTTTGGCACTAACCAGGATATGTTCTTCGCGCTGGTTTTTTTCAAGATTTCCTTCAATCACAAAAAATTCGGCTTGGTGGTTTATATTCTGGCTCGTGACTGGATTAAAATAGCTTTTTCCAAATGAAAGGTGATAGATGCTGTCCAGGACATTAGTTTTTCCCACCCCGTTATGGCCTACCAAACAGTTTATTTTAGCATCAAAATCAAATGAAGCCGAATCAAAATTTTTATAATTAACAAGGGAAAGGGATTTTAAATACATAAATTGCTGAAAATCAGCTTTTTGAATTAATATGTGCTTTGATGTAAAGGTAAAATAATCATAATGAAATATTAAAAAAATTAGAATATTTTTCCCTTTATATTAAGATTAAAATTTTATTTTTGCGACTCATTAAACAGATTTTATGGCGACTTACAAGAAAAAAGGACATAAACCATCAACGAAAGACGAGCAACAAAAACATGTAGAGGAACAATCTACAACAGCTGAAGTTTTCAACACCCTGGATGAGGGTGCCAATAAAACCGAAGAATGGGTTGCAAGTAATCAAAAATACATCTACATTATTGTAGGTCTTGCGGCGGTTGTGGTCCTTGGATTCCTGGGCTACCAGCGTTTTATCCAGGAGCCAAAGGAGAAGGAAGCTGCAAACGAAATGTTCCAGGCTCAGGAATATTTTGATAATGCTCTTGCTACCTCTGGTGCCCAAAGCGATTCATTATATAATATGGCCCTTACCGGGGGAGAAGGAAAATATGGTTTCCTTGATATCATAGAAGATTACAGCAGTACCAATGCAGCGAATCTTGCAAACTATTATGCGGGTTTTGCCTACTTACATACCAACAAATACCAGGATGCCATCACCTATCTTGAGGATTTTAAGAGTGATGATGAGATCCTTGCGCCATTGGCAAGTATTGGAATTGGTGACGCTTTTCTGCAGTTAAACCAGCCTGAAGAAGCCCTTAACTTTTACGATAAGGCTGCCGAAATGAGGTCTAACAGCTTTACGACACCCAAAGCCCTTATCAAGGGTGCTATTACTGCTATTCAGGTAGGTAAAGGAGAGCAGGCTGTAAAATATTTGAACAGGATAAAGGATGAGTATTCAACCACTCCTGAAGCTGAGCAGGTACCTGTCTATTTAGGACGTGCCCAGGCAATGAAATAAGTATGGCTACCGAGGGTAAAAATCTTTCAGAATATGACAAAAACCGGGTTCCTAATGCTAAGGAATTCCGGTTTGGTCTTGTAGTATCTGAATGGAATGAAAATATAACCGAAGGGTTATTCCAGGGAGCTTTTGATGCCCTTAAGGAAAATGGCGTGATCAATGAAAACATTGTACGCTGGAACGTTCCCGGGAGCTTTGAATTAGTTTATGGCTGTAAAAAAATGCAGGAAAGCTTTGATATGCTTGATGCTATTATTGCCATAGGAAGCGTGATAGAAGGGGAGACCAAACATTTTGATTTTGTGTGCCAGGGGGTAACCCAGGGGATAAAAGATTTGAATGTGAATCACGATATTCCTGTTATCTTTTGTGTGCTCACAGATCAAAATATGCAACAGGCCATAGACAGATCTGGCGGGAAGCACGGCAATAAAGGAGCTGAGGCCGGTATCACGGCTATTAAAATGGCCCAGTTAAGAAAAGACGCCCGTTTCTAGCCTTTCTTCGGCATTATTCTTGCGCCAGGTATTTTGCTTGATCAGGCTTTATTTTGTGAGGCTTTTTAAGTAAATTTGAACATCTGTAAAGCAATCCATTTGAAAGCCAATTTTTTAAAACTCCGCAAGAATTCCCGTTATAATTACACTCCACGTTATTATAAGGGCAAAGATTCAGGGAATTTGTATGAGTTTGATTCCAAATTCAATAAATACAGGAATACCACAAATGCCATTGATTTTGGCTCCCAGTGGGCCGATGCCCGAAATTCCAGCCGAAACCGCGGGAACAGGGAACTTAATAAACGGGTGATCATAATTATCCTTATCCTCGTGCTCATAGTTTTATGGATATTGGACTTTGATTTATCTATCTTCTCGAATTAATCCTTCATGAGTGATGTTATCCATTTGTTGCCGGACCATGTGGCCAATCAAATTGCTGCGGGCGAAGTGGTACAAAGGCCTGCCTCTGTAATTAAGGAATTGCTGGAAAATGCCATTGATGCCAAAGCCCGGAACATCCAGGTCTTTATTAAAGAAGCAGGAAAGATCCTTATAAAGGTGGTTGATGACGGCGTAGGAATGAGCATTACAGATGCGCGTTTAAGCTTTGAAAGGCACGCAACTTCGAAAATAAAAACTGCTGAAGATCTTTTTCAACTACAAACCAAAGGTTTCCGTGGGGAAGCCCTGGCCTCTATTGCAGCTATTGCACACGTGGAACTTAAGACAAAACGTGAAGGTGATGAAATTGGCACATGTATAAAGATAGAAGGAAGCCAGGTGGTGGCACAGGAACCCTGCACCACAGCAACCGGCACTTCCCTTACGGTAAAAAACCTTTTTTATAATATACCCGCCAGAAGAAATTTTCTGAAATCTGACACCGTTGAAACCCGCCATATTGTTGACGAATTCCAACGGGTAGCCCTGGCTCATCCAAATATTACCTTTACCCTGGTGCATAATACCGGGGAGCTGTTTCAGCTGCCCTCGGCCAATTACAGGCAAAGGATCACCAATATTTTTGGTGGAAAGACCAATGAAAAACTGGTACCGGTAAATGAGGAAACAGAGATCTTGACCATTTCGGGATTCGTGGGGAAACCCCAGTTTGCAAAGCGTACCCGCGGGGAACAGTTTTTCTTTGTAAATGACAGGTTTATAAAAAGCCCATATTTGAATCATGCCGTTACGGCCGCGTTTGAAGGTTTGTTAAAAGATAATGCTTTTCCCAGTTACTTTTTATACTTAAAGGTTGATCCAAAAAGCATTGATATTAACATTCACCCCACCAAGACCGAGATTAAATTCGATGACGAGCATGCCTTATATGCCATCATGCGAAGTGCGATAAAACACAGCCTTGGCCAGTTTAACGTTGCACCCATCCTTGATTTTGACAGGGATCCCACCATGGATACGCCTTATAATTATGAAAATAAGCAGGCTACTACCCCAAAGGTAGAAGTAGACCGTAATTTTAATCCATTTAAGGAAGAACAAAACCGGGGCAGGAGTTTTTCCCCTTCTTTTAGAAGAGAAACACCCAGCTGGGAAAGCCTGTATACCGGTTTAAATACAGAACAGCCGGAAAATAGTGAAGAGTTGCGGCAAATTGAATTTGAGAGTGAGGAAGTAACCGGAAACCTGTTTGGAGCTTCCAAAAGTGAGGAATCGCAGCACTCCACGTTTCAGCTTAACAAAAAATTCATCATTTCCACCTTAAAGAACGGGATGCTGGTTATAGACCAGCACCGTGCACATACCCGCATCTTATATGAAGAACTGCTTAAAAGTATTACCGTTCACGCAGCGGTAAGCCAGCAGTTATTGTTTCCGTTGCAATTGCAATTCAGCCAAAATGAAATCCGTTTGTTAAAAGGGATCAAGGATGCCCTGGAGAATACAGGTTTTATATTTTCTGAAATAAGAAAAGATTCCATAGAAATTTCAGGAATTCCTACTACGGTTTCAGAAAGTGAGGTTGAAATGCTGCTGGAACAATTGCTGGCCGATTTTGAAAATGAGGTGCCGGGTAATAATTTCTCACAAACAGACCTTTTGGCAAAATCCCTGGCAAAGAGTATGGCCGTAAAATCCGGAAACCTACTCAATCCTACAGAGCAGCAACATATTGTAAATGGTTTATTTGCCTGTAAAGAGCCAACTTTAACCCCTTCAAACAAACCTGTTTTTATTACCTTGCCGGTAGAAGAAATAGAAAAAAAATTCATGTAAATGGGAAGAATGACAGATACCGTAAAGGTACTTTTAATCATTAATGTTATATTTTTTGTAGGTACGCTTACGGTTGGAGAATACACGTATAAATTATTCTCTTTGTGGTTTTTTCAAAATGACAATTTTGGAATTTGGCAGATACTTACCCATATGTTCATGCATGGGAGTTTTATGCACATTCTCTTTAATATGTATGCCTTATGGGCTTTTGGAAGCCCCATTGAACAAATGCTTGGCCAGAAAAAATTTCTTTTCTTCTATTTTTCCTGCGGAATTGGAGCTGCTATTATTCACTCACTGGTAAATTATTACCACGTACAATCTGGATACAATGCGCTGGTTGAAGCCGGAATGAATCCTGAAAGTATTAGACAACTGCTCAATACAGGCCAATATTCTACTGCTATCCTGGATTCTGTTTCCCGGGAAACCCTTGAAAGTATGTATATTTCTTTTAATACGCCCGCCGTGGGAGCATCTGGAGCTATTTATGGAATTTTAGTCGCTTTTGGTATGTTATTTCCAAATGTCGCACTATTTTTAATATTCGTTCCGGTACCTATTAAAGCAAAGATATTTATCCCGGTTCTCATCGCTATAGACCTGTTCTCCGGACTCACCGGGTACTCTTTATTTGGCGGCGGAATCGCGCATTTTGCCCACGTTGGGGGAGCTTTGTTCGGCTTTATTATGATGTGGTACTGGAAAAAGAATCAGTTTAATGAAAACAGGTGGGATTAATGGGACCGGCAGATAAATTTCGTTATAAATTACAGACAGCTACAGTTGTTGAGAAGCTCATTGGGCTTAACGTCCTGTTCTTTATACTTTTTTATCTTGCCAAAACAATTGCTTTCCTTTTCCAATGGCCTTCAGATTTTTTACTGGAGTGGTTTGTATTTCCTAAGGAGCCGGGAGAATATATCTTCAAGCCCTGGTCTATAATCACCTATTCTTTCCTTCATTCGGGGATATGGCATATTCTTTCCAATATGCTAATACTCTATTATGCGGGTATTTATTTTCTTACTTATTTTTCAGCAAAGAAACTGCTCAACTTTTATTTTTTAGGGGTTATTACCGGCGCGCTTATCTATATGTTAAGCTATAACCTGTTTCCAGCATTCCAGTCTACGGGAAGGTCCTATTTACTTGGGGCTTCGGCCGGGGTAATGGCAGTTCTGGTGGGTATTGCTACTCATGTTCCTCATTTAAGGATCAGGCTATTGTTCCTGGGGAGTATAAAATTCTGGTATATCGCCGCTTTTCTTGTTCTTCTGGATATAATACAGATACCAATTAGCAATTCCGGCGGGCATCTTGCTCATTTAGGAGGCGCATTGTTTGGATATGTTTATGCGAACCAGCTTGGAAAAGGAAATGACATTGGCAGTGGTTTTGAAAAATTGACAAGTGGTTTCCTTTCTCTTTTTGAAGCCCAAAAGAAACCTAAATCTACTATGAGAACGGTTTATAAAAAAGCGGGTGGTTCCCCTGTGGCGCCTTCGGCCGGCAAGATCTCCAAGAATGAAAAGCAGCAAAAGATAGATGCCATTCTGGATAAAATAAGCAAAAGTGGTTATGACAGCCTCACCAAACAGGAGAAGGATTTTTTGTTTGACGCCGGAAAAGAAAATTAAATGAAGAAATTGAAGTTTCTGGACAAGTTTCTATTCCTACTTAATTCGCTGCTTGCCTTCGCATTGCTATTATCCTATTTATTACCACACATCCCACCCTCAAATTTCCCCTTACTTTCAGTATTAAGCCTCGGGGTACCGCTGCTTATTTTGGGGAATGTGCTTTTTCTTATTTTCTGGTTATTAAGACTGAAACGTCATTTTTTACTTTCCCTTATTATTCTTGCCGCAGGCTATAATTATGTTGTCGCCTGGTTTCAAATTGGGAAAAAAAATGAAAGCACCACAAATGAACTTAGTGTAATGAGTTACAATGTGAGGATGTTCAATGCTTATAAATGGGTAGATGACCCCTTGATCCCCGAAAAGATCCAGACATTTGTGAATGAGCAGGATCCGGATATCCTTGTGACCCAGGAACATTATATTGGCGAAACCGGGAAGTTTAAAGAATTTCCTCACAGCTATATAAAACTGAAGGATAAGGGAAGCGAATTTGGAATGGCGATATTTTCAAAATATCCTATAGTGAATAAACAATCCCTGGACTTTCCCGAAGACGGGAATAACAACTCTATTTTTATAGACATTGTTAAAAATGAAGATACCCTGCGCATCTTCAACGTGCATTTTCAATCACTTAACATAAAACCGGGACTGCAGGATATTAAGGATGCCGATTCTAAACAACTCATTGGAAGAATAGGGTATGGTTTTAAACTCCAGCAAGACCAGGCGAAAATATTAAAAGAAGCTATAGATGAATCCCCTTATAAGACCCTGGTGCTTGGCGATTTTAATAATACGGCATTCTCCTACATTTATCGCTATATAAAGGGAGAGCGCTTTCAGGATGCGTTCCTGTTGGCTGGGAGCGGTTTTGCCAGAACGTTCAACCTTAACTATTTCCCTTTGAGAATAGATTTTCTTTTTATAGAAAACTCCATCCCTATTAATTCTTTTGAAGTATTTCCGGTAGATTATTCAGATCACTTTCCCTTAATGGCCCGTCTAAACTGGTAGGACGCTACATTTCCCGAAGATAATTTACTGCGTTTGGCCCCTCGTTGAATAAAAGGTCCAGAATGCTCAAATCCTGTATAAAGCCTTTTTTATCCTGAAAAACCTGGATATATTCCGGTACTTCCCTCGATTTTTTGGCGTTTATAAGATCCCTTCTGTCTATAATTCCGGCGGGGTCTCTAAAGTATTCCACAGTCTTTTTATAATCCACAGTTATCTGTAAGCTTTCACATACCAGATCAAAACACTTATAATTAAATTCCATTAAAAAATCTTCTTTTCCATGGAAAAGAGGGGCGAAATCATCTTCATAATATTCAAAGAAAGGGGAGGTCTGGTAAGCAGATTTTAAAGATTTCCAGTGGAGTTGCTGCCATTTAAAATCATTTTCAATTTTTACATCCTTATATTTTTGATGCAGCTTTACTCCCGGAGCATTCAAATGCTTCACGGGAATATTCAAAAGAAGTTTCCCATTGGCACCATATATATAGGTACGGTTGCGATAGGTTTGTTTTTGATAATTATCCTCATTTTCAAACCATATGGTGGCCGGTTTTACAATTTCTTTAAAATGTGAAACTGGCCCAAAATAGGGGAGATGTAATAAAATTTCCTCCATCTTACAGCAATCTTAGGATTCTCTTCTTTTCTTGAAAAAGTTAAAGGCTACAAGTATTATAACCACAATAAGAAAATAGGGTAAATATGAAACCGGGTCTCCGGGGCCGCCCACTGTGGTGAATAATCTATCCCAGCGCACCTTGTTAATAAAACCATCACCATTGGCATCCCAGCTCATCCAGATAAACACAGGTTTTCCAACTATATGATTTTCCGGAACAAAGCCAAAATAACGGCTGTCAAGGCTGTTATGCCTGTTATCTCCCATCATCCAGTAATAATCCTGTTGAAAGGTATAAGAGTCGGTAGCCTGGCCGTTTAGCAAAACCTGGGTGCCATTAACGCTTACCTTATTGTCAAAATCCATTTCAGACCCCTCATACACTTCAATGATCCTTTTATATAATTCTATATTTTTGGAATTAAGCGGGGTGGTAACACCTTTCTTCGGAATGAAAATAGGGCCCATATTATCGTTGTTCCAATGATGATCTCCTTTTTGAGGGAATAGCTGGGTATCTGCAACACTGGAAGAATCTACCACTCTTGCAATGGTTTCAACATTGGGATGATTTTTAAATCGCTCAAAAGCTTCTTCCGTCAGGTTGATCCTGAAAGTTCTTGATTCAGCATGATAGGGCACATAATCTGTAACATCATAACGCTCATAGAGGTTATAAGGATGAAAAGGTTGTCCTTTGGTTGTTCCCTGGTAAGAATACTGGAGTTTGGCTCTGTCTGGCAGCTGTAACGGCT
The DNA here is from genome assembly GCF_007993795.1 of Antarcticibacterium arcticum. Taxonomy (GTDB): domain Bacteria; phylum Bacteroidota; class Bacteroidia; order Flavobacteriales; family Flavobacteriaceae; genus Gillisia; species Gillisia arctica. The sequence continues at coordinate 1,463,701 of NZ_CP042476.1, read as the reverse complement.
GGGAGTTAATATGGATCTTTCCGTTAATGATCTCAAGGGAATCTCCCGGAATACCAACCGCACGCTTTACATAATTGGTTTTTTTGTCTATGGGTTTATAGTAGTGCTTATCTGTATAATACATATTCATCATAGTATCTACAGGCCAGTTGAACACTACAATATCTGTTCTTTCAATCTCCTGAAAGCCGGGAAGCCTGAAATATGGGATCTGGGGTTTTTCCAGGTATGACTTTACGTTTAACACAGGTATTGTGTCATGAACCATAGGGAAAGCAACAGCCGTTAAAGGTGTGCGCGCCCCGTAATGAAATTTGCTAACAAAGAGGAAATCACCCACCAGCAGTGTTTTTTCCAAAGATGATGTAGGGATTGTAAAAGGCTGAATAAGATAGGTGTGAACCAGCGTGGCAGCAATAATGGCAAACAGGATTGAACTTACCCATTCTCCAACGGCGGTGCCCGGTTTTAAGCTGCGGTCTGCAATATAAGTAGCATCTGTGAAGTAGTTTATATAAAAAATATATAAGCCGAAGGTTATGAGTACAAGAAAGGTATCCATGGAACTATTCCTGCCAAAACTTCTAATAGTTTCCACCCAAACTACCGGGAACATAATTAAGTTTACAATTGGAATGAATAACAGGATCACCCACCACCAGGGACGGTTAATGATCTTCATTAAAACCACCGCGTTGTAAACAGGAACCGCGGCTTCCCAGGCTTTACGGCCGGCTTTTACATAAAGTCTCCAGGTTCCAAGAAAATGGATAATTTGCACTACTAAGAAAAACAGAAGCCATTGGGTAATTGTCATAGTAAACTATTTACTGGTATTGGTATGAAACAATGCTCTACCGTTACAAATTATTTATTTTAATCCTGAAAGCACGTCTTTCATGGTGAAAACACCTTTCTTGTCCTTGATCCATTCCGCGGCGATAACTGCTCCCAAGGCAAATCCTTCCCGGGAATGCGCGGTATGTTTGATCTCAATGGTATCTACCCTGGAAGCATAGGAAACCGTATGCGTTCCCGGAACTTCATCAATACGCTTGGAATATACGGGGATCTCATTTTTTTCAGCTTGCTCAGCTTTCCAGCCGGTAAGGGAAGAATTGGCTACAATTTGGTCGGCCAGACTTATAGCGGTTCCGCTGGGGGCATCCAGTTTCTGGGTATGGTGAATTTCTTCAATTGCCACGGCATATTCTTTAAATGGCTGCATAAGTTTCGCAAGCTTCTGGTTAAGGTCAAAAAACAAGTTCACCCCAATACTGAAATTTGAAGCATATAAAAGTGCCGAATCTTCTTGTTCACAAACCTTTACTGCTTTTTCGTAATCTTTTAGCCAGCCTGTGGTGCCGCTTATTACCGGAAGCCCGTTTTTGCAACAGGTAATAATATTATTAAGCGCTGCAGTGGGAATGCTAAAGTCTATTGCAACATCAGCCAGGCTTAGGTCATAGGCCGCGATATTATCGCTAATTTTCAGAACAATTTCATGACCGCGATCTATGGCTATTCTTTCAATGGTCTTTCCCATTTTCCCGTAGCCTAAAAGTGCTATTTTCATTTTTTTAAATAAGTATTAAAGAACAATTTCAGTATACATTCCTTGTGCACAGTTTCTTTTGTTCTAAAAATTATAATTTAAAGAAAGCCCATAACCTGTCTTTCCGGTAAATTCATTAAAATTCATGGAGGGTCTCAGTGAGAGATCTTCACTTACATTGAATTGTTGTAAATGTGCATCTACGTTGGCATCAATGATATTAAGGGCATACACTCCCACGATTACAAGAATGGAGATCTCTTTATTTCGCTGGTAGAAACGCTGTGCACGAATTAATCCGTCATTGGTAACCCGTTGGGTACCAGTAGGGGTGATGAATTCGTCATCAGTAAACCCCGCAAGGCGTCTTTTGTATATAGAACGGTAACGATCATACTGTTCGTCATTTTTCAAATAAAAATAAACTCCCACACCAAGGCCTCCATAAGCAATGGGGATCTTCCAGTATTTCCCGTTATAGGCCTGTCCCAGGCCCGGCAATACAGCCGAGAAAAAAGCTGCCCGGGCAGGGGCAAGAGGGTCATATGGTTTATAATCCCTGGATTCTTCTTCAACAATTATTTTTTCGGCCACGCTTACACTAAGGCTATCCTCCTGTGCAACCATATAGCCGGGTAGCAGTAACAGCGATATTACTGCAATAATTTGTTTAAGACTCACCCTGAATTAATTTTTTTATCCTGTTATAATCCTCTTCACTATTAAAGGGGATAATAAGTTTTCCTTTTCCTTTGCCGGCTACTTTTATATCAACTTTGGCACCCAGATAATCTGAAAACTCTCTGATTCCTTTTTTAAATTCAGTAGGAAGCGCCTTGGCTTTTTTAGCGGGTTTTGCAGCATCGTCACCATTTAATTCTCTCACAAGTTTCTCTGTATCCCTTACTGAAAGTGACCTTTCAAGAATGCGCTCATAAATGTCGAGTTGCATTTGGGGGTCTTCAATATTGATCAATGCCCTTCCATGGCCCATCGATAGAAAACCATCCCTCATTCCGGTTTGTACTATAGGATCAAGTTTTAATAAGCGCAAATAATTGGCAATGGTAGACCTGTTCTTTCCCACGCGTTCACTCAACTGTTCCTGGGTGAGATTTATCTCATCGATAAGTCGCTGGTAGGAAAGGGAGATCTCAATAGGATCAAGGTCCTGGCGTTGAATATTCTCAACCAAAGCCATTTCCAGGGATTCCTGGTCATTGGCAATTCGTATATAGGCAGGAATGGTTTCAAGGCCAATAAGTTTGGAAGCCCTGAACCTTCTTTCACCAGATACCAGCTGGAATTTATTAAAGTCAAGCTTTCTTACCGTAATTGGCTGTATTACCCCTAATTCCTTGATCGAGGAGGCAAGCTCGCGTAAGGATTCCTCATTAAAGCTGGTCCTGGGCTGGAATGGGTTTACTTCAATAGAAGTAAGTTCCAATTCTACTATATGTCCAACCAGTTTATCGGCATTCTTGTCTTCAGCAGATTTTATATCATGATCCGGATCCTTCAGCAATGCTGAAAGTCCGCGTCCCAATGCTTGTTTCTTGGTAGCTTTCGCCATCGTTTATGTGTTTTTCTTTATAATTTCGTGTGCCAGGCTTAAATAATTGGTGGCACCCTTACTTGCGGCATCATAATTAATAATGCTTTCGCCATAACTTGGCGCCTCACTTAAACGCACATTACGCTGAATGATTGTGGTAAATACCATTTCATTAAAATGCTTTTGCACCTCTTCAACCACCTGGTTTGAGAGCCTTAAACGCGAATCATACATGGTTAATAACAGGCCTTCTATATCCAGATTTTTGTTATGGATCTTCTGTACACTTTTTATGGTGTTAAGCAATTTGCCCAATCCTTCCAGCGCAAAGTATTCGCACTGTATTGGGATGATCACAGAGTCGGCAGCGGTTAGGGCATTTAAAGTCAAAAGGCCCAGAGAAGGGGCACAGTCAATAAGAATATAGTCGTATTGTTCCTTGAGATGGGTAATGGCCTTTTTGAGCATATATTCCCGCTCATCCTGGTCCACCAGTTCAATTTCAATTGCAACAAGGTCTATGTGAGACGGGATTATATCCAGGTTAGGCGAACTTGTTTTAATGATGGCTTCCTCGGCTTTAATGGAATGTTCCAGTAGCTGGTAAGTGCCAAATTCAACTTTTTCAACATCTATTCCAAGCCCCGAAGTAGCATTGGCCTGTGGGTCGGCATCAATCAATAATACTTTTTTCTCAAGAACTCCCAGGGAAGCCGCCAGATTTACAGATGTCGTAGTTTTTCCTACCCCGCCCTTTTGGTTTGCAATTGCAATGATTTTACCCATTAATTAATTTCGGTTTTTAAAAGGTAAAAATACAATTTATTACAGGTTTAGAAAATGATTTTGTTAACAGGTTTCTAAAAGATAAAATTCAAAATCTAAAGCCAAATTCCAATTTCCAAACCCGCCTTTGCCAATCAGGCAAGTTCCCAAATCGTAATGAACCTTCCAGTGGCAATGAGCCCCTCAAACTGAAACCTGCCTGCGGCATGCATGCTTTCAATTTTGAACCTTGAACCTACCTTCGGCAGGCAGACATTGAACCTTTTTATTCCCTCTTTTTCGATTTGATCATTTGTTCCAGCATATCCCACATTTCTTCGGGTACAGCCTCGAGCAGATTGAACTGGCCTGCACCTTTTAACCATTCTCCCCCGTCAATGGTGATCACTTCCCCGTTCACGTATGAGGAAAAGTCAGAAACCAGATATGCAGCTAGGTTTGCCAGTTCCTGGTGGTCACCCACACGTTTAAGGGGAACCTTCTTAGCCAGGTCAAATTTTTCTTTCAGGTCTCCCGGTAGTAATCTGTCCCAGGCACCTTTTGTAGGAAAGGGCCCCGGAGCGATAGCGTTTGACCTTATTCCGTATTTTGCCCATTCTACCGCCAGGGAACGCGTCATAGCAAGGACTCCTGCCTTCGCGGTAGCGCTGGGCACTACGTAGGCAGATCCCGTCCAGGCATAAGTGGTTACAATATTCAGGATAGTCTTGTTGGTTTGTTTTGTATCTATCCAGTGCTTTCCGAAGGCCAGGGTGCAGTTCTTGCTGCCCTTTAATACTATGTCTATTATAGTGTCAAAGGCGTTTGCTGAAAGCCGCTCTGTAGGGGAAATAAAATTCCCGGCAGCGTTATTGAGCAGGACATCAACACTTCCAAAATTCTCCACCGATGCATTTACCATTGCCTCAACCTCTTCATAATGCCTTACATCACACTGCACCGGTAATACTTTTCCTCCGGTTTGCGCTTCCAGTTCGCTTGCGGTGTTCTTTAATTTTTCCAGGTCCCGTGAGGTGATCACTACATTGGCCCCCAATTCTAAAAAATAGGTACTCATGGATTTCCCGAGGCCGCTGCCGCCCCCTGTTACTAATATAGTTTTGCCCTTTAAGGCGTCATCCCGAAGCATTTTTTGTTTGAAGTCCATGTGTGTATTAAGTTAAAGAGTTAAAAAGGTAAAGAGTTAAAGAGGTAAAAAGTAATTGTTGTGAGTTCTCAGTTCTCAGTTGTGGGTTGTTTAATTGGGATTTGTCTGTTTGTACTCAATTTAATAATGGAGAAACCTGTAATTTGATTAACTTCATTTAAACACCGGTTTATTAATAACAGAAAGCTTCTGAATTTTGAAAACCTTATTTTACAATCTACAATCTACAACCTACAACCTACAACCTACAACCTACAACTTCTTTTATTCATCTATTAAAATTTCAAGTAACTGGATGGCGGCTTCGCTTATTTTTGTGCCTGGGCCAAAAACCGCCACTGCGCCGGCATCAAATAAAAACTGGTAATCCTGGGAAGGGATCACCCCGCCTACAATCACCATAATATCTTCCCGGTCATATTTTTTAAGCTCTTCTATAACCTGGGGCACCAGGGTTTTATGTCCGGCGGCAAGGGATGATACCCCTAATATATGCACATCATTTTCAATTGCCTGTTTTGCGGCCTCTGCCGGAGTTTGAAACAAGGGGCCTATGTCCACATCAAATCCAAGATCGGCATAACCGGTGGCCACCACTTTTGCGCCGCGGTCGTGCCCATCCTGTCCCATTTTTGCGATCATGATTCTGGGTCGGCGACCATCCTGTTCTGCAAATTTATCTGCCAGTTCCCTGGCCTTTTTAAAGGAAATATCATCTTTCATCTCTTTCGAATAAACTCCGCTAAAGGATTGGATCTTTGCTTTATACCTGCCATACACCTTTTCAAGGGCATTACTAATCTCTCCCAAGGTAGCTCTTTCCCGCGCAGCTACAATTGCCAGGTCCAGTAAATTCTTATCCCGGTTCTTCGCCGCAAGGCTAAGGGCATTTAATGCTTCTTTGACTTTTGCTGAATTCCGGTTTGCTTTGGTAGTTTTTAATCTATCCAGTTGTTGCAGTCGCACCGTCTGGTTATCTACTTCCAGGGTCACCAGGGGATCCTCCTTTTCAAGACGGTATTTGTTGGTGCCCACAATTATATCTGTCCCGCTGTCTATTCGCGCCTGTTTTCTTGCAGCGGCTTCCTCGATACGCATTTTGGGTATTCCGGCTTCAATTGCTTTTGTCATCCCGCCCAGGCCTTCCACCTCCTGAATAAGCTTCCAGGCTTTTTGAGCGATCTGTTCGGTGAGACTTTCCACGTAATAACTGCCGGCCCACGGGTCTACAGTTTTGGTGATCATAGTTTCCTGCTGCAGGAACAATTGGGTGTTCCGGGCTATCCTTGCCGAAAAATCTGTTGGCAGTGCTATAGCTTCATCCAGGGCATTGGTGTGCAGGCTTTGCGTGCCCCCAAATGCCGCAGCGGCCGCTTCTATACAGGTGCGCGCCACGTTGTTAAATGGGTCCTGTTCTGTCAAACTCCAGCCGCTGGTTTGGGAATGTGTGCGCAGCGCCAGGGATTTTTCATCTTTAGGATTAAATTGTTTCACCAGTTTGGCCCACAACATTCGTGCGGCCCGCATTTTGGCGATCTCCATGAAGTGGTTCATTCCAATTCCCCAGAAAAAGGAGAGACGGGGCGCAAACGAATCTATATCCATTCCGGCTTCCAGGCCTTTTCTTATATATTCCAATCCATCGGCCAGGGTATAAGCCAGCTCAATATCGGCCGTTGCGCCGGCTTCCTGCATGTGGTATCCGGAAATACTTATGCTGTTGAATTTGGGCATATTTTTAGAGCTGTACTCAAAAATATCTGAAATGATCTTCATGGAAGGAGTTGGAGGGTAGATGTAGGTATTTCTCACCATAAACTCCTTTAAAATATCGTTTTGAATGGTACCGGACAAGGCTTCAGGCTTCACGCCCTGTTCTTCTGCAGCTACAATATAAAATGCCATAATGGGTAGAACAGCGCCGTTCATAGTCATGGAGACCGACATTTTATCAAGGGGGATCTGGTCAAAAAGGATCTTCATATCCTCAACCGAATCTATTGCTACCCCTGCTTTTCCAACATCCCCTACCACACGCTCGTGGTCACTGTCATACCCGCGGTGCGTGGGAAGGTCAAAGGCTACAGATAATCCTTTTTGGCCGCCGGCAAGGTTCCTGCGATAGAAGGCATTGCTTTCTTCGGCAGTGGAGAATCCGGCATATTGGCGAATGGTCCACGGCCGGCTCACAAACATAGTGCTGTATGGGCCGCGCAGGTAAGGTGAAATTCCGGCGGCAAAATTTAAATGCTCTGCTTCCTGAATGTCTTCTTCGCTATAAACCGGTTTCAGGTCTATTTCCTCGGCGGTGGTAAAAGCTTTTTCAGTCCGCGCAGGTTTTTCTGCAGCAACTGGTTTAATTAAACTTATATGTTGAAGATTTTTTCTTGGCATGTTGGTTTATACTTCCTGCTGATTTTCCTCAGCAATAATATTAAATGTAATATGAGCTCTTATTCTCTTTCAAGCCTTTCCTGTTCAAGTTTTTCGGCCAGGCGTTTTTCAAGGATTGGCTGAATTAGCGTTTTCCTCGGGTTCATTTTTAAAAAAGGATAAAGTTCCAGGTCCTGCTTCATTTTATCTTCTTTGTTCTCAAACTTGTTGGTTCCTATAAGCACCAACTCACCGGAGTCAAACTTGGCTTGTTCCTTTCCAGCGCTTTCCACAATTTTCTTCTGGATAATCCCTTCTTTCAATTGTTTTAAGAATCCGCCGCCGGCTTCAATTTCCTTGAAAATCTCCAGTGCTTTTTCAGCCAGCTGAAGGCTTAGGTTCTCTATATAATAAGCCCCATCTGCAGCATTGGAAACCTTGTCCAGGTAACTCTCATGTTTTAGCACCAGCAATTGATTGCGCGCAATGCGGTCGCCAAATTCGTTGTTTTTATGATAAATGGCATCATAAGGCGAATTATATACCGCGTTGGCACCTCCCAGAACCGCACTCATACTTTGGGTGGTTGTGCGCAGTAAATTCACATTGTAATCATACAGGGTCTTATCGCGTTTGGTAGGTTGCGATAAAATCTGGCAATTTGGAGGCAGTTCATATTCAGCCGCCAGGGTCGCAAATAACAAGCGCAATGCCCTTAGCTTTGCGATCTCAAAGAAGTAATTTGTTCCCGTTGAAATTAAAAACAGGAGCTCTTTCTTTAAAGCGTCAGGGGAAGCAGTGGCGAAGTGATTTAAATATTCATTTGCGTGGGCCAGGCAATATGCCAATTCCTGTGGGATGGTGGCGCCTGCATTTTGGTATAAGGTGCCATCTACACTTAAAACACCCTTATAATCCCCTTTATTTCCAATAATTTTTTCCAGCTTTTTGTGATCTTCAGCCAGATTAAAATACCAGTTTCCGGACCTTGCCAGGTTTCCTATAATATCATTCTGTAAAAAAATGTTATGCTCTTTTCCTTTCAGAAACTCCTCCAGTTTCAGGATAAATTCTTCGGAAAGAAATTCAAAACCAAGATATACAGTGGTGTTATTAAGGTCAATATCCTTAAATAAAACGGAGATATCAATTTTTTCCGAAGGAAGGATAAACCATAGATGTTCAGCTCCCTTTTTTAAAACTTCCAGGGCTTTTCTATTGCTTTTAGCTTCAGAAGCAACATATATTTTTTCACAAATATTCCATTTTCCCGGGCCGGGAATATGAGTTGGGTCTTTGAGGTCTTCTGAATGGTAAAAGGGTTTTATATGGATGCCATCCCTGGTTTTGGTGACCAGCTTTTCATTATAATCTTCACCTTTTAATTCGAACTGGATCTTTTGCTTCCATTGTTTGGCAGATACTTCTTCAAATTCTTCAAATAAAAGCTCACTCATTTTTAAGGTATATTATGAAATTACCAACGGGAGGATTAATTAATCGATGGTGTCGTACTGGATAATGTAAATATCTTCATTGGCCCGTTTCATATAATAATTCTGGCGGGCGTAACTCTCCAATTCAAAAGAATCATTTAACTTATCAATTACATTGCGGTCTTTGGCAATCTCTTTTTTGTAATATTTCTTATTGGTCTCCAGCTCATTGATCTCCTGGTCCAGCTCGTGGTGAATAAACCAGGAATTGCTGTCCAGAAAAAACATCCAGCCCGCGAAGATCAATAGGATAAGCACATAGCGATTACTCAGGAACCTAAACCATTTCTTCTCCCGCAGCTCCTTTAGTTTCATCTAAAAACAGTTTTATAATTGAATATGCGATTTGCACTTTTTGGAATGAAATCCTTATTTATAACGCCTAAATATACAAAATTAGGATAATCTGTCTTTAATAATTGTTTGAACTACATCTACTGCCACGGTGTTATAGCGGTTGGTAGGAATTATTATATCGGCGAATTCCTTGGTGGGTTCTATAAATTGCTGGTGCATGGGTTTAAGAGTGGTTTGGTAGCGCCATAAAACTTCATCAAGATCTCTGGCCCGCTCATTAATATCCCGCTTCAAACGCCGTATTAGCCGTTCATCACTATCTGCATGCACATAGATCTTGATATCAAACATATTGCGCACTTCCGGGTGGGTAAGGATTAGAATACCCTCCACAATTATTACTTTACGGGGATGTATGGTGCGCGTCTCGCTGGTACGGTTGTGTTCTATAAAGGAATATACCGGTTCCTCAATGGTCTTTCCTGCTTTTAGTTCCTGAAGATGGGTTACCAGCAGGTCAAAATCGATGGATTTAGGATGATCAAAATTTATCTTTACACGTTCTTCATAGGGCAGGTGGGTAGTATCCTGGTAATATGAATCCTGGGAGATCACATCAACTTCTTCATTTTTAAGCTCATCCATGATCTGTTTTACAACAGTGGTCTTCCCGCTGCCTGTACCACCTGCAATTCCAATAATTAACATAACTTCCAATTTTGGGCAAAGTTAATTATTCCTGTAATAAAAGGAAGTAAAGTGTTCTTATTCTTGAAGGCCTACTGAAGCTGATTTTATTAAAACAAAAAACCGGTAAAAGGGATTTTTACCGGTTTTTAATATTTACAGTATGGCTCTATTTGGCTACTGCCTGGACTTCCTCCAGCGTAACTGGTTTTTTAACGGCATTACTCCAGGAGTTGTTGATATAGTTCATAACATCTGCCACTTCCTGGTCGCTCAATCCCATTTGTACCATTACGCTGTTATATTCCTCGCCATTTACTTTTATAGGGCCGCTTAAGCCATATTTTATGGCGTGTATACTTTCGGTTCTTTTTTTGGTAAGCCAGTCTGACCCATCAAGTGGCGGAAAATTTCCGGCTACCCCCTTGCCGTTGGAAAGATGGCAGGTTACACAAAAGTCATTATACACATCTTTACCGCGTTTATAACTTTCATTGGTCTTATCCTGCGCCTGGGCTAATTCTTCGGGTGGGACAGTATAACTGGCTTCTTCCTTTTCAGAATTGGATTTACAACTTAACAGGCCAATTATTAAAACCAATTTAAATACTATTTTCATTCTTCAGTTTTTGCAATTTCTTTTTCTACCAGCTTTACAATTCCTTTTCCTTCTACAGAAACATATATGGTACCATCTGGTGCCTGTTTTACATCGCGTACCCGTCCTATTTCTTCAAGTAATTTTTCTCTGCGGGTAACTTCTTTTCCGTTAAGTACGGCATGTTCGAGGTATTGGAATTTAAGAGCCCCAATTAAAAGATTTCCTTTAAGGGAAGGGTATTTATCTGAAGTTACATATACAAATCCACTGGGTGCTATAGAAGGTATCCAGTAATAGATAGGGTCTTCCATCCCGGGGTGGCTGGTCTCATCACTAATAGCGCCACCGCCATAATTCTCACCATAGGTTACAACAGGCCATCCGTAATTAGCACCTTTTTTAATAACATTGATCTCGTCACCTCCCTGTGGACCGTGCTCGTGCACCCAAACCTCTCCGGTCTCAGGATTTAAGATCATTCCCTGCGGATTCCTGTGACCATAGCTGTAGATAGCTTCTTTGGCATTAGGTTCTCCCACAAAAGGATTATCCTGTGGAATGGTCCCGTCATCGTTAATACGGTAAATTTTTCCTGCGTCACGGGTTATATCCTGCGGATTCTCATCGTGATTTCCGCGGTCTCCAATGGAGAAATAAAGATAGCCATCACGGTCAAACACCATTCGCGATCCAAAATGCTGGCCACGGGTAGTATTAGGAGTACCTTTATAAAGCATCTCTTTATTGGTGAATTGATTGCCTTCTAATTTGGCCCTCATAATAGCGGTATTTCCACCATCACCGTCTCCGGCATCTGAAGCATAGGACATGTAGATCCAGCCATTCTCTTCATAATCAGGGTGAAGGATAATATCCAGTAAACCTCCCTGACCACGCTGGTAAACTTCAGGGCCACCGGTAATTTGTTGTTTGGTACCATCTTTAAAATGGATCACCTCGCCATTTTTTTCTGTAATTAGCATGCTGCCATCAGGCAAAAACGTCATTCCCCATGCGATTGTTAGTCCGTCAACCACCATTTCGTGGTCAATGACTGTCTGCGCTTTTTCAATGGTAGTATCTTTTTGAGCGCAGGCCGTAACCGACATTATCACTGCGGTGAACAATAAAAGTAAATTGGATTTCATGTGTAATTAATTTTTGGCATAAGGTAAAAAAAATATGCCGTAATGTTCAAAAACTTGTGTTAAGAGGAAAAGTGAAAATATTTATATTATTATAGATGGGTTTGTAATAAAACCTGTTATATTTGCAGCCGCTAAGAGGCCTTAACGGTTCAAGGCTTAAGGTTCAAGGTTGAATATTCAAAGTTGCTTTGGATTTTAGAATTTGAGATATTGAAAATTTACAGCTTTAGCTGTTTTTTCGGGGTGTAGCCCTTCGATGCGTCTCTAAAGAGACTTACTCAGGACAGGCTCAGCGCGGTTATCGCGTCCCGCCAAAAAGCGGGAAGACCGCAGGGAAAGTTCTTATATTATTGAAATAAATAAGACTTAGAAAAATCTTAAAAATATACACCATTCGGGGTGTAGCGTAGCCCGGTTATCGCGCCTGCTTTGGGAGCAGGAGGCCGCAGGTTCGAATCCTGCCACCCCGACGAACCATCTGATAAGTGGATATAAAACACTGTTAATCATCTGATTTTCAGTGTTTTTTATTTTTACTGATATCAGATGATATCGTTTGATATCACCCTGTTTAGTGAATGATTCGGTGAATACATTCTTTCTATTAATTCACTATCTTAGAAGTACATTAGGGTTGATTTGACTTTCGTCTTTAAAAACTATTGTTTCACTCAAAGACGTTTACAATGCCTGATTTTACTACCTTCTCAGTACTTTTCTTTACCAGAAAGGTGAACCGGAATTCGCAAAACTTATCCATTTATGCTAGAATTACTATAAATGGGAAATGCTCAGAAATGAGCCTTCAACGGAAAACTTTAGTGAATGCATGGGATAGTTCCAAAGGAAGACTTAAAGGAACAACTTCCAGAATTAAAGAATTGAACAGCTATCTTGACCAGGTCTATTCTAAACTCCTTGATACCCATAAAAAACTTTTAGATAAAGATTCCCTCATCAGTGCCGCTAAAATAAAAGCGTCTTATCTGGGCCTCGATGAAGATCATAAGACAATTAAGGATATCATAGCCTATCATAATGAAAAAATGAAAGACATTCTCCAATGGGGAACTCTTAAAAACTATCGCACCACAGCAAATTACCTTGAAGAGTTTCTAATGAAGGTAAAGAAAACAGATAACATTTACCTGAAGCATATCAACTACCAATTTATTACGGAATTTGAAATGTTTCTGAGAAGCTATAAAGCCAAAAAAGACCGAAAAACCTGTGGAACCAATGGAACTATGAAACATTTAGAAAGGTTGAAAAAACTCCTCAACCTAGCGATCAAGTTAGAATGGCTTGAGAAAAACCCTTTTAGGAGCTATAGCTTTAAATTTGAAAAGAATGACAGGCAGTTTCTAACAGAGCGAGAGCTTAATATTTTAGAAGAAACGAAATTTACCAGTGAATCTCTTGAACGAGTTAAGAATATGTTTTTATTCTCTTGCTACTCTGGTTTATCTTATATTGATCTTAAGGAATTGACTACTGATCAAGTAGTCAAAGGGATTGATGGCAGGGACTGGATCTATACCAAACGAGAAAAGACCCAACAATCTATTAAAATCCCTCTTCTCGCAGCCGCTAAGGAAATCCTTAAAAAATATCAGGAAGAGTGTTCAAAGGAGACCAATAAAGTTTTTCCAGTAATTTCCAATCAAAAAATGAATAAGTATTTGAAAGATATCACTCAGTCAATTGGGATCAAAAAGAAAATCACCTTTCATTCTGCCAGGCACACCTTTGCTACAGTAATAACCCTTTCCAATGGAGTGCCTATAGAAACTGTATCTAAGCTATTAGGACACACAAAGCTTTCCACTACTCAAATTTATGCTAGGGTGCTGGAAAATAAAATTAGTTCAGATATTTCTAACCTGGATCAAATTATTATAAATAAAAAAAAAAAGGGAAATATTATTTAAAAGAATTGTTATCACAGTGGCAGGGTTAATTTGCCGCTCCCGTAATACCAGTAAATGAAGTACTTTTTCCTTTTTTCTTTCCTCGAGGTAACCGATTAGGTGACTTTAAGATGGGATAATTCAAAAGGATATGATAAGATTTTATTTTTATTTAATTTTGAAGAATTAATAGATAAAATTTCGTACCTGAATAAAAAAACCTGAAAAAATATATTTATATTAAATTTTTTCGTAAATTCATCTTAAGAGATTTCCTCCCTACTTCAAAATCTCAATGACACCCTTTAATAAAATTTTAGGAAAATCTGAAGAATCCTCCCGCAGGGGGTGAAGAGGTTCTTTTGCAACTTTCAGATGGAAAATAATGGTGTTTATTTCTATAATAGTTGGATTCTGTAATAATAGTTTTACTTGAATTGATTGTGGAAACTATTCTTCTAAAAAACTAAATCCAGTATTATAAACAGCGTGTTGAGACTTATATTTTATTGTTCCTCAAATAAAAAAACAAAATGGATGACTGCGAATTAATTCGAAACAAATGTTTATTAAAATTCTGTTTTCTATCTGGATTGCAAATTAATACTTCAAATAAATGAAAATACCTTTTAGAATGCTGATTCTTTGTGTTCTAATAGGCAGCTCCTGTGAAAATGAAAGGGATGATTTTAATACTTGCCCTCCTTTTAAAGATATTCAGGAATCGCCTTACAAAGATCCTATATGGCATCCAGTGGATAAAATAATTGGTTTTAATCATACTCCTTTAAAGAGTATAAAGTATTCTTATGGTATAAATTGCCCACAACAAGCTTCTTACAAATATGAAGAAGAAATGAAAGGATTTTATTTAATAGATGAAGACGGTAAAAACAAGAGAAGAATTTTACCTTATGAATTAAATACCCCTGCTTGGAGTCCGGACGGAAAATGGATTGCCTTTTCCAAGGGCGCTCAAATTTTTATTATGCCTTTTGATGGGATTGAATTTGATACTTCTGCGATGGTTCAATTAACCTTTGAAGGACGAAATTTTTTTCCTTCCTGGAGTCCGGATGGGGAATGGATTGCTTACAACGAATCAGTTTGTAATAATAATATTGCTTGTGGTATTTGGCTTTATAACCTAAATAAAAATATTACTCAACATATTGGTCAATATGGTAATTATCCTGATTGGCATCCCAATTCTGATTCTGTTATTTTTTTGACAAATGCAATTAATCGAGAAGGCGAGGACGTAGGTGATTCCCTCTGGATGTATAATGTCTCCAATAATCGTTCACATTTACTAAAATTCATTTCACTTCCTCATTATGATAACAGAAATTTAAAATTTTCACCTGGTGGCACTCAAATAGGTTTAACCAGTATACTCTCAATTGGAGGTGAACAATTATATATGATTAATGTGAATGATTATTCATTTTCTAAATTAACGTCTGAGGGTTGCCAAGGGTTTTCATTTTCTCCAGATGGCAAGATAGTTTATGTAAATTATGATTATAGTATAATTAATGAGCATAAAGGTACCTTATGGATAATGAACCCAGATGGAACGGAAAAACAGCAGCTAACAAATAATGATTTTCAAATAATCCAGTAATAAGTTATAACTAATCTCAATAAACCATGAAAAAAATTCTACTCTTTATAAACTTACTTTTCTTATCCATTATTGGATATGCCCAAAGTAATCCTAACGAAGAAATCCTTGTGTTTTTCAATAGTGGTGTTTCACAAATTGAAATAACCTTATTTAAATGGCCCAATAAATCTTTGTAATATTACTACCTATAGTTTTGATGATCTTCCGGATGGAGCTACTGTAACTTGGTCATCTTCCTCTAATATTCAAATAGTATCTTCTTCAAATTCTGAAATTACTGTAAAACCAATTAGTACTACAACAGGAGGAGAAGGTCTTATAAATTATACAATTAACAGTAGTTATGGGGTCACAGCTTATAGCAAAGAAATTCTTGTAGGAACCCCGGTACTTAATTACTCGGCAGATGAAGACTTTACTATGTGCAGAGATGAAAATTCTACTTCAAATAATTTTTTTCCGGTGTTGATTTCTGGAGAAGATGCCAATACTACATGGCAAGTCGAAAGAATTACTACTAATCATTATGTTTCGATGCAGGGTAACCAAGTTGTTGTATCCCTCCTATATTCATCTCCTTATAACTATATTGCTTTCCGAGTTAGGGCCAGCAATTCCTGTGGATATTCTGATTGGTTAGAATATTATGTCCAAGTAACAGAAAGTTGTGGGTCTGGAGATTTAAACAATTACATGGTATATCCGAATCCAACCTCTGATGTTTTAAATATTAAAAGTAAAAAGGATAAAGATAAAATAGATAAATATTTATTCTATGAGATATATAGTTTCGGGGCTAAATTAATGGAGAAAGGTATATTAGGTGACAACCAAGTAATTGATGTTTCTAATTATAAAAAGGGAAGATATATTTTAAAAATTAAAGTTAATGATAAGACTGAAACCCATCATATAATCATCGAATAATATTGAAATAGAAGAAATCATAGTAAGTTTATTTTCAATCACAATAGAACTTAAAGCATTGAGAATTAAAGAAATTCAATATAGGATAAACACATCGGCTGCCGAAGGGAGTGACTTGATGCAAGATGAATGGTTTGCAGTAATTTTAAATTGCAATTATTAAAGGGGGGAATAGCAAGAGGATAACACGCTGCGCGATGTTATGAACTCATTCCCCCTTCATTTTCAATAAGTTACAAAATATAAGTCTCGAGAATTTACAGTAAAATCCGTGAAAAACTTCGGGAACCCTTGAAAACAGGAATATTTTTCCGTGAAAATTACTGTAAATGAAGATTTTTGCCTCGTAAAGAAGGGGAAGTTTTAATAGATTTTGCAAGATTAGAATTAATCGATTTTCGTTGTATTTTTTTTTCATCAGGATTATTTTAAAATAATGATTGAAGAATTCAAATCTAAATTCTATACAATTTCATTATTTCATCCCATTACCTTTTGATGTCAAAAAAACAGGATTTGAAATTAGCGGCCTGCATAAAGCCGCTGCGCTTTTTATAAGGCCTTTCTAATTTAAAATCGTGAAATGTGAATCACATCAAAAGGTAATGCATACAGCTCTGAAAGAAGTAAGTGGAAAATAGAAGAAGTATTGTATTTTCATTTTCATTAAATAGCTGGAACCTGTTGTTATAATAATCAAAGGAAAATGCGCCAGATAAAAAAAGTAAGTGGGGTGTTTAAAAGTTGAATTTTATCAATGACTTTTTCAATACGTTTTGCTCTCGGACATTGTAAGAATATATAACCTTTAAAGATAAATAGGTATTATTTTTTTATCTTTGATATCAAAGACGATTAAATAATATTAGTGTGTAAGTTCTTTTAAGTTTAGTGAATGATTCAGTGAATATATCCTCTTAGTAAGATATGAAGTGGCTGATACTGGGCGTTTTCAAACGCTAAAAGTTTCCTGCCACCCCGACCAAGAAAAGCCCTGCACGGATGTGCGGGGCTTTTTTGTTTTTAATGGGCGTGAGCTTGCTCACAAGCCCATTTAAAAACAAAAAAGACAGGAAGGCGCCAGCCTGCCTGGGCTTTTCTTGAGTTACACCCCACTCAGGATCACCGACCATAGGGAGGTAATCCTGTTATCATCAAGCTTGCTTCCAGAGCACATGGAAATAAAAATAGACAGGAAGGCGCTACCCTGCATGGGATTTTCTTGAAGTCACCCCCAATTCAGGATCACCGACCGTAGGGAGGCAATCCTGTTATCATCAAGCTTTGCTTCCAGGGCACATGGAAATAAAAAAAGACAGGAAGGCGCCAGCCTGCCCGGGCTTTTCTCGAGACACACCCCACTCAGGATCACCGACCATAGGGAGGTAATCCTGTTATCAAAACCTTGCTCACAAGCCCCTTTAAAAACAAAAAAGACAGGAAGGCGATAGCCTGCCCGGGATTTTCTTGAAGTCACCCCCAATTCAGGATCACCGACCGTAGGGAGGTAATCCTGTTATCATCAAGCTTTGCTTCCAGGGCACACGGAAATAAAAAAAGACAGGAAGGCGCTAGCCTGCCCGGGCTTTTCTTGAGTCACACCCCACTCAGGATCACCGACCATAGGGAGGTAATCCTGTTATCATCAGCTTGCTTCCAGAGCACAATGGAAATAAAAAAAGACAGGAAGGCGCCCGCCTGCCTGGGCTTTTCTTGAGCCACTTCCCCTCGTCTCCAATTATTACCTGCCGGAGGGAGAAAATCGTTTCGAAAGTATTTTCCTTAGCTTTAAAACATTACATAATAAAAACAGCCCGTCTAAATCATTTTTAGACGGGCTGTTTTATAGAATATATACTATTAAAATAGCTTGTAATTTTGGAAAGAGGTAATAACTGAGTTTAAAAGAACCTTTTAATCCTGATACTTCCCGGCCATTGCAATAGTGGCTTCAATACTTTTAAGGAAGTTTTCTACATCAAAGGGTTTTGCAATAAAATTAGTGGCGCCTGCACCAATACAAACTTCTTTTGCACCATCATACCCAGACATCATAAGAATCGGGGTTTTTGAAATTCCTTCGGTATTTCTTATTTCTGAACATATTTGGGTGCCATCTACCCCGCTTAATAATTTATCCATTATTACCAGGTCAAATTTACCGTTTAAAAGATTTTCGGGCGCTTGTTTAGGCAGCCTTAAAAGTGTAACCTCATATCCATTCAATTCAAGTTGATCATTGAGAATTATACCCAAGTGATAATCGTCCTCAACCAGTAAAATTTTATTCATTTTGCTTTTATTTGTCACATTGAAAAATTTAAAGGACACTAGTATCTAAGGGGAAATTCCAAAAGGTCTTCTTATTGAAATTACAGAGTACTTACGGAACTTTCTAAATTGGTAATTAGTATTTAGCAATTTCATGTCTACACCAGAGGAAAAAAACACTATTCCTGTGTTTCTTCAATGGTCATTTTAAACACGGGCCAAAAATAAGAATAAAATAATAAAATTTCCGGAAATTTAATGTTTTGCATTACAACTTTCCCTTAATTCATTAAAAATTAGCGATTGTCGCGGTTTCAAAACGTTATTTTGCTTCTGCAGTTTTTATATGTCTAACATTATATGCCACCAAGTTGCCCTGAAATGATTGTATTTTTTAACCAATTTTCACATAATTTTCACATTTTATTAGATATAAAGTGCTTTTTTTACGCACCATTATTTCAGTTTCTTTATACTTTGTTTAGCTATTTTTAACCCGCCAACTCCATGTCAAAAAAGACTACCACTCTTAAAACTCCCGGTAAAACATCGGCCCGCAAGGTCACACCTGCAAAAAACCCCATAGTCAAAAAAGCCAAGAGGGTTCCCCATAAAGAAATGTTTAAAGATAACGATTACATGCACGAGCAGTTAGACCGACTGATCTTTGCACTGGAAGCGTTTAGGGAAGGGGATATTTCGGTTAGGCTGTCTAAGGAGCGGAATGATAAATTTGCCGATCTGGCCGAGGCTTACAACACGATGGTTGAAATGATTGGGGGGGTAAGTACAGAGGTGTCACGTATATCGCGGGTGGGAGGTATCGAGGGGAACCTCGACGCCCGTGCAGAGTTTAGAGCTTCTACAGGGGTTTGGAAGGATATGATTGATAACATTAATATCCTTATTGAGGCAATTGCAAAACCGGTACTTGAAGTAAGCAGGATCCTGAACAGTATTGCAGCAGGAAAACTGGAAGATAAATTTAGCCTCACGGTAACCGGGGATTTCCGGGCGATGGCAGATGTTATAAACCGTACCCTGGGCAGTTTGAACATATTTGCAGAACAGGTAACCCAGGTGGCCCGTGAGGTGGGGGTTGAAGGAAAACTGGGCGGCCAGGCAAGTGTACCCAATGTTTCGGGAACCTGGAAGGATCTTACAGATAATGTGAACCAGATGGCGAGTAACCTTACCGAGCAGGTAAGGGAAATTGCAGGGGTAACCACCGCGGTGGCAGATGGGGATCTTTCAAGAAAAATTACAGAAGAAGGAAAAGGTGGGGAAGTTCTTGGATTATCTACCACCATCAACAGGATGGTTGATTCCCTGAACATTTTTGCGGCAGAGGTAACCAACGTGGCACGTGAAGTGGGGGTAGAAGGAAAGTTAGGAGGACAGGCAGACGTGCCGGATGTTGCGGGAACCTGGAAGGATCTTACGGTAAACGTAAATACGATGGCTTCCAATCTTACAGCACAGGTACGGGAGATCGCGGGAGTAGCAACCTCGGTTGCAAATGGTGACCTTTCGAAAAAAATTACAATTAATGTAAAAGGGGAGATCGCCGAACTTAAAGATACCATTAACCAGATGGTGGATTCCCTGAATATATTCTCAGATGAGGTAACCCGTGTGGCGCGGGAGGTGGGTACAGAAGGTAAACTGGGAGGACAGGCAAAAGTGCCTGATGTTGCAGGAACCTGGAAAGACCTTACAGATAATGTAAATACCATGGCGAGTAACCTTACCAACCAGGTAAGGGAGATCGCATCGGTAACCACTGCGGTGGCAGAGGGGGACCTTTCACAAAAAATTACCGAAGAAGGAAAAGGGGGAGAGGTTTTGATTCTTTCCAACACGATTAACAGCATGGTTGATTCCCTAACCCTGTTTGCCGCAGAGGTAACAAGGGTTGCCCGGGAGGTGGGTACCGAAGGAAAACTAGGTGGCCAGGCGACTGTACCAAGTGCAGCTGGAACCTGGAAAGATCTTACAGATAATGTGAATATCATGGCAAGTAACCTTACCACCCAGGTGAGGGAAATTGCAAATGTTGCTACCGCGGTGGCAGATGGGGATCTTTCCCAAAAAATTACTATTGATGTAAAAGGGGAGATCGCTGAACTTAAAGATACCATTAACCAGATGGTGGACTCCCTGAACATATTCTCAGATGAGGTAACAAGGGTTGCACGTGAAGTGGGAACCGAAGGAATCCTGGGAGGTCAGGCAAAAGTGCCCGATGTCGCCGGTACCTGGAAGGATCTTACAGATAATGTGAATTATATGGCATCCAACCTTACCACCCAGGTAAGGGAAATTGCGAATGTGGCAACGGCCGTGGCAAAAGGGGATCTTGCCCAAAAGATTGCAATTGAAGCGAAAGGTGAGATTGCAGAACTAAAAGAAACCATCAACACGATGGTGGATTCCCTGAACATATTTTCAGATGAGGTAACCCGTGTGGCGCGTGAGGTGGGTACAGAAGGTATCCTGGGCGGGCAGGCGCAGGTTCCGAATGTTGGTGGTGCCTGGTGGGAACTTACAGAGAATGTGAATACAATGGCCTCCAACCTTACCACCCAGGTAAGGGAGATTGCATCTGTAACAAAAGCGGTTGCGAATGGAGATCTTTCCAAAAAAATATCTGAACAGGAAAAAGGGGGAGAAGTACTTGAACTTTCTACTATTATAAACACGATGGTAGATTCCCTGAACATACTTTCCAATGAGGTAACGCGTGTTGCCCGGGAGGTGGGTACAGAGGGGATGTTGGGAGGTCAGGCGGAAGTGCCCAATGTGGCCGGTGCCTGGCTGGACCTTACCGGAAATGTGAACACAATGGCAAGTAACCTTACCAGCCAGGTGAGGGAAATTGCAAATGTAGCAACTGCGGTTGCGCACGGGGATCTTTCACAAAAAATATCCATTGATGTAAAAGGTGAAATAGCCGAATTAAAAGATACCATTAACCAGATGGTGGACTCGCTGAACGTTTTTGCCGCAGAGGTAACCCGTGTGGCGCGTGAAGTGGGAACCGAAGGTATGCTGGGAGGGCAGGCAAAAGTGCCCAACGTTGCAGGTACCTGGAAAGGATTGACAGATAATGTGAACACGATGGCGAGTAACCTTACCACCCAGGTAAGGGAGATCGCATCTGTAACCACCGCGGTTGCAAACGGGGATCTTTCGCAGAAAATTTCTGAACAGGGGAAAGGGGGAGAAGTATTGGAACTTTCTACCACCATTAACATCATGGTTGATGCCCTTAACATATTTGCAGATGAGGTAACCAATGTTGCACGGGAGGTGGGTACAGAAGGTATTCTTGGAGGGCAGGCAGAAGTGCCAAACGTGGCCGGCTCCTGGAAGGATCTTACAGATAATGTAAACCAGATGGCGAGCAACCTTACCTCACAGGTACGGGATATTGCAGGTGTATCTACCGCACTTGCGCGTGGGGATTTCTCCAGAAAGATTGATGTGGAAGTGAAAGGGGAGGTGCAGGAACTTAAGAACAACATCAATGCGATGGTAGACAGTTTCACCACCATTGTAAAAGCGGCCAACACGATTGCTGAAGGTAACTTTGCCATTGAGATGCCGCTTCGTAGTGAGGCAGATCAACTGGGTATCGCTTTGAATACAATGACAGAGAACCTGAAGCGAATATCTGAAGAGAATGAGAACGAAGCCTGGATCAAGACAGGACAGGCGGGGCTTAACGATAGAATGCGTGGAGAGCAGGATCTTGTAACCTTATCTAAAAACATCATATCCTATCTTACCAAATACCTGGGCGGCCAGGTAGGGGTAATTTATCTTGCTGAAAAAAGCAACGATAAGAAATGGTTGAGAATGACCGGTTCCTATG
This sequence comes from Antarcticibacterium arcticum, assembly GCF_007993795.1. Taxonomy (GTDB): domain Bacteria; phylum Bacteroidota; class Bacteroidia; order Flavobacteriales; family Flavobacteriaceae; genus Gillisia; species Gillisia arctica. Next base: position 1,441,441 of record NZ_CP042476.1, on the reverse strand, counting down.
CATTTACAAGACGCAAATCCCTTAAAACCACATTTGAATTTGGAGAAGGCCTTGTAGGCCAGGCTGCCCTTGAAAAGGAAGTGATCGTGCTTTCCGGCATTCCTACAGATTATATAAGTGTTTCCTCAGGCCTGGGTGAACAAAAACCACAAAACATTCTGGTACAGCCATTTATTATAGATGGGGAAGTGAAAGGTGTGATCGAGATTGGATCTTTCAGGCCTTTTAATGATAATCAGCTGGAATTGGTACGTTCCGTAGTAGAGAACATTGCAATTACCACTAACTCCTCCCTGGATAGGGAAAAAATGAAAGACCTGCTGGAAGAATCCCAGCGACAGTCTGAAGAGTTGTTGAAACAACAGGAGAAGCTCAAGATCCAGAGTAAGGAATTACAAATGGCAAATGAAGACCTGGAGTCCAAGACAAAAGATCTTGAAATGCAGAAGGAAGACCTGCAATTCAGTAGAGTTGAAGTAGAACGTAAGGCAAAAGAACTGGAACTGGCCAGTAAGTATAAATCTGAATTCCTGGCCAATATGTCCCATGAGCTCAGGACCCCATTAAACAGTCTTCTTATCCTCTCCAAAGACCTTAGTGATAACCGAAAAGGAAACCTGTTAAAAGACCAGCAAAAATCCGCAAGTATTATTTATGAAGGCGGATTGAGTCTTTTGAACCTTATTAATGATATCCTGGATCTTTCAAAAGTTGAGGCCGGGAAACTTCAAATTCACCCTGAGGAGGTTATTATAGAAAATCTGGTAAATAATCTTCAAAATCAATTTGAACCACTTGCCAAATCTAAAAAGCTAAAGTTCACCATACAGAGTAAATCAAATGCGCCAGACAGGATAATTACAGACGGGCAGCGTTTGGAACAGATCATCAAGAACCTGCTTTCGAATGCCATTAAATTCACGCAGGAAGGCTCAGTTAGTGTGACTATAGGAACACCAGATCCAAGAGTGAATTTCAGGGAAATAACCCTCTCAAAATCTGAGGTTCTGGAAATAGCCGTGAAAGATACGGGAATTGGTATCCCGGAATCCAAACGAATGATGATTTTCGAAGCTTTTCAGCAGGCAGAGGGAGGTACCAGCCGCCAATATGGTGGTACAGGCCTTGGTTTAACAATATCCAGGGAACTTTCAAGATTATTGGGAGGTGAGATCCATATAGAGAGCACAGAGGATAAAGGAAGTATATTTACTGTATTTATCCCTACAGATCTTACCAGTGCACCCATCAAAGAATTGGATGAAGCAATTTCCTCTTACAGTGAACCAAAATATTCCCAATCCCGCAACAATGCCACTTTGGAATTGGCAGAAAACCGTACTGCCGATTTAATGGAAGCTTATATCCCAGATGACAGGGATAACTTAAAAGTTTCAGAATACTCCCTGCTGGTAATTGATGAAGACAAATCTTTCGCTCAAACATTAAGGAAAATAGTACAGACATATGGCTATAAACTGCTAATTGCAAGGGATGGCAAAGAGGGCATGAAACTGGCTGCGCAATACCAGCCCAATGGAATTCTGCTCAATGAGCAATTACAGGATATGAAAGGCCTTATTGTACTGGACCATTTAAAATTTAACCTAAAGACCAGGCATATCCCGGTATTTTTAATGGGTACTAAAGATCAAAGCCGGGAGGCGCTTAATAAAGGTGCAATGGGCTTTGGCTTAAAACCGGTATCTGCAAGGGATCTTGAGGATGCTGTTTTGAAAATGGAGGAACTATATAATTTACATCCCAAAGAGATCCTTATTATTGAGGATGATGAAGCCACTATGAAGGCGGTTAAGAAAATGCTGCAGAATAAGGAAGTAAATATCACTACTGCTATGACGGGGAAGGATGCTCTAAAAAAGCTTAAATCCCAATATTACAACTGTATTATTCTTGACCTTGATCTACCGGATATTTCAGGCTTTGACATTCTTAAAAAGTTAAAATCCGGCCAGGAGGAAGTAAAAATGCCGGTAGTGGTTTATACAGGGAAAGAACTTACTAAAACCGAAATTAAGAATCTATATAAGTTTACAGATAGCATTGTAATAAAAGGTGCTTCCACACCTGAGGTGCTTCTGGATGAGGTTTCCTTATTCATACATAGTGATGAAAGCAAGCTCTCTTCCAAACAAAAAAAGATAATGACAGATCTTCATCATCCCAAACATGTTCTAAAAGGCAAAAAAGTACTGCTGGTAGATGATGACGGGCGTAATTCCTACGCGCTATCCAAAGCCCTGGATGAAGCCGGGATGAAAGTGGTGGTTGCAGAAAATGGGAAAATTGCGATTGAAAAATTAGAGAAGGAAAAAGATATCGATATTGTGTTAATGGATGTCATGATGCCGGTAATGGACGGCTATGAGGCCACAATGAAGATAAGGGAAAATGCAGCGTATAAAAATTTACCTATAATTTCCCTCACCGCAAAGGCAATGCCCGAAGATAAAGCAAAAAGCCTTGAAGCAGGAGCTAATGACTATCTTACAAAACCTGTGAATATTGATAAGTTATTAAATATCGTCCGATTATGGCTGTACCAATAACATAAAAGAAAAGTTTTTTTCTAAAGAATTCCATGGTGCGGGCGTTGTAGTTCACTTTTACTAAAAAGGTAACTTCACCGCCCGCAGCCTTTTTGAATTGGTACAGAAGAAATAAAATAATGGTGTGGTCCGGTCTTTGATTTGGAAGAACAAGAAAGCCGGTTTATTGAGAGCATAATTAAAAACCACTACCGGACGATTAGGCGAATATAGAAGCCTCGCCGAATAAAAATTATTACAATTAAAGATATTTCCCGGCCTAGCCCGGAATAGATTAAATTCCATTATAAATGCCTGAAAGATGAAAAAAGCAAGCCTAAAAAATTTCGGAAAATTAATTTTTCTTGTGTTGGTTTTAATCTTTGTAAGCTATGTTACCTATTTTAAACCGAAGGCTTCCGAAGCTCAACCTGAATTGGAAGAACCCGAAATAACATTTAATTCCCAACAAGCCAATTATACTTTACAGGATAGCATAGTGCAATATGGGATGGAATTACTAGGAACTCCCTATGTAGTTGCGGGAAACGGGGAAGAGGGGTTTGATTGTTCGGGGTATGTATATTTTGTGTATCAGCATTTTAATATAGATGTGCCACGCAGCTCTGCAGCTTTTGAGAATTTTGGCAGGGAAGTTCCTATTGAGCAGGTTGAAAAGGGAGACCTTTTATTATTCTTAAGCCCTACCAGGGATGCAATTGGCCATATTGGGATTGTTTCAGAAGCCAATGGTGTGGAAAGTGATTTTATCCATGCGACTTCCGGCCGGCAGATGAAAGTGGTAATAACCAATCTTTCCAACCAGGGGTACACCCGACGTTTTGTAAAAGCTATACGGGTTATTTAGGTCTTAGGGGAGGGATGGTACTTATCTTAAAAAAAAGGGCTATTTCCGGAGGCGTAAAGGTTAATCGGCAATAATGGTTTGTTGTACAGTTTTTGTTTTAAACCCACTTCGTTTCATTTCCCCCCAGCCATTTTTGCCGCGAATCTTTTCCCAATTTCCCAGAACTGCTGCATAAACCGTTACAGGATGAAAATAAAAGGGTTCTATAAAGGCAGCTACCAGGAGCCTTTTAAAGTCGTTTATTCTGGTATATTGACTGTAGGTATATTCTTCGGTTAACAAGGCCAGGCATGAGATCATAACTGCGAACACATATACCATTACTGTAACAAGCAACAGGAGCTTCCAACTTATAAGACCAAAAAATATAAGACATATGCTCACAATAATTCCTATGATCTCTAATAATGGGGCGAGGTATTCAAAAAAGGTCCAGTAGGGAATGCTTATTATACCCAGGATCTTGTACTTCGGGTTCAGGAACATTTTTTTATGGGCCCAGAGGGTTTCCATCGTACCACGCGTCCACCGGCTCCTTTGTTTTTTAAATACCTTAAAACTTTCAGGGGCTTCTGTCCAGCATATAGGATCCGGGATATAGAAAACACTATATTTAAAATTATTCTCGATCATATATCGCCGCATTCTCACAACAAGTTCCATGTCTTCCCCTACGGTTGCGGGATTATATCCCCCGGCTTTTATGGCGATCTCTTTATCAAACATTCCAAAGGCCCCACTTATTAAAAGCAAGCCGTCCAGTTTACTCCAGGCCATGCGGCCAAGCAGGAACGCCCTTAAATATTCCAACACCTGTATACGGGGCAGGTACTTTTGAGGAGCCCGTATTTTTACAAGGCGGCCTCCATCAGACGTACAGGAATTTGCGATTCTTACTACACCGCCGGTGGCGATCATCCTGCTGTCGGAACGTTCAAGGTATGGTTTTGCCAATTTCAGCAAGGCATCTTTTTCCAGGATACAATCAACATCTATACAAACAACATAGGGGTTTTCAGAAAAATTGATACCTACATTCAATGCATCTGCTTTCCCGCCATTAACTTTATCAATAACGGTTAATTTCTTAAATGCTTTATTGCGGGATTTATAGATCTGTATAATTTGTTTAGTGGGGATCTTTCCCGCCACTTCACTGTCTACCGCTACGAGGCCATAAGTCTTTATGAGTAATTGCAATGTATTATCCCTGCTTCCATCATTTACCACAATTACTTCAAAATTATTATAATTCAGGGAGAGTAAAGATTGAACGTTTTCCTCAATTGTCATGCCTTCATTGTAAGCGGGAGCAATAAGGGAGAGCCTGGGAGCCATTTCAGAATTCAAAATTTTCTGATAGTTCACAAAACTATTTTCCTTCAGGTATTTTCTAAGAGAGAGAATGGAAATGGTGCCCAATATTATATAAGAAGACATAATAGACAATGCAAAAACCAGCATGAATATATGATATCCATTTAGGAATCCATACATTATTACATCGCTATCAAACCAAAACATAGTATAATTTAGGGGGCTACATCCAGGTTCTTCAAGCTAAGCTTAACACCTGATAATGTAGAAATTATACTACAAATCTACCATTTTATTATTAACAGAATACCTTTCATCTGTAAATATTTGCACTTTATCGATAAAATCTTGGATTAATACCACATTAACCAGATTGCAAGGGCCAGGCAAATTACCAGAAAGCCACTAAACAAAACAACATACAATACATTAGGGCTATATGAATTTTCCTCCCGGGCATTATACATTTCATAGGGTATTTGCAATATTCTATCCTCCTCATTTTGTAAAACTTCGCCGGCGGTAGCAGTAAGCTGCTTGAAGGTGATCCTCGCCTGCATATTGATCTTTCTTGAGGAAGTTGTTTGTAAGAGTTTAACGGTTGGAAGATGATGGTCCTGGCGGAAGAGGGTAAGCAACCTTAAACCAAAAATTACAATTGTTTCATTGGTTGATTCCAGTAAATAACCAAAATCCGGCACCTCACTTATATTTGCCTCTTTGATAGATTCCAGAAGGTTTAACTGGATCCAATCGTTTAGTGGTTCTTTATAATCTTCCAGCAGGGATAAACCCTTTAAACCACTAAGATGGATCACCTCTATTAGCGCCACCATTTTAAGGGTGTTATTTTTTGATCTGGTATATTCCAGAATTACAGGAACGGCCTTCTTTATTTCCATTTCACCAAGTTCCTGGATGCCCGCACATTTTAGTTCCCATTTCCTGCTTCTTACTTTGGAATATGAAAGTTGAATAAGCCTGAAATCTTTATAACATTTGCGTAAATTATGGGCAATTTCACCACCATAGAGTCGGTGAAGTTTTATTAGCTCGGTAAGAAATTGATCCTTATACAACTTTCTTTTCCAATTTCTTTTGAACAACGGGTCATCCTTAAAATTATCAAGTCCGGCACCATCAAAAGCTATTGCAAACAGGGTATTATTTATATGAGAGGTATTCTTCTTTCTGTAGATCTCCCTTCTTATTTTTTTTGTTCTGCTGCTTATGGTTAAGAAGACAAACAGCACAATTGAAAACATAAAAACCAACGTACAGGAAATTAAAAAAATCTCTATACTTCCTAACTCTAATATATAATTCCAAAGTTGCTTCATTACAGGAACCTTAAAATTGTTATTAATTGACTGTTAAACCTGTTGCGGTACATTGATGGAAAATACTCCTCATATTCATACATAAAGACAGGCTGTACTAATATGTTCTTTGTAAGCCTGAAACGATATTGTAGTCCCAGCCGCAGGGAGGTAACATCTGTAAAAGCTGTCGAGGTGACAAAGCCAAAGGGAATGGAACCATACTGAAGGTCTATCTGTACAAAATTTTCTTTAATTGGGTTAGTGATCCTTAAGGCGAGGGAGTGAGAGGTGAGCCAGTCGCCTTCTGTTTGAGTAAAATAAGGCTTATAATTTAAACTGAGGTTGTTTTTAGTATTGTAAGTGAGCCCTGCATTTAATAAGACCACATCGGTTTCTTCAAAAGCAAGGTATTTACTGCCAATGGAAATTTCGAAATGTTTATTTAAGGAGTGGAAGTATTCTATTCCTCCCCTGAATTTCGGAAAAAGGGGAGTATTTAGCGCGGCACCTGCATTAAGATATAAGTAACTGTTCTTACCGGTTTTGGGATATGCATCTACTTCAAAAAGACTACCCTGTTTTTCAAAAAGATCAGCATAGTTGAAACGTGCAAGTACCGGAACCTTTCCCAGATCCCTTTTATATTCCAGGTACGCCAAATGCCAGGGTTTAAAACCGGGATCACTAAATGAGGTGTTTAAGTAAGAAAGCGCTATATGCTCTGTTCTTTGCTGAAAAATTTGAGTTTTTAATGCCCGGGCTTCCTTGTTGTCCGGCTCCATCCGAAGTACTTCTTGCAGGGTATCTTCTGCCTCGTCGTTGCGGTTTAATGCTGCCAACGCCCTGGCTTTCTGAATTTGGTAATAAGAGTTTTTATATTTTAATTGTGCCAGATTGGAATACTTAATAACTTCCTCATAATTCCCAGCCCATAATTGGGTATTCACCATCACATGCAAGGCCTCTTCAGGTGGATCCACACTGTCTATAAGTGGTTTTAGGATAGTAATGGCTGCGGGATAATCCTTGTTCCAGCCATAAACCCGGGCCAGGTATATGCTGTAATCAGTATTTTGGGGCAGGGAATCTCTTAGTATTTCAAGGACCTTTATAGATTGGGCATAGTCTCCTGCAACCGCAAATTCTCTGGCCCTGGCAAAAGTTATTTCTGCAGGCTTTATTTGTGCTGTAGAGGAAAATATGGTACCCACCAGGAGGCACACCCAAAGGAATATTTTCATTTCCTTAAGATATGGGGACCAATCGCTGGATCCTGGTATTAAGTACAGATGGGCTAAAAGGTTTTGAAATAAATTCGCTTGCACCCATGGCAAAAGCATCCAGTTCGGTTTGCTCTATCCCCGATGCCGTAAGTACAATTACGGGTGTCTCAAGGCCCAGATCATTACGGATGATATGTATCAATTCCATACCGCCAATTTTAGGCATGTTGAGATCTGTAATGATCAAATCAAACACATCTGTTTTTAAAAAACGCAGAGCTGCTTCTCCGTCTTTTGCATGCAGGATCTCGTAATTTTTGGCTTTTAGAAAGTAGGTCAATGATTGCGTGGTTAGCGCATCATCCTCGGCTAGTAAGATTTTCATGACGTAGGGGTCTTTAGTTAAAATTTTCAACCTAAGGTTAAAACTTTCCCCTACAATGTACAAATTCAGAAGTATACATCACAAAAAAATATTGAATCCCATCAAAAAAACTTCTTATTTGTGAAAGAAATTAAGGACCACAAGCGATTCCGGAGCAGCTACTTGTTCCTCCGTCCCCACCATAACAGAAATCCGCTTACAGGTAATCCGGCTACAAAAAGACTGCCCAAAAATCCAATGATCTTTCCCGCCAAGCCAAAATACTGGCCGGTGTGCAGGCCATAGCTCATCTCCTGTAATTTCATCCCGTTGCTTTTATCTTCATAATAATGCTCCCGGAGAAGTTCACCTGTTATGGGATGAAAATAAAAGTTAGACTGGTGGTCAAATTCAAGCGCATGGGGATAGGCTCCGGTGACAATAGGAGCATCGGGACCCTGGTGCCAGACAAAATACATTCCGCTTGCGGGCATTAATTGAAAGGTTTGTGCCATTGCCATATCTACCGGTTGATGCATAAACTCTCCCGCAACTCCGGTTATTTGCAGCTGTATCTCATCCTCCGGATATTCTTTTCCAAGATTCCCAATTTCATAAAAAGACTCGTTCATCCATTCGTAAGAAAAACTAAGCCCGGTAAGTGCAAGAAACAGGGCAAGGAATGAGACATAAAAGCCGGTAGTCCTGTGCCAGTCATAATTTACCCTGCGCCACCTGGCCTTCCATTTTATTTTGAGATTTTCTTTAAAGCTTTTCTTTTTCCTTGGCCACCACAGCACAATGCCTGTAATAAGCATCAGGATAAAAATGAGGGTAGAAGCCCCAACCACCTGTTTTCCTATAGCTTCGGGCAGAAGTAAGTGCATATGCAGGTCCTCAATAATGAGAAAGAAATCCTTTTCAAGATCCTGAATATGAGTAAGTGTTGCGGTATAAGGATTAAAATAAATATGATGTGGCCTGTCTTCAATTACTGCAAATACATGGGCAGGCCGTTCCCTGTTCTGGTACACTACCATGCCTGCTTCAGCCCCCGGAAACAAATTTGTTACTTTATCCTGTAATACAGAGGGGGCTACAAATGCCTCTTCCTGTGGGGTAATTTTCCGCCAGTCGAGGGTGAGGTCCTGTATCTCATTGTGGAATACAAAAATACACCCGGTTACCGCAACAATAAAAACTATAATGCCGGTAAGAAGTCCAAGCCAGAGGTGCAACAGGCCGGCCCATTTCTTCCAAATATTATGTTTTTTCTTTTTGGGCATATTATAAAAAAAGCCGCCTGAAAAGTTTTTTTTCAGACGGCAAATTTAGGATTTATTTCAAATTAAAAATTGTAGGTGAAACTGGCTGCAAAATTCCGAGGCATTTGAGGATTAATGGTAGACCAGCCATTAAAGTATTCTTCATTGGTAAGGTTATTTAATTTTAGAATAACAGAGAATTTCTCAACGTTATAAAATGCCGAAGCATTTAGCACCGTATAGGAAGGAAGGGTAAAGACTCCTCCAACGGCACGGTTAAATATCATATTTTCACCTGCATAATTCCCGCCAAACCCAAGGCCAAATCCTTCATAGGTTCCGGTTGGTATCCTGTAACTAGCCCATAGGTTGGCCTGGTCTTCCGGCCCTGCAGATTCCGGACGTCTTCCCAAAAAGTCGGTTTGATCTGATACTGTAAGTTTACTGTCGTTATGGCTGTACCCTGCTATTATATTTAATCCTGCAAAAGGTGTTGCAGTCACACTGGCTTCATAACCGCGGCTGTAGCGTTCTCCATCCTGAACGTAGAAAAAAGGCCGCCCTGTTTCCTCCATCACAATATTGGAAACCTGAATATCATAATAACTTATAGTAGCAGAAACCTTATTTTTTACCAAATTAAGTTTGGTTCCCGCCTCAAATTGACTGGCTCTTTCAGGATCAAAAATAACAGTAGTGGTAACACCCTGTGCAGGATCCCCCTGCTGTTGTGGGGCCACATTGCTAAATCCGTCCATATAATTGGCAAAAAGGGATACCCTTTCCAATATGGGCTGATAAACAATCCCGAATTTAGGAGAAAGTGCCGTTTGGCTATTCCTGTCACTCTCAAAACGGTCTACCCTCAAACTCGCCATTGCTGAAAGATTAGGGGTGAAATTAAGTACATTGGAAACATACGCACTATAGATATCTTCGCGGGTAGTATTGTTATTTAAAGGACGCCCGGCAAGCAAATTATCTGTAGCGGCGGCAGAAAGCCTTCCATTGTCGTTATTTCTAATATATGCTGAAGGATCAAAGATGCCGTAAACGCTTTCGTTCACATTTTGCAATGAAGCATTTCCAATATAAACATTTCCGTTTGCAACATAGCCGGAGCTGTTGTCTATAACCTGCCTGTTAAAGTAATCAAGGCCTACTACCATACGGTTTCTAAGACCTGCGATGTTGAAATCTCCTAAGAAATTCTGCTGAATATCTGAGGTAAGCGTTGTTGAATTCTGGTTGTTCATATACCTGGTAAAAACAAGCCCTTCATCAAGATTAGTTAGGCTTCCTTCAATTTCATCCCTACCCTGGTAAAAACGGGTGGTCTCGTATAAATATGAATAATGGCCTATAGATTTGGAAGATCCCCTTGAGAAAACGGTTTGTGAGGTCCAGCCTGTGGAAAGTTTATAATTCATCTGGCCCTGCAGGCTGTAATTGGGGTTTTCAAGAGTAAGGTCATTGCTGGTATAGCTACGGTTGGTATCATAACCTAACTCCTCTATATTGGTTGCTCGTAAAGGTGCACCACGGTCTACAAAAAGCATGGTAGGATTAGTGGTTTCTCCTTTAAAAATTTCAGTATTGATAAGGAAGGACAGCCTGTCATTCACCTTATAGCTCAAAGAGGGTGCTATAAAGAAGGATTCCCGGAAACCAAGATCCTGAAAACTGTTTTGTTTATGATATGCCGTATTAACCCTTAAGGCTACTTTGCCGGTTTCATCAAGAGGGGTGTTAACATCGGCAGTGATGCGGTTTAATCCAAAGGAACCTATGGTATAGGCTATATTTCCGCCGAAATAATCATAGGGCTTTTTGGTTACAATATTTATAAGGCCTCCATAAGATATAAGGCTGCTACCATATAACGTTCCCGATGGTCCTTTTACTACTTCAATCCTTTCCAGGTTAGCAGGATCGGGACTTCCGTTCGTGAGTCCGGGTAAGCCATTCATAAGAGTCGGTTGAACCGGAAAACCACGCAGGGAAAAGTATCCGGCCCCGTCATTTCCCCTTCCTGTAGATTCCCATAATTTTGATATTCCCGGGGAGTTCTTTAAGGCATCATCGAAGTTGGTTATAACCTGTTCCTGAAGAAGTTCTGCGGTAATATTGTTATAAACCTGTGGGTTCTCAATATCTTTTAATGGCAGTTTGGCCACATGATCACTTTTACCTCTGGTAAACTCATTAATATTACCATTGGCCCTCACAACAACTTCCTCCAGGTCCTGGTCATTGTTATTCAGAACGATTGCCGATAGGGTAGTAGTTTGTCCTGCTTGTACAGAAACTGCAAGATCTTTGGTTTGGTAACCTACAAAGGAAATTCTTAGGGTATAATTTCCTGCCGGTACATTGCTAAGGATAAATTCTCCATTAGACTTTGATTCTGTTCCCAGGATAGTACCCGGTATTTCAATATTCGCATCTACTACGGGCTGGCCGTTCTTATTGATAAGGTTTCCCTGGATGCTTCCGGTAGACTGGCTAAAGCTGAGTTGAAATATCAAAAGCAGGAGGGGTAACAGAAAATATTTCTGGTTCATTTTAAAAGTGTGTTTATTTAGACTTATTTTAAATAGAGGCGCAAATGTATGAACCCATTTGAATAAAAAAAACATTATTTATAATTATTATAAATAAAATTTAGTGCGGAATGGCTGATTGCAAGAAGATCAGGAAGTTATATTTAAAAAAAAATTTTTAAATAATTGTTCCAATTTTATATAGATGGGAATTTTAATCTACAGGGACCGCTACCCGTTTTTTTCGGGTAGGTTTTAATTGCACGGGTTTCTTTTTGTAGGTACGCCCGTACCACAGTAAAAATCCTGTAACCGGAAGGCTTGCGCAAATAAGGCTGGCAAAGAATGCCAATACCTTACCCGGGAGGCCCCCTATAGCGCCTACATGAATATCATAATTCATTCTCATCACCTTTTCTGGAAAACCGGTTTCAGCGTACACTCCGTAAATGGTTGGCGAGGTTATTTCTTCCAGGGTATTTTGATCGTAAAAGCGATAGTCGGCATTATAATAGATCCCTTCCTCATACCCAATTTCCACATAAATTGCTTCTTCTTCAGTCGCGGGATAATGGAATTCAAGGTCAACTGCTTGTGGATATTCAGATCGAAGCTTGTTAAACAGGAGATCCATCCCGTTACCATTAAGCGCTATTTGATTTGTGGTGGCATTATTCTCTGGTACCCGCCATAAGGTTTCTTTTTGGCCCCCCAGGCTGTAATAGGTTCCTGCCTTGAAACTTTCAAAAGCCATTACAAGGCCGGTAAAAACAATAATCACAGCAATAAAACTTATATAAAAACCTATGACAGAGTGAAGGTCATAATTCTTTCGTTTCCACTTTGTAGTTTCTTTCCAGTCCAGGGTGTAGCGTTGCCTACGGTTTTTCCGGTTTTTGGGCCACCAGAGAACTATCCCGGTTAGTAGCATAACCGCAAAGATCACCGTACTCCATTGCACCAGTTGCTCGCCAATAGGTTTGGGAAGCCATAAATACCGGTGTCCTTCCAGAACAAAGGGAAAGAATCCCGTGAGGTTATTATCTATATGTAATACCTTTCCTGTATAAGGGTGTAAATAAACAGTGTGATAAAATTCCGGTTCCAATTCATAGAAGATAACTTTTACCGGGTCATTGGCAGCCCCATACAATGTACCATGTACCATTCTTCCGGGGAAAACTTCGTGAGCGAGCCTTCTGGCTTCTACCGGAGGAATTACTGCTGCATTCTGCATCTGGATTTCCGGGAGGGGCGAGGTAAAAGCTTCAATTTCTTCCTGGAAGGCCCAAAGGCACCCGGTGACAGCCATTATAAATATAATTAACCCGCTTCCCAGTCCCAGGACAAGGTGTGTGTTTCTAATGATCTTCCGGAAAGTGGTATTCGCTTTATTCCTTTTCTTGCCCATGGTGGTCTGTCAAAATCTTTAGAATGATTCTAAATAAAGCGCTAAATTAAAACGCAGTATTCACCTGGGCAACACTTTTTTAATATTTTTTAAAATTTCAATTTTATTAAAATCTGTAAGCGATGCGGTTTATTAGTATAAACGGGAAAAAAAGAGATTAGAATTTACCAGTATAGAGTCTGATTCAGTTTTTATATTCATTCTTTAGCCCGTTCTTTTAAATAATCATAATCTGTAAGGTCCAGGATCATTGGGGTGATGCTGGTTTTACCGTGTTTTACCGCCCAACGGTCAGATCCTTCATCTTCAGGTTCAATAGGGAACACTGTAAACCAGTAATGTTGCCTTCCCATAGGGTCCTTGTTTGCTATTACCTTACCATCATAATGCCTTACAGACTGGGTGGTCCAAACCACTTCACCCTTTGGATACCTGGGGAAATTAATATTAAGTAATTTCCGGTCGTCCTCATACACTACCTCTTTCAACGCCTCCATTACATAAGGTTCCAGGGCATCAAAATCTGTTTCCTCCTCTCCCACAGAAACGCTAAGGGCAATACCCCGCACCTCAAAAAGTACTGCCTGTCTTGCGGCCGAGAGGGTCCCGGAATGCCAGGCAGAATTTCCTAAATTGGAACCTATGTTGATACCAGATAAAACAAGGTCTATATCTTCATAAAGATGTGTTCCCAGCGCGACACAGTCGGCCGGGGTACCATTCACCCTGTAGGCCTTTATATTTTCAAAATGAATAGGGGATTTCTTATAAGTTATAGGTTTTCCCGAAGTTATGGCCTGCCCCATGGAAGATTGTTCAACATCTGGCGCCATTACAATCACTTCTCCAAATGCCGAAGCCACACGGGCAAGACAGGAAAGTCCCGGACTATATATTCCGTCATCATTGGTTACAAGTATTTTCATCTTTCAATATTTAGGTTCAACAATTTGATTATAACAATGAATTTAATGAAATCCCGGCGTTTAAATTTTCATTCGTTTTTAAATTGTCCATATTTTATACATACTTTAATATAAAGACCCCTATTCTTTGCATAAATCATAACATATAGTTAATCCAAATCTTTGCGTCCCCTGCTATGGTTATATTTGAATTAAAGCAACCAAAGGGCATGAAGAATATATTGATATTACACAATCCTACGGCCGGCGACGCCGAACATTCCAAAAAACACCTTATAGCACTTTTTAAAGGAACTGACATGACCCCCAAATATGTTTCTACAGATGAGGAGGGCTGGGAGAAAAGTCTTGAGGAATTACCCGATGCTATATATCTCGCGGGAGGGGATGGGACGGTACATTCTGTGGGTGTAGAACTCCTTAAACAGGCAAAACCAGAAAACCGGCCACCCATACACCTGTTGCCGCTGGGAACGGCAAACAATATTGCAACCACACTTTCAATCAATGAAAAGGATGCCTTTAAAGCAATTGACCCTAAATCATCAAAAAGAAAATTTGACTGCGGAAGGCAAAAAGGAATAGCGGGGGATGAGATCTTTCTGGAAGGCGTAGGGATGGGAATTTTTCCTGAATTGATGGCGAAAATGAAGGAAAAGGAGGAAGTTCCCGGGGAAACACCCGAAGAAAAACTAGAGCGTACGCTAAAGGTGCTGCTAAAAACAGTGAAAAAATATAAGGCCCAAACCGCGAAGATCGAGTTGAATGGGTTTACCATTAAAGGTTCCTTTCTTATGGTAGAGGTAATGAACACCCGCTATATTGGCCCAAATCTCCAGGTGGCCCCCAAAGCAGCTATAGGAGACGGGTATCTGGACCTGGTATTAATCCCTGAAAATAAAAGAGAGGAATTGGAAGCCTATGTTCAAACTCTAAAGGAAGAGGCAACTGCTTTTGACCTTAGAAAACTTGCCTACACGCTTAGGGTGAAAAAAGTAAAGATCAAATGGAAAGGCTCCAGGGTTCACGTAGATGATGTGCTGGATGACGAATATGCAGGGGATAAAATTAAAATAAAGGTCCTTCCTGCGGCACTCACTTTTTTAAAATAAACTTTTGGAAATATGATACAAGTCATATGAAGGAAATGGGGCAGTTTGTTGCTTTACATAAGTTTACAAACACTCCCTTATTTTTTTCAAATGAAAAATTCCCTCATAGGATTTCTTTTTTTCTTCCTTTTTTCATCCCTCTTACACAGCCAGGAATTTGAAGCCACCCTGCAACTACGGCCAAGGCTGGAATACCGAAACGGATTTAAAACCTTGCTTGACAGCGAACAGGAAGCAATTACCTTTATCTCGCAACGCTCCAGGGTGCAGCTGGATTTTAATAATGAAGCTTTAAGCCTTCGGTTTTCCCTGCAAAATGTAAGGACCTGGGGAGATGTAAGCCCGGTTACAACATTTGATAAGAATGGGGTCGCTGTTTTTGAGGCCTACGCCCAATATCTTGTGAATGACAAGGTATTTTTGAGATTCGGGCGGCAGATCCTTTCCTATGACAACCAGCGGATCCTGGGTGCGCTGGATTGGGCGCAGCAAGGCCAAAGCCATGATGCGATGCTCATTAACATAGATCCCGCTGTGAATCACAAATTACAGTTAGTAGGGGCGTTGAATGAAGATGGCGAAGACCTTTTTCGTAATCCATATCTTGTAAATACCTATAAAAACCTTCAGCTTGCACATTACAATATTAAAATGGGAGCTTCCGCAGTGAGTTTTTTGTTCCTAAATACGGGATATGAATTTGACCTTGATGCAGCCACGAGGAAAACCCAATATATTCAAACGTTTGGCAGTTACTATTCCTTTAATTCCGGCAGCTGGTTTGGAGATCTTGCCGGGTATGGGCAAACGGGGGAACGTACCGGGAAGGCCGTGAAAGCTTATTATACGGGAGGGAACTTGAATTACCGGTTAAATGGCACCTGGGCAATAGGCGCGGGGGCCGAATATTTCACCGGCACCAAAATTTCTGAAGGCGAAGGTAGCCATCGTTCTTTTAGCCCGTTGTTTGGGACAAACCATGGTTTTAACGGGCAAATGGATTATTTTTATGTGGGGAACCATTTCAATTCCGTTGGACTAAAAGATCTCTACGGAAAATTGTCCTTCCGCATCAAGGTAGCTGAAATACACTTAATGCCCCATGTTTTTTATTCCGCAGTTCCTATCCCAGATCCAGAAGGAAACGGGAATTCCTATCTGGGCACCGAAATAGACATTTTTGGATCGCATAAAATAAGGAAGGATCTCACCGCTTCCCTGGGATATTCGCAAATGTTTGGCAGCAATACACTGGAACTGTTAAAAGGCGGGGATGCATCCCGTATACAAAACTGGGCCTGGGTAATGATATCCTTTCACCCGCAGGTATTTTCAATAAGTAAATAAATGGTCTAAAAATGAATATAATTTTCAGGCGAGGAAGTGATATGAATGAAGATATGTGGGGATAGTAGCTGTAAAGTTTGTTAAAAACACAGGTTTATTTTTAATTGCGGTTTTGCGCTAAATAATCCCGCATTCGCTTTGATTATTGTAATTAAGCTGTTTAATTTGCAATTCCAAAATCGGGATGTGGTGCAGTCCGGTAGCATGCACGGCTGGGGGCCGTGTGGTCGCAGGTTCAAATCCTGTCATCCCGACAAGCACAAAAAGTGGCACGAAAGTGCCACTTTTCTTGTTTTTACCCACCGCGCAAAGGCACTTTGCAAGCGGGGGAAAAAAACAAGAAAAGCTGCAGGCGCTAGCCGGCAGCACTTTTTGTATTTCCAGCAATGGATGAAAAAGGATTCTCAAAATCCCTTCGCGCGCAAAGGCACTTTGCAAGCGGGGGAAAAAAACAAGAAAAGCTGCAGGCGGTTTTAAAGTTATAGGTTATGAGTTATGAGTTAAGAGTTATGAGTTAAGAGTTTTAAGATTCAGGACGTCTAATTTAGATTGAGTTATTTTCTCTTTTACTTTTTCCTTTTAACTTCCTTTTATTTTCCTCTTTCACTTTTTGCCTCTTTTTTTTAAACTCACTTTTTGTATTTCCAGCAATGGATGAAAAAGGATTCTCTAAATCCCTTTTTTAGTTAAGAGTTAAGAGTTAAGAGTTATCGGTTGTGTTTTAAGCGTTATGAGTTGTAAGTTTGAAGATGCCTAATTTAGATTTCCTTTTTTACTCTATTTCTTTTTTCCTTATTTCAAAAACCTTGAAAAACTTTCCCGCAGACCGCGCAGATCTTTTGCAGATAAACGCAGATTTTAATTTTAGTAGTGAGTAGTGAGTAGGGAATAGGGAGTAGGAGATGCCTATTTAAATTGACCTATTTTCTCTTTAACTTTTTTCCTTTTTAACTTCCTTTTATTTCCAACTTTCACTTTTTACCTCTTTAATTTTTTTCCATATAGTGTTGCCAGGTGATAAGGATATACTTTTTCTTTCCGTTTGCCATCCTGCTTAGAAATCCGAACTCATACACAAAAAGATAAACGCTCCCCTCGTTATTTTTCCAATAATGGGTAAAGAATTTCGGATTAAATCCTTCCTCTATTAAAACAGCAGCTCTTACCGTAGATTTGCCGGCTTTGTTATATTTTTTAAGGAGTTGCCGGTTTTTCTTGAGATGCCGGTCTACCCGGGCATAAAAACTTTGGCCCTGCTCCAGCATTGCATTGTAATGAAAAGCGCTTTTGCAGGAAGGGTTGCAAAATTTCTTATCTGTTCTGCCTCTCAATTCATTCTCACATACCGGGCATTTTCTTACTTCCATTTTTGTTGCTAGAAACCTATTTACCAGTTTAATATACGATTATTCTACGGCTACGGTATGTTCAAAGTTTAATTTTAATCAAAATTTTATTTTTAGCATGGACCGAAAATACATCACACTTAAAAATTTGTTGATAGAGGGGAAAAAATGCATTGGCCTTAAATTTTTTCAGGATAAGGTGCTGCAAGCCCTGGTGAATGAATTGCCCAATGTGGAATGGAGCGAAGAGTTCAATATGCATTATGTTCCCAATTCTTCAGCGGCCATGGACGAGATCTTCGAACAATTTCGCGGGGTTGCCTGGGTGAATTGCAATCATTTTTTCACCAATAGTGGTTTCAGCAGAAATAACGAGGCAATAGATGTAAACTGGTTCAGGAACCGGAAGCAATCTGAAGATTACAGGCGCTGCCCGGAGAGTTACCTTTTAAAACTTGAATTAAAGCGCTATGCCAACAACACTGTGAAAACCTACGTTTCCTGTTTTGAAGCTTTTATAAACCATTACAGGCATATAGAACCAGAGCATATCAATGAAAATGATATAAGGGCCTATTTACAGAAACTTATACAGGAAGGCAGTTCCAACTCCTATATCAATCAGGCAATTAATGCCATAAAATTCTATTATGAGGTGGTTATGGAGATGCCCAACCGTTTCTACGGAATGGAGCGGCCCCGGGTAGAGGAAAAGTTGCCCCAGGTACTGGCGAAAGAGGAAGTAATGGCCATTATTGAAAATACCAATAATATCAAACATCGCTGTGTTGTAAGCCTTTTGTATTCGGCAGGTTTAAGAAGGGGGGAAGTCCTTAATTTAAAACCGGGAGATATTGACGGAAAGCGAATGCTCATAAGGGTAGAGTCCGGCAAAGGGAACAAAGACCGATATACCTTACTATCTGAAACCTTGCTGAAGCAATTAAGGGAATATTATATCCAATGGAAGCCGCGGGAATATTTGTTTGAAGGCCCAAGGGGGCAGAGGTATTCGGCCGAAAGTGTGGTGAGGATAGTTAAAGGTGCATCGCGCAAAGCAGGCATACAAAAAAGGGTAACCCCCCACATGTTGCGGCACTCTTTTGCCACGCATTTACTGGAAAGTGGAACCGATTTACGATACATCCAGGTGCTTTTAGGCCATAAAAGCAGCAAAACCACTGAAATTTATACTCATGTGGCAACAAATATTTTTTTTAAAATAAAAAATCCCCTAGATTCGTAAAGGTTTCCCTACAACCCGCCCTTATTACATATTGAGACAAGGGTGATATAAAGGTAATGCTCCGCTTTACCAGAATATAATGTAATACACAATTCCGAAAATAATAATGTCTAAATGCATAAATGCATTTAGGAGTACGTTAGCAAACATTCTGTAATTACGGAATGAGATAAATGAAAAATTTTATGAGAAAATCAATATTGACAGGAGATAGGTTATAAACCAATAAATTGGTATTAGAATTAGAATGAAACAGGCACATATAATTTTTTTGATAACTTTTTTTATACTGGGTTCTTGTAAAAATAATGAATCAAGTAAACTTGAATTAGAAGAAAATTTTCCAGAATTGGATACCACAAAACTTTATCAAATAATCACCATTAATTATAGAAAAAATAATATTTTGGAAGAGTATGAAGTTTATTTAACCAAAAAGAAAGATTCCATTTGGAATCAATGGAAAATTTATAAAAATGGAGTTATAGATAGTTCCAAAAGTAAATTCTACACCCTAAAAATTGAAGGAAAAAAAAGTGATTCTGTATTAAAGGGAACTATAAGTTTCCATTCCCCATTTGATAGTATTCCTGCTTCCAAAATTAAATCAAGGACCGTGACATTTGCTTATCTACAAAAAATAAATGATTCTTTAATATTTAAAAAAATTTATACAGATAAAAATGTAATCCATTTTGATTATTATGACTTTGAAAATATGAGCTTTATAGGATATATTTCTGATTTACGTTTTATTGAAATAGATTCAGTTCCAGGAAGTTTGCTTTTGGATAGAAACTCTTTTGCCGTTGATAGTGAACCTTCAACTAACAATACATATGTAGAATTATTAAAATAGAACATTTGCTAACAACATATAAAAACAATGCTTAATTTATTCTTAAATCAAAACTCTGTGATCACTTGCTTAGCTGCTAGTCCTGCGGACAATCACGCACGCCAGCTCGCACAGTTTCTATACGAGACGTTATGCCAAATTAAAAATAAGAACTCAAGGATGTAAAAATATTTCGGACCTATGATTAAAACAGTTTTATGCTTTCTTCTCTTAATTATGCTGACCTTGAGTTGCAGTCAAAATATTAATGTAAGTGAAAATTTAGAAGGAGACTGGAATGTATTTTATGTTATCCACGATGATGTAAATCATCTCCAAAATTACAATAACCGGAGTTTAATGACGGGGTGGTTGAAAATAGGAAAAAAAGGTTTGTTTATTATTGATAATTTGGAAGGTGTGAGATTTGAGGGAGAAATTACTCAGAGTTCAAAGGATTCTCTAACAATCAAGAATGCCAATAAAGATTTTCTAAATGGAAAATATTTAATTCAATTGGATCATAAAAACAAAGAAAAGGCTATCCTAAATCTCAATTCCAAAAATGTAGAAATTTATGCGGAGAAAAGCACTACTGATTTTTCCAAATTTCAGTGATTAAAAATGGCAAAGAAATAATTGGCATAACAAGATATAAAAACAAAGAACTGAGTTAAAAAACAAGTTCTTTAAGCTAATTTCGAGACAAAATTTTCCTGGTAAGGCAATCCCGATTTTGCAATTGCAAATGCCTGTTTTAATAGTTTATTGCACACCGCGATAAGAGCCAGTTTTTTACTTTTTCCTTTTGCTATTATTCTCTCATAAATTTCCCTGCACGCCTTGTTATATTTCCTTGCTGAGAAGCTGCACATAAACAGTAGGTTTCTAAGCTTTGCATTCCCCATTTTCGTTATCCGGCTGCGGCCTCTCACACTAGTTCCAGACTGACGTAGTTTAGGAGTGATTCCGGTGTAACTGCAGAGTTGGCTGGCATTTTCAAAGTTTGAAAATCCATCAGTCAAAACGATAATCATAATGGCAGTTTTGTTGCCTAAGCCGGGAATGCTTTTTATAAGGGTTAGTTGTTTTTGTTGCTCTTCTTTGACTATCTCCATTAGGCGATCCTCCATTATCTTAATTTCCTTCTGTACAGCTTTTAAAGACCTGTTTAATGAATGATATACTGTTTTAGAAGGTGTTCCTAGGGTTTTTTCTCCATGTAGCTTATTCTTTAAGGCAGTGCTTTGTTTTAAATAAATATCGATGAGGCGTAGGAGCTGTAAACATTCTGCCTGGTTCTTGTCTTTGGCAGTATATAATGGAACTTCATTTATCGTGGCATACTCACAGATAGCTTTAGCATCAGATTTATCTGTTTTCACCCTGGAAAGTTTCATTTGAATGAATCTCTTTACCGAAAGAGGATTAACTACAGACACATGTATTCCCTGTTCATAAAGGAACTGTGCAAGCCTGTAATGATAGTATCCGGTAGCTTCCATGACGACCAGAGATTCTGATGAAAGTGTTTTTAAAAATGATTTAAATCCTTTTACATCGTTTTTAAATTGAGAATGGTTCCCCTGGGAGTCAGCTACATCAAATACATTCTTGCTAATGTCTACTCCATAAATTTGTTTACTTTTATTCATAGGTAAATGATTAGGAAAGGACACCTACTTTGCTTTCACCATCTTGAAAACGAGATCAAAAGTCTCATAGAACTGAACGAAATTGAAGTAGAAAAGAGAGGGGGTTTTCAATGTTTACGGAATTATTATTCCTATGCTTAAAATAACCTTACTCCTCTCTTTTGTTCTTTCTGATTAATATGTAAAAATTAAGAAAATCAAACTTAAGATGCTTAATTTATAAAATCATGGAAGGAGAAGCTCAGGATAATTTATGGCCACTTCCAAAGTTTTACTTCTCCGTAAAATTCTGTTTAACTGACAGTACAGCGTTATTTCAGGAAATTTCCGGTTTAGAAACAGGACCTCAAGTAATGGAATATAGACACGGTGATAGCAATCAATTTTCTACTATCAACAAGTCAGGAAAAGTTACTCTTAAAAAAGGCATTTTTGGTAATGATGATAAATTCTTAAAATGGTACGATGCCATTAAAATGAATACAATTCATAGAGAAACGGTAACCATTCAATTATTAGATGAGAATGGTAATGCTTCAATGACCTGGACACTACTGAATGCCTGGCTCACGAAAATTTCAAGTCCTGATATGAAATCAAATGCAAATGAAGTTGTAATTGAGACATTAGAGTTGGCGCATGAAGGATTAACTATTGGAAATGTGTGAAAGGTTTTTTTGTTTTTTTAAAGATTGTAGCCCGCTTCAGCTTTTCGAGTATTTTGAGAGGGAGAGCCTTCAGTGCACAACATATTTATTACTCAGCGTGGAGTGTAATTTAATAAAACTGTAATCTATTGAAAGGAACAGCCTATTTAGTTCAAAGCGCACTGGTCTCACTTTGGTGGCTGGGATTGGTAATTAGCAAAGATTTTTACCAGGCCTTTCAGTTTCCTGGAATATCGGGAGTGGCATTCAATTCTTTTTTTGCCCCGGATCTTTTCGTTATAACTTTTTTATCTATTATAAGAGCTTATAAACCCAGTAGAGACCTGGAATTGATTATTCTGGGAGGTTTCGCTTATGGTAGTTTATATTGTGTAAACGCTTCACTTTTTACCTCGGGGGGATACTTGCCGACAATCATTATGCTCCTGGGTCTTTTTTACAATCTATTTCTTGTATATCAATCTAACCTATTCAGAGAATCCAAATCTGGGAATGTATGGTCTAATGGATTTCAAACTGTTATTCAAATTCTTAGTATTTGGTCAATTACCTTGATTTTGTTTCCATGGATAATAATCGATTCCTTTGAGATTCAAATGCCCTCTTCCCAGTTGATAAAAGTAATAGCTTATGTGATTATTATTCTCTCCAGTTTATTTGGATTGTCCAGTGCTTATTTCCTCGTATTGTATGGGAATGGTACTCCTTTACCTGCTTATCAAACAAATAAACTAGTGGTAAGAGGTCCTTACAAATATGTGCGAAATCCAATGGCTATAGCTGGAATAGGTCAGGGACTTGCCATATCAATATATTTTAGTTCTATTCATCTTCTCATATATACAATATTAGGAGGTTTACTTTGGCACATTGTAGTTAGGCCGATAGAAGAAAAAAATATGTTTAAACGATTCGGAAAGGACTATCAGTTATATCGCGATAATGTAAAACTCTGGCTTCCAAAAATTAGATAAACGCCTTACAACAACGGCAATAGTTCATTGTTGTAAAGTTTTTCGTCTAAAATTACTATCTTGTATGGAAGGCGAGGCTATCCCCAAAAAGCCCTGGATGGAAGATTCCGCAACGAATATTATTACCCAACAGTTGTGTGCAATTTGAACAAAAATGAACAATCATATTTGAAAATTTAAAGCAATACAAACTAATCAAAACCAAATATTATGAAACTTAAAAAAACCAACTACGGGAATTGGGGAATAATTTTACTGGTACTTTTGACACTTGCCTGTAAAAATGATAAAAAACAAGAGGAGCAAACAGAGTCAAACCAAAAAGAAGATCACTTGATTGAAGTGGTTACCAGAAGCATGGATTTCCAGACAGTAGACACCGTAAGATCCGGATGGAATACTTTTTCTTATAAAAATCTTTCTGGTGAGGTACACTTTTTCATATTGGATAAATTGCCATCTGATACTATCACTGACGCCGACATCACAAATCATTTGATGCCTGTATTTGATGATGGTATGAAGTATTTGATAGAAGGGAAAGCAGACAGCGCTATGACCGCATTTGGTAAAATACCTGCCTGGTTTAACGATGTTAAAAGATTTGGTGGTACAGGACTAATTTCACCGGGTGAAACAGCAATCTCAAGTGTTAACCTGACCCCCGGTAAATATTTGATGGAGTGTTACGTTAAAGGAACAAACGGTGAATTTCATTCTTCTCATGGTATGTGGAAGTTTATTACCGTTATTGATGAACCTACAAATTTTTCCCCTGTAGAAGCAGATCATACAATAAGTATTTCCAGTACAGATGGATATGTATTTGATGCACAACCTAAACCAGGAAAAAATAGATTTAAAGTAAATTTTATTGATCAGGTTCCTTATGAGCATTTTTCAGGTCATGATGTGAATTTAATTAAATACGACTCTACAGCAAACATTGATTCTTTAGTCCATTGGATGAATTGGATGAATCCCACCGGATTAATGACACCGTCTCCTTCAGGCTTTACTTTTTTAGGTGGAATGAACAATTGTGAAGCAGGCGAAACAGGGTATTTTGAAGTAGATTTAGAGTCTGGAAATTATCTCTTAATCTCTGAAACGCCTAAAGCCGATGAAAAGGGGATGGTAAAAACTTTTGTTGTAAATGATAATTAAACAAATTGCACAACAAAGGATTTTTTATAAAAACACAGAACTGAGTAAAAAAACAAAGCTCCAACTTGTCTCAAGTCGACGCTACTTGCTATAACGTAGAGCGTATCCAAAAATATGACCTGAATGAACAATAATATAACTTACACAAAACCTGTATCCACATTTAAAATAATTTTTGGAGCCATAGTAATTCTTTTTGCTTTTTACATTATTCTCTACGAAAGTATGTTATTTGGGTTTTTTATGGTTGGGTTTGCTGTTTATTTAGCCTCCACTACCGGATCTCAATATAATATGGATAACAACTCAGTTCGAAACATTTGGTCAATTTTTGGGGTTCATTTTGGGAAATGGAAAGTGAGTCCGGAATTCGAATATATTTCAGTCTTTAAAGGAAAACAAAAACAAAGAGTAAATTCTCTGGGTGCATCAACAACCTTTTCAGAGGAAATATTCATTATTAATCTATTCTATGAAAGAAATAAACATTTAACTTTTTATCGGACATTTGAAAAAGAAGATGCTTTTAAAAAAGCAAAACATTTTCATCTAATCTTCAATATTGATATTCTTGATTCAACAGAGAGAGAGCAAAAATGGATGTCTTATTAAATAATCGTGGATATAACAATTAGAGAAAAATAGGGCAGAAGTGCTTAACTTAATATTTACAGCCCTCCTTATTTTTTTATGACAGGTTCAAAAACATAAATGAAAAGACTCATATTTTTAATTTTTCTGGTATCAACATTTCGTTGTCACAGTCAACTTACTCAGGCAAAACTAATTTCAGAAACTCTGGATCAGCTGCACATTCCAGAATCAAAGGTTTTTACCCAGCAACCTATTGTACAAAATTTTGATTCAGAATCTTTGATTGTCATTCCGGTGATTTCTAAGGAGGAAGAGGGAATACTTATTTTTGATGCTCACCTGGTGCTCGTTCATAATGCAACGGGTCAAATAATCTCAAAATATTTAGGGAATAGTGACTGGTTTAGTGATGCCCTGGTTTTAAAAAATATAAAAATTGATTCTACCCGCTATAGGCTCAACGAATCTGAATTAGGATATGCAATCAAAATCGAATATGCCAATGGGAGTAGACCAGCTCCCTATTATTCAACTGAACTTTCTTTATTTGTTAGGGAAGGTGAACAGTTAAAACCTGTATTAAAAGATTATCGGATTTCTTATCTAAATGGAGAAACTGACACCCGTTGTAATGGAGATTTTGAAACACATTCAAAATCTCTGGAAATTACAGACATTAAAAATAACGGATTTTATAATTTAAAATTTACAGATTCAATACAAAAAAGTGTGTCGACTGACCAGCATTGTGAACCTACCGTAGTGGAAAATTCACAAGCAGTAGAAATCCTACAGTTCGACGATGGAACCTATAAAAACACTTTGTAACAACATTTGAAAACAAGGCTTATACCTGTCTTGAATTGAACCCGGATAGCTGGCAACCCGATAAATTCATTGAGGGAAACTGGTAGTTAATTAATGAAAAATCCTGATGAGCTTTTTCCATAACCATCAATGAATCAAAAAACATCCTGATTGTTGTGAATAATACAGGTTATGAGAATGCATTTCATTTAGATAGTAGAACATACATATAAAGAAGATCCAATTCTATATGTCAAACCCTCGTTTCCCACTACACAATCCTCATGGCCAAAGTATTTTAAATGGTGAGAAAAAAGATTAATCTGGTAAGACATGGGAAAATAACAATAATTCTACGCAACCAATTATAGATTCTTAGGTCATTATATAAAGGCGCATTATGAAAACCAAAATTTATTTTATTGTATTAATACTGTCCTCTATCCTTACATATTCCTGCTCGACGGAAGCTGAGATAGATCACCGGGACGAACTGGAAATCAGCAAAACGCATTGGAAAAGTTTCAAGCAAACAAATAATAATTCATATAAATATATTGTAAGAGCAGAAAGTTGGACAGGTACGGCCTGGGTAACAACCATTACGGTAAAAGACGGGGAAATAAGTAATAGGCATTTTAAATATGTTTCTTCTGAAGAAACCATCGGTTATGTTCCTGAAGAAGACCGCGAGTGGACCGAGTCCTATAATGAAATCAATACTCACGCTACTTCTCCTACAGCAGATGCCATTACCCTGGATGAAGTTTATCTGAATGCTGAAAACGACTGGCTTATAAACAGAAGGAATACAACCACCTATTTTAAAGCAGAAAATAATGGCCTGATCTCATTGTGTGGTTACGTGGAGGATAACTGCATGGACGATTGTTTTATAGGTATTAAAATTCAAAATATAAGCCCAATATAAATTTGGCCTTTTAAATTTTACAAGGGAAAAGGCGTGCTAATAGGTAATATTAATCTCTTAACTCCAATGTGCGTACTTAAAAGTTAAGTGCTAACTTACGCAACAATTCATAGCCGGGACGTTGCACAACAGCTGAAAAACTATAGAGAAACCATCACAAAATAAAAATGGAGGACAGAAACACAAATTACATAGACGGCTTTGTTTTTCCGGTTCCACGAATCCATCTGAACGAATACAGGAACGTGGCGGAAAAGGTAGCTGAAATTTGGAAAGAATATGGTGCCCTTGCTTATTTTGAGTATGTAGGCGAGGACTTGACGTTGGAAGGAACGCGTTCTTTCATTAAAACCCTGGATGCAAAAGATGATGAAGCCATTGTATTTGGGTGGGTTATTTTTCCTTCCAAGGAAATTCGTGACTCGGCCAATAAGCAGGTTCCTAAAGATCCAAGAATGACAGAATTAGTTACCCCGTTGACCAACCCCGAAAGATTGATTTTTGATGCAGGTAGGATGGTTTATGGAGGATTCCAACCGCTTGTTCAATCAAAAAGTAGTGAAGCCCCGTCACATTGATTTTAATTGGAGAGGGTGCAGTCATATTTTTATGCGGAATATTAAAAAACCATAACTGAGATGGCAAATTTAAACCACAGTATTATAATTAATTCCAAACCGGAAAAGGTTTTTAAAGCAATCACAACCGAACAAGGGCTTAAAAGTTGGTGGACCCACGATGTAAAGGTTGACGAGGTCGAAAAAAAATACACTTTTGGTTTTAACAATCATAGGATTCTTTTCAACATGATTAGCCTGAAAGAAATTCAAAATGAATATGTGGAATGGAGATGTACAGGTGAAATTGAGGAATGGAAAAATACACGCCTTATTTTTGAAATTTCTAAAATCGACCCCAATTCAACTTTACTTAGATTTACACATGCAGATTGGACTAAAATCGATGACCTTTTCTCCAAATGTAATACTGACTGGGGCCATCTAATGTATTTCTTAAAAGAATTTGCAGAGGGAAAAAATGAAAGGCCCTTTATGAGTTAATAATGTCAAAGAAGGATAGACCCATTTAAACAAAGCATGGTAACTACAATTTTAAGATTATGGTAAATGTTTTTACCGAAATTATAATCAACAAACCCATTGAGATCGTTGCAGATTATGCGACCAACCCGGACAATGCACCTGAATGGTATGTGAATATTAATTCGGCACAATGGAAAACCCCAAAACCCTTGACAATAGGTTCCCGGGTGGCCTTCGTGGCGCATTTCCTGGGCAGAAAACTGGAATATACTTACGGGATTATAGAATTTATTCCGCGGCACAAATTGGTTATGAAAACAGTTGACGGTCCATTTCCCATGGAAACAACGTATACCTGGACTGCGATAGATGAAAAATCAACAAAAATAACGTTACGCAACAAAGGAATCCCGACAGGCTTTTCAAAATTTTTTGCGCCTCTTATGGCTACAATGATGCGAAAAGCTAATAAAAAGGACTTGCTAAACCTTAAAAAAATACTGGAAGAAAAAGGATAGTAGCCAACCATTCAAAATTGAAATGGGGAGAAATACCAAAAGAAGTGGTCTCAATTAAAAACTGCACCTATAAATATCTCCATATGTTTCTTTTTTCGCTTATTTCCTGGACCCCTTTCATAGAAGAAGCCTTGTTAGAATTTTAGGGATATTTTGTTACGCAGGCAAACACTCCTATCTTAATTTCCAATAACTAAACTTACTCTTTCGCATTTTTAATTTTCACAATGAGGAGATTGAAAATTCCTGCTTTTCGATCCTATTTTTATAATCCTTATATCTATCCTATTGCTGAAAACTGGGTTTTTCTAACTTTAGTTTTCCGAAGTTAACATAGGTGAATCATTTTGGGGAATTAGAGTGGGATATTTGTAATACACTATTTAATAATACATTTAAAACGAGAATTATGGAAACTACAAAAACAACCATCTGGAAATTGGACCCTTCACACAGTGAACTTACTTTTAAAGTAAAACACCTTATGATAAGCAATGTAAAAGGTGAATTCCAAACTTTTGACGGCCAGATCGTCTCACAGGGAAATGATTTTGACCGTGCTAAAGTGACCGCTACGGTAGATGCAAATTCTGTGTACACTAATAATAAAGACAGGGATACCCACCTTAGAAGTGCCGATTTCTTTGATGCCGGAAGTTTTAATAGCCTGAAGTTTGAAGGAACGGGATTTGAAAAACTTGATGAGGACAATTATAAATTAACCGGCCTGCTTACTATTAAAGGAAATACCAAAGAAGTATCTTTAGATGTAGATCACGGTGGATTGATGAAAGATCCTTACGGGCAGGAAAAAGCAGGCTTCTCTGTAAGCGGAAAAATAAACCGTAAGGAGTGGGGTTTAACCTGGAATGCAGCTTTGGAGACCGGAGGGGTTATGGTGAGCGATGATGTACGCATTAACGGGGAATTTCAATTTGTAAAACAAGCTTAAAAATTTTTAAGTATGAAAAATTTAATATTAGGCCTGCACCATATTACAGCTATTGCAGGAGACGCCCAGAGAAATTATGATTTTTACACCAAAACGCTTGGTTTAAGAATGGTGAAGAAAACTGTAAATTTTGACGACCCTCACACATATCACTTTTATTTTGGAGATGAGGTGGGAAGCCCGGGAAGCATTCTCACATTTTTTCCCTGGGCCAATGTACGGCAGGGTAAAGACGGCGCCGGGATGGCCACCGAAATTGGATATTCTGTTCCCCAAGGCAGCCTGGAATTCTGGAAAGACCGGTTTGAAGAAAGGAATGTAAGGCACTTCCAGATCACAGAACAGTTTGGAGAAAGAAAGCTTCCTTTCCAGGATCCGGATGGGCTGAAATTAAGCCTTATTGAAACCCAACATAATGATGAAAGAAAGGCTTATAATCATTTTGAGGTGCAGCAGAATGTGGCTATAAAAGGTTTTCATTCCGTTGCCCTGAGCCTGAATAACAATGCTGCTACCGCTGCAATTTTAACTGATGTTTTTGGTTATAAAAAACTCGATACCCAGGGAAACATAACCCGTTATAAAACTGAAAGTGTTGAAAATGCGGCTATTGTAGATCTACAGGAATTACCGGACCTCCCACGCGGTATCAATGCTGCGGGAACAAATCACCACGTGGCCTTCAGAGTAAAAAATGAAGAGGATCTCATGGCAATGAGAGAGAAAGTACTCCAGGCCGGATTGCAGATCACAGAAAAAATAGACCGCAATTACTTCTATTCGCTCTACTTCCGGGAACCGGGCGGGGTTTTGTTTGAGATCGCGACAGATAATCCGGGATTTGCGATAGATGAAACCGTAGATGAACTGGGCGGCAGCCTGGTACTGCCTTCAAGGTATGAGGGTGCACGGGAGCAAATTGAAAAAGCTTTACCGGAGCTAAAACATTAATTTATAATAGAAAAGTTCTTTGCTGAAAGTTCCAAACTTTTACTCTGAACTTTTTCTTATTTAAAACCTGAAATTATGCATACCAAAAATATAATCAACGGCGGAAAAGAAATATCACAGGCCAGCAAGGCGCTTATTCTTGTACATGGACGCGGGGGCAATGCACGGGACATTCTGTCTCTGGCCAATAATTTAAACACTCAAGAGTTCGCTCTTTTTGCGCCGCAGGCCACCAATAATACCTGGTACCCATATTCCTTCCTTGCACCCCCGGCACAAAATGAACCCTGGCTTAGCTCGGCACTTGAAATTATGGGTCAGCTGCTGGAGGAAGTAAAAAGTAAAGGCATTGCTGAAGAAAATATATATTTTGGAGGATTTTCGCAGGGAGCCTGCCTGGTTGCCGAATTTGTAACCAGAAATGCCGCCCGGTTTGGAGGAGTAGCTCTTTTCACAGGAGGATTAATTGGCGATATGATTTATGAGGGAAACTATAAAGGAGATTTCGGTGGTACCCCTGTTTTTATAGGATCGGGAAATCCCGATGCCCATGTTCCCGTAGAACGAATAAGGGAAACCCGGGAAGTAATGGATAAGATGAATGCCCGGGTGAGCGTAAAGATCTATGATAACAGGCCGCATACAATTTCACAGGATGAAATTGATTCCGCAAATGAGTTGGTTTTCGGTAAATAATATAATTCCATTACTTCCTGTAAGGAAATTTAATTAAAATAAAAGTCTATGTTCAAGCTTACGCGGGTTTATACAGATGATAAGGACGACAGCCGTTTTGAGGATATTGAGATCACTTTAAAAGAAGCGGGAGAGATAGGTTTTCTGTCTGACCTTATTCCTGCCCGTGGGCTTATCTTCAGGGAGGTACTGCCAACCTATGATTTTGATTTTCATAATGCACCACAGCGGCAGTACATCATTCTGCTGGATGGAGAAATTGAAATAGAAACATCGCGGGGTGAAAAACGGTCTTTTGGAGGGGGAGAAATTTTACTTATGGAAGATACCCACGGGAAAGGCCATAAAACCCGAAACCTTGAGAATATTAAGCGAAGGTCCATCTTTATTCCGCTGGATTAAAGATCCAATATCCTTCCGCAGAAATTTTTTATACCGCTTTTGCCTGCAGTGCCACCTCATATGGAAAGGCAAAATTTGTCACATCTTTTCCCGAAAGCCAGTGATTCCTGTCTTCCTGCCTGAGCACAACGGGCATTCGTTTTTTATTATTATGTATCTCGCTCATTAGCTCATTGGCTTCAGTAGTAATAATACTGTAGGAATTAATCAATTCTCCGGTGTCAGGGTTTTTCCAGGACGAATAGATCCCTGCAAAGGCAAATATTTCCTGGTCCCTGGGGGTTATAAAGAACTTTTGTTTTTGCTTTCCTTTTTCATCCAGCCACTGCCATTCATAATACCCATTTGCCAAAACCAGGCAGCGATTTTCTACTGAGTTGCGAAAGGCGGGTTTATCTGTAACCGTTTCTATCCGGGCGTTCAGGGTATTCTTTTTAATGGAATCCTCTTTTGCCCAAAAAGGAATGAGGCCCCAGTGGTACAAGTCGATTTCTCCACGGCTTTCATCTGTGATCACCGGGGTTTTTATAAAGGTGAACCCATTGATCTCATCCAGGGGCACATAAGATTCCGGTTCAGTAAACTTCGCATTAAAAGCCTTTTCAATTTCGCTTATGGTCTTGTTCATTTGAGTACGGTAGCACATATTTATCTTTTATAATGATCTTCCCGGCTTAAACTTCTTCCGGTTTATTTTCAAATCCCTTTTGTTCCCGGGGAAAAGGATCTTTTATCAAATCCTCCAAAAAAGAATTATAAAAATTCTTCGCCGCCATTTGATGCGGCAGTAAGACCTCATTTACCCCAAAGTTATTTAAAAATTGATAATCGCTGTCATGTATGGCCGTAAGGTAGACCTTCCCCGTATAATCATTTCTTCTTAAGTTCCTTATTAGCTGTAGGGAATGTTCCCTGTCTGATACCGTACTTAAAATACATCCTGCATTTTTGAAGGGGATCCTCTCCAACAGGTCCGGATCTTCAATATCCCCGTATACCACGTTATGGTTTTGGAGTTGCCAGTTACGCACCACCATAGGATCAAAATCTACTCCCAGAAATTTTACTTCGGGGTGTTCTTTATCCAAAAGCCGGGCGATCTTGCCGCCAAACCGGCCCAATCCTAATATAATAAGATCATAGTAGTCGTTATTCTTAGGATCCAGTTGGGCTTCACGGTAGGGATTTTCCCTTTCAAATATTTCCAGGGCAGGGGAGATCACTTCATATATCTGGTGGGAGTAAAGTATGAGATAGGTTGAAAGTCCAATAGTTATTAATCCCACAAGCGTTATTAATGCGACAGTTTCCCCTGTAATATGACCAATACTAAAACCCAGTCCCGCAAAAATGAGTGAAAATTCACTTATTTGTGCCACGGTAAGCCCGGCCAGAAATGAGGTTCTTTTTCTATAGCCCATAAAGCCCATTATAATAAGTACTATTACAGGATTACCAATTAATACAAAAGTTGAAAATATAAGGGCAGAGGGTACCTGGCTGCCTATTATTGAAAGGTCCAGGTTTGCTCCCAGGTTAACAAAAAAGAAAATAAGCATAAAATCCCGCAGGCTTATAAGCCTGCTGCTTATTAACTCTTTAAAATCTGATGATGCCAGGCTTACCCCCGCAAGGAATGCGCCAACCTCCCCGCTAAATCCCATAAGTTCTCCTATTGCGGCAAGGGTGACGGCCCAGGCAATTGCAAAAAGGATCAACATCTCCTGGGAGCGGGCAAGGAAAAAACTTAAGCCGGGAATGATCCACCTCATTGCAATAAGTGCGATCGCGAAAAGCAAACTCCCTGAGAGCAGGGTTTTAAGTATCTCATAACCCAAAGGAATATCTCCCGGTTGGCCTATGGCTGAGAGAATTATCATAACCAGGATCACCGCAATATCCTGTACAATTAAAAAACCAATGGCTATCTGGCCATGCAGGGAATCGATCTCCTTTTTATCGCTCAGGAGTTTAATTATTATGATGGTACTGGAAAATGTGAGGGCAACTGCAATATAAAAGCTATGCATACTTGAAAAACCAAGTCCAATTCCCAGGAAATAGCCAATGAGGGAGGTGAAGAATATTTGTCCCAGGCCTGTGAGCAATGCAATTTTTCCTACGGCACCAATCACACGAAGATCCAGTTTTAAACCAACTATAAATAGCAGGATGGCTATTCCAATTTCAGCCAGTAAGTGGATGTATTCTGTAGAACGAACAATATTTAAAAAAGAGGGCCCCACCAAAATTCCCAGGGCAATGAACATTACAATGAGGGGTTGTTTTAAAAGTTGACCAATAGCTCCCAGCACTGCAGCAAAGAACAGGATGAGGGCGATCTCAAAAAATGGATTTTCAGATATGGAGGACAGCCAATCCATCAGGGGAGGATTATCATAGGGATATTTCCATGGTACACCAGGTCATTGATCAAAAATTTCCTGAAAACCTGATCATTGATAGTCCTTGAACCTTTTTGGACCACCAGGAATGGTTTTTCCTCTTTGTCCATAAACGTTTTAATTTCCTTAAAAACATCTTCCCCTGCAAACATCCTGAAACTACATGGTGCGTCATCCCTATAATGTTCTGTAAGTTCTTTAAGGTAGGTAAGCGATGTTATTTCATTATCATCGGGAGTAATTATAGAAATAAATTCAACCTGCTTAATGCTGCTTTTAAATGTATGTAGAAGGTGGGTAAGGGCCGGAATGTTCAGGGGGAATTTTGGGTTAACGGCAATTACAAGTTTTTTGATCTTAAAACCCTCCATTTTTACAGGCACGGCAATGGTGGTAATATCAATATCATCAATGATCTTTGATGCGGTACTACCCATAAAAATTTTTTTCAGGATGCCGGTGCCTTTTAATCCCACAAGAATAAGATCATCTGAATCCCCGGAACCTATTTCGGGAAGCAGGACACCTAATGGCCTTTCGGTTACCAGGAAATTAACGCTGTGTTTTGCAGGTATAATTGTTTTGGAAACAGATTTTAATTGTTCCAGGGCATCAGATTTTTCTACTTCTATGATCTCCCTGCGGCTGTTATTATCTGCCAGTGCAGGGACAATACCCGGCACCTGGTGAATCAACAGTATACCCGCCTCCATAGTCTCTGCCAGGGAATCTGCAAGTCTCATCAAATTTTCAGAATAGGAGGAAAAATCTATTAAAGCGATCACTCTTTTTTTCATACAGCAGAAGGTTTAGAAGGAATAATTCAATAAGAGCTTGTGGGGAAGATCTTCTTCTAAAATACAGAAAATTAGCCGATTAACGATGCAGAACAGGCAGAACTTATAGTGGTAAAATTGAAAATAATATGCGGGTTTAAAAATTCAGGGATAGAAGTTAAGAATACAGAACCTGCCTTTATTTTAAGGTTATATCAGCTTTTTTTTCATTCACAATTAATAGCGCTAAATCCACAAGGTTGCGCAATTCACAAAGGGATATATGAAAGGCACTGGTGTTAAAAAGATTTTCGATCTCCCCAGCAAGTGCAATGACCTTATTTTTCAAATCGTTTTGCCCGGGATTGCCACTGTGTTTTCCCAGGTAATATATTTGCATAACCGCCTGTAACTGCTCTCTTAATGTTTTATATACAGCAAGGTCCTGCGGAAGGGTTAAAGGTATAACCGCAGCTTCAGAAGGAAAGTCTAAAGAAAGGTTGGGATTGCCCATATCTTTTTTTTCAATTACCTCTGTTGCTGCCTCATGGGCAAACACCAAGGCTTCCAAAAGAGAATTGGAGGCGAGCCTGTTGGCTCCATGCAGCCCTGTGTTGGCACATTCTCCATTGGCATAAAGATTCTTTAAACCGGTGCGTCCATTTTTGTTTACGGCAATGCCACCACATTGGTAATGTGCGGCAGGGGTTACGGTAATAAGGTCCCTGAAAACATCTATTCCCGCCTTCCGGCATCTTTCAGTTATAGTTGGAAAATGCGCGGTGAAGGCTTTCTCATCCAGATGGGTGCAATCCAAATAAACACAAGCCTCCCCCGTCTTTTGCAATTCTGAAAAAATTGCATGCGATACTACATCGCGGGTTGCAAGTTCTCCTGAAGGATGATAATTAAAAACAAACCTTTCACCGGCCTTATTCACCAATTTTGCACCGGCCCCGCGCACCGCTTCAGAAATAAGAAATGCAGGATTTTCCTTTTTCAAGAACAGGGCGGTGGGATGAAACTGGATGAAATGTAAATCCTTTATTGCAGCATCTGCACGGTGTGCCATGGCCACCCCATCTCCGGTAGCGATAACCGGGTTGGTGGTTGTTTCAAATATTTGCCCGCTTCCCCCGGTTGCCAGATAGGTAAGTTGGGCGAAAAGGTTCTCTATTTTACGTGATCTTTTATTGTAATATTTTACTCCTACACAGGTATGCTCTTTCACCAGAAGGTCTATGGCAAAATGATGGGTAAAAAAATAAATGTTCCTGAAGGACTTTAATTTTTCAAGCAGGGCCCTTTCTATTTCATAACCTGTTTTATCCTTATGGTGCAGGATGCGGGATTGGGAATGCCCGCCTTCAAGCCCCAGATCCCATTCCCCCGAGGGTTTCTTGTCAAAGGAAGCGCCCCATTCTATCATTTCCACAAGCCTTTTCGGGGCTTTGTTCACCACCATTTCAACTACTCCTGAATCACAATACCCTTTTCCAGATTCCAGGGTGTCATTTATATGGGCATCAAAAGTATCGGTGAGGGTATTCATGACCGCGGCTATACCACCCTGGGCATATTTGGTATTGGTTTCATTCTTATCTGCCTTGGTAAGAATACAAATATTGAAGTCCGGACCTTTTTGGGCTACTTTAAGCGCAAAAGATAAACCCGCAATTCCGGATCCAAGAACAAGTACATCTGTATGATTCATCTTTTTACAAGATTTATAAGGCCAGCATTTGTTCTATAGGTTTAATAGCCTTTAAGCGTAATATTTCATCTATAGTAACCTCCGGGGTTTCATCCCGAAGGCAGCGATACAGCTTCTCCAGTGTATTCATCTTCATAAAGGCACATTCGCTGCAGGCACAGGAATTATCCTCACGGGCGGGGGCGGGGATGAGGGTTTTGTACGGCAGTTGCTTTTTTAGCTGATGCAGGATCCCGGCCTCTGTAGCCACTATAAAGGTTTCATCTTCACTGTTCCTGATATATTGAAGCATTTGGGACGTAGACCCAATGCAATGTGCCACCCGTAGAATAGGATCTTCAGATTCTGGATGGGCCACGATCTTCGCGGTTGGATATTCAAGGTGTAGCTCAATAAGCTTATCTATTGAAAAGGCCTCGTGCACGATACAGGAACCATCCCACAAGAGCATATTCCTGCCCGTAACCTTGTTCAGGTAAGCCCCCAGGTTTTTGTCTGGCGCAAATATAATGGGTTGTTCTTTGGGGATTGCGTTGATCACTTTTTCTGCATTGGAAGAAGTACACACGTAATCGCTAAGCGCTTTCACTTCAGCGCTTGTATTAATGTAGGTGACTACTTTGTGCTGTGGGTAATTTTTTAGAAATGCTGCAAAATCTGTTGCCGGACAACCATCTGCCAGGGAACAACCCGCGTTAAGATCTGGCACCAGGACTTTTTTATCAGAATTTAAAATTTTTGCAGTTTCAGCCATAAAATATACTCCGGCAAAAACTATGATATCTGCCGATGTCTCAGCTGCTTTTTTCGCAAGTTCCAGGCTGTCGCCCACAAAATCTGCAATATCCTGAATGGCCTCTTCCTGGTAATAATGTGCAAGAATAACCGCATTCTTACTTTTACGCAGTGCGTTTATCTTTTCAATGGTGTCAAGTTGCGATCTCATTTTTGATATAAAAAATATTTAAAAATCTTTTTTTGCTGAAATTCTTATGATCCTGTAAACCGGTAGCACCACCCACAGGGCAAGTACTCCAAATGAAATTATCAATCCCTGCGAGGTGCCGAAGAATTGCTTGAACACCGCCCCGGTATAACCTAACAAGGCTGAAATATCCAACTTTAATAACACCAGGATACGGGAAAGGTCTATTGGATTTAATACGCTCGCGATAAGTGCAAATTTATCCAGGGGATAATCCTGGAAATACACCAGGATAAGTAAAAATATCCCGTCATACACCACCGCCAGGAACAACCAGAGCAAAATGGCCAGGCCAAATCCCTTGATCTTATTCTCATTGGACAAGGCAATATTAAAAGCCAGCGCCGTGAAAATGAAGGTGAGGAACACCCCCGATACCAACAGCGAAAAGAAATTCCAGATTATGGCCGACTCAAATAAGCCGTAAGCCGCAAATGGAATACCCAACCCAAGGATGAGGCTTAGCGCCAGCGAAATTGCAACCCCCAGGTACTGGCCTATAAAAATAGTACGGCGTTTTATGGGCTGCGCCAGCAGAAGCTCTGTAAATTCCCGGGAATCATAGTAATACATTACCCCAAAAATTGTCCCTATTAATGGTACCAGGATTATGATAACATTCATAAGGGTAATTACCGCATTGGAAAGGTCATTGTTAAGAAATAACAGCACAATGCCCAAAAACAGATAAAAGAGGAAATAAACGTAGCTCCATAGGCTACGGGAAAGGTCAAAGAAACTGTATTTTAAAATTTTAAGCATTATTTTTAGTTAAGATATTGGCAATAGCATGTTCAAAATCGGGTTGGCCTGTAGAGGATTTAAGTTCTGTAACAGTTCCAT
The DNA here is from genome assembly GCF_007993795.1 of Antarcticibacterium arcticum. GTDB lineage: Bacteria > Bacteroidota > Bacteroidia > Flavobacteriales > Flavobacteriaceae > Gillisia > Gillisia arctica. The sequence continues at coordinate 1,403,683 of NZ_CP042476.1, read as the reverse complement.
TGAAATAGATCTTTCCTTCCAGCAGGAATACGATCCTGTCTGCCACTTCTTCTACAAAACTCATGATATGGGAAGTGATAAGTATGGTCTTTCCCTTAGCTTTTTCCTGTTGAATAAGGTCCCGCAGGCGCAACAGCGATACAGGATCAAGCCCTGAGGTGGGCTCATCCAGAATAATAAGCGGGCTGTCAAACATAAAACACAAAACAAGGTTTACCTTTTGTTTTGACCCTCCGGAAAGATTGTTTAATTTTTTATCGAGAAAAGGTTCCAGTTTAAAGAACTCTATAAGTTCTTTATCCCGGGCATCTTTGCCCCTAAGGTCCTTGATCATTCTTATAAGTTCATTTACCTTAAGATTGCCCGGAAAATGAGCTATTTGAGGTAAATAATCAATATTCTTTCTGTAGTTCCAGTGGTTTCTCACTTTTTCTCCTCCAATTTCTATATCGCCTTTGGCCGGAACTACCATACCCAGCAAACTTTTTATGAGGGTGGTTTTTCCGGAGCCGTTTGGTCCCAGGATAGCTATGATCCCTTTTTGTTCTATTTCAAGGTCAAGGCCGTTAAGCACTACCAGGGAACCAAATTTTTTATGAAGGTTTTTAATACTTACCATTTTATTCTGTTCATTTGGGGTTCATGGTCAATTAACCCGGCAGGGGTGAAAATGGGGGAAACTTTTTCTGAGAAATCTACCAGGTCTATAAAAATGCTCCTTAAAAGCACAATGGCTTCGGGAGTTTTATTTACCAGGTAAGAAAAAAGTTTTACCGGGCGAAATGGCACATCGCCAACTTTATCATTATTAAGGTCGTAACCGGTATAATCGCTCCAGTAGTTGCCGTTAAAGGAATTATCATTTAACCTGCCCGAATAAGCAACATCAAAGGAGTTATAGAGAAAATTATTTCTTGAAAAACTGGTGGTATAAGCCCCGCCGTGAACTTTAATGGCATAACCATTATTTTTAAAGTCATTTTCGATAAACTTAACACGGGTAGTACCATCGGCATTTACGGCTATGGTATTATCCTCAAAAATGTTGTTTTCCAGTGTAGCATCAGAGATCTCTTTAAGCAATAACCCGTAGGAGGCAGATCCCCAGCTTTTCCTGAAAATGTTCTTTTTCATCTCTATGAATTTGGAGAACATCACTGCAACCCCGGCGCCATTTTCCTCAAACGTGTTCCCTATATAGCTGTTCCCGTCTGAGAACATGAAGTGCAGGCCATAGCGAATGTTCTTTTCACAAACATTATTCAGGATCTCACATTTTTTGCCAAATTCAATATAGATGCCGTCCCGCATTCCCTCGACCTGGTTGTTTTTTACGATAACTTCAGTTGAGCTCCATAGATGTATGCCGTTACCGGAATTTGATTCCTCTCCGCCTTCACTTTTTATACGATTGCCGGTGATAATACCCTTGTGGGATTTCTCTATTAAAAACCCGAAAAATACATTTTCCAGGATATTGTTTTTCAGCACAAAATTTTTACTTCCATGTAAAAGGATAGCGGCAAAATCCTTGGTATAACTTCTGCCCACGTTAATGATTTTAAGGCCTTCGATAGTTACGCCATCTGCTTTTATCCCAAACGCGGTACCATTCATACCTGCATCGATTACCGGATAATTTACACCTTTAAGGTGAAGGCTCTTATTGATAATGTTGAGGTCAAATTCCTTATAAACCCCTTTTTCAATAAGAATGGTATCTCCGCTTTCTGCCAATTCAATAGCTTCCTTAACCGTTTTAACTTCACAGGAGGAGCATACCTTTATTTCCCCTGCAAAAGTGGGAAGGAGGTTTAATAAAAAAATAATACTTAGAAAATATCTCATCTCTGGCGTTGGGAATCCTCCTTGAGGAAATGGTTTTTTAGTTCATTCCAGGTGTAAGAAGCAGAGATGCCTTCTATCTCATTGCCTTTCTTTACAGCGGCCAGATTGGCTCCCATAGGACTGGTTATTTGCTCATCTATTACATACGCGGCTTCCTTCGCAGGTAACATTGTACCAGGTTCCTTATAATTGGCTACCAGTATTAGGGCAACTTCTTTCTCATCATAATTTTGAATGTTATCTTTTACCAAACATTCAATGGCATCATATTTTATTTGTTTGCCTTTTTTGGTGACAAGTTGAGCTGAATGTGCTTTACTAACAATTGTCATTTTGCAATAAGAACAGCTATCACTTCCATATACAATAGGTTCCGGCTCATTACTGCAGGAAATCAAAAACAACGTGATAAACAAATAAAGGTAATTTTTCATTTTTTAAATATTTTGAGTTTTGTGGGATCTTCTTCCAACCCACCAGGCTATTAAAGTTAAGAACATTCCGGCAAACATTAACCAGGCTCCCAATCTTGGGTAGGAATGAGCCGTAAAGTTCAGGATCTGTTGGGTTCCAAAAAGTGGCGGTTTATAACTTATGGGGTTCCCGGCATCATCTGTAAGTTTGATAATTGCTTTTGGATCAAGGTCTGTCCCATAATCTATAAGCCAGGAATTGAAATCATACATTCCCAGTACGCCAAGGATCATCATTAAAACAAACCAGCCCAAAAACCAGTTGGGACTAATAAATTTAAATAGCCCTAAGAAACCTAAAAGTATTCCAAGGCCGGCCATTCCTCCAATAACAACGGGAAAAATGTTGAATTCCCACATTTCCTCCGGTTTTGGTATTTTTTTCATTCCTATATAATGGTTTACACCATCTATATTTTGAATATCAAATTCCTCTTCTCCCTGGATCCCGGAAATATAGATATCCATTCCTAAGGGTTCTGGATATTGTGGTGCACCCAAAGTAATGTTCCACAAGGGAAAGTAGAATAATCCCAGCAGCAGCGCTGATCCCAATATCATTAAAGTTCCTGATAGTTTCATTTTTTGAATATGTTATTTTATAAAAAAGCGGGCAAATACTTTTATTTACCCGCCTTACCAGTAAAAATTTTTCAACTAATTAAAACTGTTTCTAGTCACCATCAAGTGACCACTTAAGTGGCGTATTGGCACCTGCTGCAGAAACTCTTACGTAACCTTGCATTTCCTGGTGTAACGCTGAACAAAAATCTGTACAGTATAGTGGGTATACTCCAACGCGTTTTGGTTCCCAAAGCATTGTTTTGGTAGCACCCGGCATAATAAGCAGCTCGGCAGTATTAGCTCCTATCATTGCAAATCCGTGTGGTACATCAAAATCCTGTTCCAGGTTGGTCACGTGGAAATATACTTTATCTCCCACTTTGATACCTTCAATATTATCTGGAGAGAAATGACTTCTAACCATTGTCATATACACATGAACTTCATTCCCTTTTCTTTCTACACGGGTTTCAGATTCATTTCTCACTGAATGTTCGTGAGTGTTCTCATCCAGCCGATAGATCTTTTTGGAATTCTGCTTAACAAGATCGGCTGGAATTCCGGCGGCATAATGTGGCTCTCCAATGGTAGGGAAATCCAGAAGCAACTCCATTTTATCGCCTGTAATATCATATAATTGAGCCGAGTGGTTCATTTCCGGGCCAGTTGGCAAATACCTGTCCTTGGTAATTTTGTTCATTGCAACAAGGTATTTTCCGAAAGGCTTTCTTGAGTTTCCACCAGGGATCATAAGGTGACCCACAGAGTAATAAGTAGGTTTCCTGTCTATAACCTGATAATCTGTAAGACTCCATTTTACAACTTCAGAAGAGATAAAGAACGTGGTATAAGCATTTCCTTTTCCGTCAAATTCAGTATGAAGTGGCCCCAGCCCGGGTTGCTTAACGATACCTCCAAGAATATCTTCATATTTAAGGATAGGGATTCCATAGGCATCCCCGTCATAATTCTTATCCTCAATAGCTTTGATCATTTTTGAGAAGGAGAATACTGTTAACTCTGCAGCAAGTTTACCGCTACCAACTATATATTCTCCGGTAGGATCTACATCACAACCGTGCGGAGATTTTGGAATAGGCATGAAAAATACAGCTCCGGGAATATCCTTTGGATCTACAGTTTTTACACCTTTTTTCATAGTTGAGGTTGCAGTACTGGAATTATGGTCATACACGTTGTGGGCATATTCTGCATCCATCATTGTACCGCCACCATTATTAATGTATTCTTCTATTTTTTTCCAGTTAAGGGCAACAATAAAATCCTTATCATTTTGGGAAGCATTTACCTCAAGAAGGGTGTTAGCTTCTTCAGAGTTGTAAGTAGTGGCAAACATCCACCCGTGGGAAGCATTTCTTCCGGGATGCGCAAGGTCAAAATTGAAACCCGGCATGATTACCTGGAAAGCGAGTTCCATTCCACCTGTTTCCTGGTCTACTTTTACGAAAGTAAGAGGGCCTTTAAAATTCCCTTTCATCTCTTCAATAGACATATCTCTTTGAGGAGAAGGAATTGCAAAACGTGTTCCTGCAATAAGGTACTCTGTATTCTCTGTAATAGCAAAACTGTGGTTACCGGCGCTGTTGGGAATTTCCAGGATCTCACCGGTTTCAAAAGTATTCAGGTCTATACGGGCAACACGCGGGGTGTTATTCTCGTGGGTGAACACCCACCGGCCGTCAAGTTCTCCATTTGTTTGGGAGATATCAACGTGGTGAAGATCTCCCCAGGGAATGAATCCATAGGAAGTATTAAGCATTGCCTTTGTACCCTCATTGTACCCATATCCTTTTTCTGCGTCCTGTGAAAATACAGGGATTACTTTTAAAAGACGTCCGGAGGGTAACCCGTAAACCGACATTTGACCGCTGAAACCCCCGGAGAAGAATCCGTAGAATTCATCGTGTTCTCCCGGGGCTACATAAACGCGCTCGGCTGCATTGGTAGCCATGGCGCCAGATTTTTTCCTGTCATCATCTCCACCACAACCTATCATAAGGACAGAGAGGATCAATAAGGATAAAATAGAATTGATTTTTTTCATTAGAGTGAGTGTGTAAATTAATTAGTGTTTTTTGGTAATATGATGTCTTCTACAACATGAACCCATCCATTGCTTACTTTTATGGAACCAACTATTTTGGTACCACCTACATAGATATCATCACCTTCCCTGGTAACAGGAACAGATTCTCCTGAGGCCATATAAAGCGCACGACCTTTGTCTACATTTTTCATTAAGGTTTCAATGGGATAATTGCTTGGAGCCACATGATTTTTCAGGATATAGGCAAGTTTTTCCTTGTTCTCGGGTTTGAGAAGGTCATCAACAGTACCTGCAGGTAATTTTTCAAATGCCGCATTGGTTGGTGCAAAAACTGAAAGAGGTCCTACATTTACCAGGGCGTTTTCAACTCCTGCGGCCTGAACCGCAGCTACAAGGGTAGAATGGTCTGGCGAATTTATCGCAGTGCGTAACGCGTTGGCTTCAGAATTTTCATCTTCAATAAAGGCCTGTCCGCGATTGGATGAGGTTTCCGTGGTCTCGGTTTGAGAAGATGTAGTTGCGGGAGCATCATCTAAAGATTTTTCCTTACAACCTACAAATATCAAGGTGCCCGTGAACATTAGAAAAGCAAATAATAAAGGTTTTGTTTTCATATTAGAGATTTTTGGTTAGAAGCTGTAAAATTACCTTGATAATTTTTGTTAAAATATGATGATAATCATATTTAAATCTCTTCGTCAAGAGTTCTGAAATATTCAAGGATAGATCTGGCTTCCTCCTCGGTGAGGTTTTGATTTGCCATAACCGCCATATTGGATTCCAGCAACAATTGTTTTGCAATAGGATCATTGGCGATCATTTCTTCCGGATTCAGGATCATATTCATGATCCACTCGGGAGAACGCCTTTCTGTAATACCTACTATGGCAGGACCAATAAACTTTTTATCAGTTTTATGACAGGCAGTACACATATTTTTAAATACTGTTTCTCCTTTCACGGCCAGGGCTTTGTCAATTTCTGCATTCAGGGTTACAGATTTTACCGGGCCAATCCCTTTGTTTGACATGTCTACCATATCTTTTGAACTGGTTGCAGCTGCTTCTTTTTTAGGAGCTTCCTGGCTGTAATCTCCAATTTTTACATCATCCTTTTCTTTTTTCTCTGAATCACCACAGGCGGTGAAAGCTGTTATTGTAATTAAGGTCAGGATCAATTTTGATAATTTTCTCATATTATTGGGTTTAAATATTTAGGGTAAAATTATATAAGCTCATAGTGTTAATATATGACTAAAATCATATAAAGGGAAATTGCAGCTGCGATTGCACTCAAGATAAACTGCTGATTATTAGCTATTCAATGGAGAGTGGAAGAAAAGGGGAAGGAGGGAGGTAGAAAAATATTATGCAGAAAGGAATAAACGGGAGCATTTATAAAACCTCCAATTGACTTTAAAAAGGGAATTTTCTACGGGAAAAGGTTTGGGAAGATTATAGTTCTTTTTTTTCAGGATAATCCCTTATCTCCTTTAAAACATCCTCGACATTTTTCTCGGTACAATAAAGTTTGTCCTTGCATATTTTCAGCAATTCTGAAGCTCTTTTCACTTTAGATTCCAGAAGGTCAATTCCAATTTCTGCATTTTCCATTTCGCTTACAATTTCCTGAAGTTCAGCAAAGGCATTGGTATAGGTAAGTTTTTGTTTCATAAGTCTTATTTTTCCTGTTCTATTGTTTCAACCCTGCTTTTAATAATACCATCATAGAGCCGGGTTTGCAGAAGGTCTCCCGGATTTACCCCTGCGGCCCCATTAATTACCTCTCCATTAAGGCGGGTAATGCTAAAACCTCTTTTTAAGATTGTTTGAGGATCCAGGTAATGAATACCGGTGGAAATATTTTTTAATTCAGCTTTATCACTTTTTAATAATGCTACGGCGTTGTATTCAATAGCGTTTATTAAATATTTAAGATCATTTTCCGCCTTCTTTACATTGCGGGCCACAGCCATTGCAAAATGTGTTGATAATTCGTTAAGTTCAGCATTTTCCCGGTTATTCAACCATTCCACCTGATTCGAAATGCTGGCAATATTTTCTTTTAACAGGCCGGCAAAGGTGTTATATTGTTCCAGCAGGAAACCTGCGATCCTGGTAGGAGTTATAAAGCTGTGATAAGCTACCATTTCACAAACCGTTTCATTGGAAGAATGTCCAATACCGGTTAGAATTGGTAAGGGAAAGAGCGCAATTGCCCTGGCCAGATCATAATTATCATAACAACTCAAACCAATTTCCCCACCACCTCCACGCACAATAACTACCGCATCAAATACATCTTTGTATTCAAAAACCCTATCTAATGCAGCCATGATGGTAGTAACGGCTTTTTCCCCTTGTAAAACCGCAGGAAAAAGGACTATATGAAATTGGTAATCCTGGGGATTGTTTTCAATAACATTCATAAAATCCTGGTAACCTTTACTGCTGCTTACTGAAATAAGTGCAATAGTTTTGGGAAGTGGGGGTAAGAAGGTTTTTTTGTTGGAATCAAAAATATTTTCCGTGCGAAGTTTATTGATCGTCTCCATTTTTTGCCTGGCGAGTTCACCCAGGGTAAATTCTGGATCTATATCCAGGATATTCAAGGCAAGCCCGTAAATGGGATGGTAAGTGACAGTAGCCTGGATCACTACGCTCATATCATCTCCCAGATCTTCATTAAGAACAGATTTGAATTTCGTGTTTATGGCTTCAAAGTTGGCCTTCCAGATATTACCTCTAATTTCGGCAATGATCTTTCCATCTACCTTTTCCACAAGTTCCGGAAAACAGTGACCGGTGTGGGAGTAGTAATTCAATCTCACAATTTCGGCCTTTACCCAAACTATCCTGCTGCAGTGGGAATTGATGACATTTTCAATTGCCGCTGTAAGCCTGGAAAGAGGAAATATTTGCCTGGGTTGCATTTTTTAAACCAAAAAGAATAAAGATATTCAAATAAAGAATATTTCCAGATCAACAAGAACTTTAAAAATGCTTATAAATTTTGACCGTATAATTTGTACCCAAATGTATAAGACTAATTAGTCCTTATTTTTCAGCTTTGGAGTATGGGCATAGAAAAAGTAAAACTGGTACCTTCTTCAGTAGAATGTACACTTAGTTTTCCACCATGCGCTTTAGCGATCTCAGAGGATATAAAAAGTCCAAGCCCAAGGCCCTGTTTTCCATTCCCCGGTCCCTTACGGTAAAAGGGTTTGAACAATTGTTCCATTTCAGATTCCGGGATTTTTTTACCTCCGTTTATTACAGATAGTTTGAACTCATCATTTAAAGTGGTGGCAGTAACTTTTATACTCCTGGAATGATCTCCATGGATAACGGCATTTCCCAATAGATTGGATAATAACTGGCCAATTCTGTTGGCATCTGAAGAAAATTCTTTGTTTAACTGAAAGTCATGTTCAATATTTTGATCGGGAGACATGGTTTCAATTTCAGCAATAATTTGATCAAGAATGTCCTCCAGATCATGGAGGTTGGATTTTTTATTAATCAGGATCCCTTCCCCAAATTGCCCCCGTGCGAAATCCAGAATATTTCCTATTAAATCTTCCATGCGGAAAGTGGTAGATTTAATCATAGCAGCCTGGCGTTTTACAAGGTCTTCCTTGGCAAACTTAAGGAGGATATCTGAGCTCATTCTTATGGTTGCAAGAGGATTGCGAAGGTCATGGCCTAAAATGGCTATGAATTGTTCCCTTAATACAGAATTTTTTCTTTCATCTTCCAGGTTAATGTTTGCTGTCTTTATCTTTTCTATTGTATGCAAATGGAAGGAGATAAGGTCTGCAAAAAGCCGGAACATCCCCATTACCTCGTCAGATTTTACAACGGCCGGCTTTTTATCTATAGCGCACAGGGTGCCAAAGAAACTGCCATCCTGCTTGTAAATAGGCACTGATACATAACTTTCAAAACCATACATCTTCGGGGTGGGATGGCAGGAATAATGCTCGTCCAGTTGTACGTTGTCTATAAATACAGGCTCATCATACCTGCGAACCTCATCACATATCGTAGTTTCAACCTTTAGTTCATCTCCCGGTTTTAAACCAAAAGCGATTTCATCTCTTGTGGTACAGGTAACCCATTTGTCTTCTGTTACACGGGCAATCGCTGCAAAGCCCATTCCTGTGGTTTTGCAAATTACATCCAGCAGCTGTGGTACTATTGGAATTCGATTAATGGCCTCAACATCCTGAGCCAGATCCCTTACATTGGTAAATTTAGTATCGATAATAATTTTTTAAGATGAATTTTCAAAAATACATTTTTTATTTTTTCTATTGCGGTGTGGGGAGAAAGTGCCGGGTAATTTAATTTTTAATGGCATTAATAATGGGTTAATTTTTAATTCAAGGGACCTTCTCACCAGGGGAGTGGAATAATTACTCCATCTTTTGGAGTTTAAGCAGCATTCCATTTTTTGCATCTGTAATTACATAAACCGCACCATCTGGTCCCTGGGCTATATCCCTTATTCGTGCCGCAAGGGGAACCCGTTCAGTTTCTGTTGCTTTATCGTCTTGTATGCTCACTATTACTATACCGCTACTGGTGAGTCCTCCAATAATCGCATGGTCTTTCCATTCCGGAAACATATTTCCATCATAGAATATCATCCCCGAGGGCGAAATAGTGGGAGTCCAAACAATAACAGCATCTTCCAGGTCAGGCCGGGTATCTGGGTTGGGAATGTTGCTGCCGTCATAATTTCGCCCCCAACTTACGAGTGGCCAACCGTAATTTTTACCTACCTGGGGCTGGTTTAATTCGTCACCTCCCATTGGACCCATTTCGGCTACCCAAAGTTTGCCGGTTTTAGGATCTATAGCGGCACTTTCAATATTCCTGTGGCCGTAACTCCAAATCTCATCAAGGGCATTAGGATCACCAACAAAAGGATTATCTGTGGGGACGCTCCCATCTTTATTAATTCTTACAATAGTGCCCATATGATTGGAATTATCCTGGGCGGGGTCAAATTTAAATCTATCTGCAAGGGTGAAAAGGATCTGTCCTTCAGGGGTAAAAATAATCCGGTTCCCGAAATGTTTATCTTCTTTGATCCCGGGTTCCATCCTGAAAATTACTTCAAAGTTATTGAGGCGGTCATTTCGAAAGGTTCCCCTCCCAAGGGCAGTAGTAGAGGTGCTGTCTTGGCCGGCTTCAGCATAGCTGAGGTAAATATAATGGTTATTGGAAAAATCCGGGTCCAGCGCGATATCCATCAAGCCTCCCTGGCCTTTGGCAAATACTTCAGGAGATCCCTCAAGGGGTTTAGAAATTTTATTCATAGTATCTATGATCTTTAAAGCCCCGCTTCGTTCTGTAACCATTACCCTGTTATCTGGCAGAAATGCAAGCGCCCAGGGATGATCAAGGCCCTCAGCCAGTTTAACCACCTTTATAGCTCCCTGTTCTCTTTCGATCGTGGGTTTTTGTGCAAATGTGTGCACTCCCTGAATTAAAAAAACAATTAATAAAAAACAGGTGCATTGAATATGAATGAAATTTCCACGTTGTTGTTCTCCAATAAATCCCGGAATTCTGGCTGGTTTCATAGTATTATAAAAATGGTTAATAGCCTAATTTACAAAGCCTTCAAAGTTTATACAACAATTTTATAAACACTTAACAATCGTTTCAGGGCAAAAAAGCCAGGGAAATATTTCCGGATGTTTATTCAATTATCCATCCTTTTTTATACTCAAAAGGACAAAATGATAACATTTTTCCCAATAAATACGAGGAATCATAACAGGGGGAACTGTCATTAATTTCCCGCACATTTATAAGGTCTAAACAGTATATTCTTATCAAAAATCCTAAATTTGAAATTTACCATATCAAACGTATCACATGAAAAGTAAACGCAGTTACGTAATAGATTTTGACAGTACCTTCACGCAGGTGGAAGCCTTGGAAGTGCTGGGAGAAATTTCCCTTGCCGGGGAGCATGACCGCCCTGATAAGCTGGCCCAACTTGAGGAGCTTACCAATCAAGGCATGGAGGGTAGTTTATCTTTCAGGGAATCCCTTACCCGGCGGTTGGAATTGTTAAATGCAGAAGAAAAGCATTTGCCCCAACTGGTAGCTGTATTAAAGAAAAAAATATCTACCTCATTTGTAAGAAATGAAGACTTTTTCAGGGAAAACAGGGAGGACATTTATATAATTTCCAATGGTTTCAAGGAATTTATCATCCCCATAGTAAAAGAACTTGGTATCAAGGAAGAAAATGTTTTTGCCAACACCTTTGAATTTGATGAGAAAGGGAAGATCACGGGCTTTGATAAGGACAACGTCCTTTCTTTTAACGGGGGTAAGGTCGCCACCTTAAAAACCCTCGATCTACAGGGCGATGTTTATATGATAGGAGACGGTTATACAGATTATGAGGTGAAAGCGGCAGGCCTTGCCAATAAATTTTATGCATTTACTGAAAATATTGAACGGGACAGTATTCTTGAAAAAGCCGATCATATTACCCCCAGCATGGATGAATTTTTATACTTATTTAAAATGAACAAAGCTATTTCTTATCCTAAAAACAGGATCAAAGTTTTATTGTTGGAAAATGTACATCCCGCAGCTATTGGCCTTATGAAGGAGGAAGGCTATAATGTTGTAACACATTCCGGGGCCATGGATGAAGAAGAACTGGCAGAAAAGATCAAAGATGTTTCTGTTTTGGGTATCCGTTCCAAAACCCAGCTCACTAAAAAAGTGTTGGAAAATGCTCCAAGGCTTATAGCTGTAGGGGCTTTTTGTATTGGCACCAACCAAATTGATCTTGAGACCTGTCTTGAAAAAGGAATAGCGGTATTTAATGCACCTTACAGCAACACCCGCTCTGTAGTAGAACTGGCAATTGGAGAGATCATCCTGTTATCAAGGAATTTGCCCGATAAAATTTCCAGGATGCACCAGGGGGAGTGGGATAAATCTGCCAGCAACAGCAGGGAGATACGAGGTAAAAAAATAGGAATAGTTGGGTATGGCAATATTGGGTCACAACTCTCTGTAGTCGCCGAGGCAATAGGTTTTGATGTATATTATTATGATATGGTTGAAAAACTTGCGCTTGGAAATGCCACAAAATGCAATAGCTTGAATGAATTACTACAAAAGGTAGATATTGTTTCCCTGCACGTAGATGGCCGCAAAGAAAATCACCACCTTATTGGGCCAAAAGAATTTGATTTAATGAAGGATGGTGTAATCTTTCTTAATCTTAGCAGGGGCCACGTGGTAGATATAAATGCGCTGGTACAACATATTTCCTCCGGAAAAGTTACCGGAGCAGGTATTGATGTTTTTCCTGAAGAACCCAAGACAAATACTGAATCTTTTGAATCACCCCTTCGCAATTTGCCCAATGTGATCCTTACTCCCCACATTGGAGGAAGCACAGAAGAGGCCCAGGCCAACATTGGGAATTTCGTGCCCGGCAAGATCATGGAATATATAAACACGGGTAGTACTACCAACAGCGTAAATTTCCCAAATCTGCAATTGCCATCCCTTGAAAATGCCCACAGGCTTATTCATATCCACGAAAATAAACCCGGTATAATTGCGCGAATCAATAATATTTTTGCTCATCACGACATCAACATTGTGGGGCAGTATCTAAAAACCAATGAAACAATAGGTTATGTGATCACAGATATTGATAAGGAATATGAGCCAGATGTGATTAAGGAGTTGAAAGAAATTGAACACACCATAAGGTTTCGGGTCCTGTACTAGGAAATAACCATCAACATATATCAAAAAAACCGGCCGGAAAATTATTTTTCCGGCCGGCCTGTATATAACATATTGTATTTTAATTGCTCACGGGCGAAATCATAATGTGGGCCCGGTGTGTTCCGGGATCCATAAGCCAGGGCATTCCGGGGACTTCAGGTTTGTCCGGTAAACCGGTAGATTCAGTAGTGGCATAGGGGATGTAGATCACATACCTGAATTTCCCATCCTTCAGCTCCCCGGTAGTTTTATTGTAATTTTCATCATTTCCGGTAAAAATATAGGTCATACTTGGAGCATCCGGCATTTTAAGTGTACCGGCTTCAACCTCCTGCTGCCGTGTGGCCCGCTTATCCATTTCAGACTTTCCTTCTAACGAAAGCTCCCTTCCTCTTGACATAAAAGGTTCCAGTTTGTTATTATAACAGGAAACAGCAATACCTTTTTTGGCGGGATCATCAGCCAGGCAAATCATATAGTTATTGCCTTCCCGTAATACGACCATTTTTCCGCTTTTGTCATAACCATACACCTTTGCTCCGCTTCTAAGTTCTTCCGGAGCTGCTAACACGGCAGTTTTTATCTGGATGTCCGGAGACAGGATCTCCGCTTTCATATCCTGCGACTGGCCCGAAAATGAAAGAACGAACAGGCCAAAAATTAAATAGTATTTCATGATCTTACTTTTGGTTAGAGTTTAAATAAGGTTGGATCATAAATATACTGAAAATTGCTGTAATTAAGTATTTTTGAACCCCGAATGCCAAACTCCAAACTCCAAACTCCAACCTCCAACCTCCAAACTCCAAATTTCAAACTCCAAACGTCAAAACCCAAATTCCAAGTTTCAAACTCCAAACTCCAAATTCATAGCTTCAAACTACAAACCCCAAACCCCAAACCACAAACTCTTAACTCCTAACTCCTAACTTTCCTCTTCAACCCGCCTAAGCGGTAATCTCCAAAGTACTGTAGCCCTGCCCGTGACGCTTTAACTGTATTTGGGTAGCAATCCTTTCTTTTAAAGAATCTACGTGGCTTATAATTCCAATGGTCTTGGAGGATTCTGCCTGCAACTTCTCAAGGGTATCCAGGGTTTGATCCAAGGTTTCAGGATCCAGAGTCCCAAATCCCTCATCTATAAACAGGCTGTTAATTTCTACATTGCGCGAGGCGAGGTCAGAAAGGGCGAGGGCCATGGAAAGGCTTAATATAAATGTCTCACCGCCAGAAAGCGTTTTTACAGAGCGTCGCTGGCCACCCATATGCTCATCTATTGCCACCAGGCCGTCATCTTCATTAGGAGCAGACTTGTCTATGGTATACCGGTCACTTAAGTCTTTGAGCCGCGAATTGGCCAGAACCAACAATTGACTTAAAGTAAGATCCTGGGCAAAGTCATTGAATTTTTTTCCTGTGGCATCTCCTATTAATTCGTTAAGCATTTTCCACCGCTTGTTTTCCTTTTCCTTATCTTTTATTTCCTCCTGGATTTGTTGCAATCTTTTCTGGTCTTCTTTATAATTCTTTAATGCCCTTCGCAATTCTTCGCATTCATCCTGCACCATTTTTAATTGCTGTTTCTTTTCAAAATGAAGGTTTGAAAGCACCTCTGCCGAATGTTCCACATCATCCTTCTTATATTTTTCTACCTGAGAATTAAGTAAGGTTAAGGAATTTAGGTTTTTTTCTATCTCTTTTTCCAGTTTAGCGCGGGAAGCGTGCAACTTGTAATATTCATTGTCCGGGAGTAGCGCTTCGCCGGCCTCAGGAATGCTGCTGAAACCCTTCTCTGTGATCAGGTTTTTAAGATTTGCTTCCTGGAGAGTAAGTTTCTCCCGGCTTTGAACTACTTTATTTGAAAGCTCCTTTAATTGCCCTGCCATTGCTTTCTCTGCCTCTCTTAATGTGGTCCATTTCCTGTGAAACCCTCTTGTCTCGCTGTGAATATCCTTCCCCTTATAAACTTCTTCGAGATTGGCCCTTAATTCCCGGCCCTGAGCACTTATTTTTAAGAGTTCATTAAGTACAGGAAGTGCTGTTTCCACACATTCCATCCTTTTATTGACCTTTTCATATTCCTCAAGCTGGTCTATTTGATTCTGGGATTGATCGCAAAGTTCTTTCCAATTTGCCCGTTCTTCAAATCCCAGGTCCTGGTACTTCTCCCTGAATTCGGCTGAATGATCTTTAATTTCATTTTCCAGGGCTTCCTTTTGAGCAATAATTTCCTTCAGGTTCTTTTGATGGTGATTTAAGGTTGTAGAATTGCTGTTAAATCGCTGCCTCCAGGTGGAAAGTTCATTTTCTGTAAGCTGTAGTTTTTTGGAAAGGTCATCATCCTGGGTTGGAAAATCTTCAGCATAAGGGTGGTGCAGGGCACCGCAAAGGGGACAAGGTTTCCCATCTTCAAGTTGGGTGCGGTGTTCTTCCAGGCTCGCCTGTAACTCCCTGTTTCTTTGTTCCAGCCTTATATTTTTTAGTTTTTCCTCGTAGATCTTTACGTTATCCTCGCTATGCCTAATTTCTGCAGGAAGCTCCTTTATTGCCGTTTGCAATGAGGCTTCATCCTTTTGTAATCTACGCAGGTCATTATTTATTCTTTCCAAATTATCTGAAAGTTTCCAGGCATCCCGGGCTTCTACCAGATATCTTTTTAACCGGAATTTTTCCCCTTCAATATTTTCCAGATCTAGGCCCGTAAGGTTTGCCTGTAAGGTGTTTAATTTCTGCGATGCGCTGGTTTTTAAAATTTCCAGCTGCCGCGCCGTAGCCACGGGGTCCTTTTCATTTAAGGGGCAGTTTAAATCCCGGGTTTCTAATTTATAGGTGTTTTTTAAAGTTTCATATTCAACAAGCTTGTCGTCAACCTTTTTCTGCAGGCCATTCACTTTGGCCGAAAAATTTTCAAGTTCCGTTTCTATGGTTTCCTGTGTCACCAGCATTCTGGTAAAGCCACTTATTTCACTAAGACATTCCTTTAATCTTGCCGCATTTTCCCTTACCTGCTCGTTTTTAACATCAATATCCTTGTCCATATCTGCACAGGAAAGGCTAAGGCGTTTCCAGTCCCTTAATTCCTCTGCCACGTCCCGTACTTTTTCGTGTTGTTCCAGAACCGGCCCATATCCTGCCAAAAATTCCTTAAGGTCCACCTCTGCTGATTCCCTCTCGGCAGCGATCCGGTCAATTTCCTTTAATTGCTGTTCCAGGGTTTTTTTAAGTTCCAGGTTTTTATTTAATGAAAGGATCTCTTTTTCCAGAGGTTCGCAGGTTTTTTCTTTTTCTGAAAGCAAGTTGGTGATATCCAGCAGTTGGGTTTCCTCCAATAGCCCTTGTTTTATTAAGGCAATAGCATCCTGCTGTTTTTGTATTTCCAGGTTTACGTCCTGAAATTTTTCCCGGGCAAGCTTTCCCAATTGTCTATAGATCCCTGTACCTGTGATCTTCTCCAGCAATTCACCGCGCTCATCTTTTTTTGCCTTGAGGAACTGTGAGAATTCCCCTTGTGCCAAAAGCACAGATTTTATGAATTGGTTATAATTAAGGCCAATTAACTGCTCATTCTTCCCGGGAACATCAGATTTTTTAAGGGGTAATAATTCTCCCGTGGGTTTTCTCGAGATCTGCATTTCATAATCTCTGAGACTACCGGTTCTCGCGGTAGAGATGTTCCATTCGGAAGTATAAATTCCGCTTTTGCACTCGTAGGTTACCCGGGCAAATGCTTCCTGCTGGTTCCTGGTGAGGATGGCTCCTTTTTCGATAATATCTTTTTTACTGATCTTTCCCAAACGGGGCACATGGTTAAATAGCGCAAGGGAGATCACATCCAGGATCGTACTTTTGCCGCTGCCCGTTGGGCCGGTAATGGCAAAAAGGGAGCTCGTGTTAAAAGGGGGAATGGTAAAATCGATGGAATGGGTGTCCTTCAGAGAGTTAATATTCCTAAATTCAATTTTTAAGATCTTCATAAGCTTTCCTCATTTTCATTGTACTGCACCTGTTCCAGGAGTTCATTAAAAGCGCCAATAAGTTCTGTATACGTGTCCTTATCATAATCCTGTTTTTTGATCAATTCCAAAAAAACCTCTGCTGGAGAAAGATCTTCAAGCTTTACGGTATTTTGGTAAAGCTCTGAAGCCCCCTGCAGTTTATGAACAAAATTGGTGCGGTGTTTTACTATTTCAAATCCCGGCGTATTGAAACCAGATACCAGTTCATCAAATCTAAAGATCTTATCTGCATCATACTTATCTTCTTCCAAAATTACCTCCAGCAGGGAATCCAGTGCCCCGTGCTTCTCAAGTCCACTTAATTTTAGCTGAAGCTCCTCAAGGTTGCCCGAAAGTTTTAACAACCGGCGGGAGGAGGGTATAGGGATACTTTCTGGAATAAATCCTGCTTCAGTGTTTATTAATAATACCCGTTTTTCATCCTTTCTTTCACTAAAGGATAAAGGGATTGGGGAGCCGCTGTAAAATGCCGGCACCGGGGCATTCACCCGCTGGGGTTTATGGATATGTCCCAGGGCTATATAATTAAAATAATCTCCAAATTGGAGAGCATTGAAAGCCGCCTGATTTCCAATTTGAATATCACGTTCGCTCTCTGAAGTTTCGGCTCCCGCGGCGAAAAGATGTCCCAGGGCAATTGCGGGAATTCCGGGGTATTTTTCTTTACAAAGGTGTGCAGTCTTGGCAAAGGTGTTTTGAATTCCCTTCCTTATCGCCTCCAGCCGGTCTTCATAAGTAATGGCATCGCCTGCTGTCCTTAGGTCTGCATCCCGCAGGAAAGGCAAGGCTGCTATTACTATTTCAATTTCCCCGTTTTTTCCTTTTAAAGGTATTATCACTTCTTCAAGTTCCTGTGGCAGCCCGCCAATTACGTGCATTTCCAGTTCCCTTAATATTTCTTTTGGGGCATCCAGCATAGCGGGCGAATCATGATTACCACCGGTAAGAATAAGTTTGCAATTGAGCTTTTTAAGCTGCATTAAGGTACGGTAGTATTGCTTTCTGGCTTCTGAGGAAGGATTAGCAAGATCAAAAATATCACCGGAGACCAAAAGTACCTCCACTCCATGCTTTTCAATTGTGATACAAAGCCAGTTTATAAACAAATCAAAATCTGGCGACAGATCATGTTTATGCAGTTTTTTACCTATGTGCCAGTCGGCAGTATGAAGGATCTTCATTTAGAATGGTGGTATTTCAAGGTTGGGACAAAAATAAATTCTGGAGAAGACAAAGCCTGTCGTTTTGAGAAATGAAAATTTTGAAAAATTTGCAAAAAAAAGCAACGTTTTAATCCTGCAGTAACTTTCTTTTTTGCTCCTCAAATTCTTCCCGTGTAAGCACGCCCTGATCCATAAGGGTTCGTAGTTTAGATAACTCATCGGCCACACTTAGATTTCTGGTGCTCCCACGCATCGCATGGGCCAAAGAATTTGCCACGGCCTCCCCGCTGTTCTTTTGATTTTGGAGGGCGATGTATTTAGCGCAAAGTTCCTTTATTTCTTTAGCTTCTTTTTTCCAGAATCCGCGTACTAATATAGGGTCTGTACCCGTACTTTTAATAGTAATGGTGGTGCCCAACATGTGACTGTCTACGGTTACGCCGGTAATATTTTTAAAATGCAGGGTTTCTGTATCTTCTGAGATCAGGTGCCAGTTTCTCCTTTTGAACTCAATATGTTCCTCATCTATCACCAGTACATTTGGGGTGAAGGGGTTAAGATCTTTGTTGAGGGTCCTTAAGAAATAACTGGATTTGAATATTACGGGTTCGGACATTTTTCTTCGGTTTTAAATAGAACCTACAAGGTAAAATATAAAATTCATACCGCAAATCCCGGCCGGTAATTAAGCGGAATAAAGCGGTATTATTTCATATAATTTTCTCCCTTCAAATTTCTGAATTTTTTTAAAAAGTAGTAACTTGTTAAGACGCAGATTAGAATAATTTACCATCCCAAATTAATAAGCTTATAAATGGATAATGAATTACGAGCCGGATATTACCCGCCCCTTGAGGAGAAATTAAATGTAATTTCCCACGGCTTTGGTTTTGCCTTAAGTATCCTGGGATTACTATTGCTGGTTTTTAAAGCAAATGAATATGGAGAACTAAAACATTTGGTGAGTTTCAGTATTTTCGGGGCCAGCCTTATTCTTTTGTATGCGGCTTCAACTTTTTATCACAGTGCAAAATCTCCAAGGCTAAGGTACAGGTTGAACATCCTGGATCACGCATCCATTTACGTTCTTATAGCCGGTACCTATACACCCTACGCCCTGGTTACATTACACGGGGTAGTGGGTTGGAGCATATTTGGTGTGGTGTGGACCCTGGCTGTGATTGGGGTAATCCTTAAATTATTTTACACCGGTCGTTACAATTTATTTTCCACGGCGATGTATGTTCTTATGGGGTGGATCATTGTTTTTGCTATTAAACCCCTGTATGACAGTCTTGACCCAATGGGGTTAACCTGGCTGTTTATTGGCGGAATTTCCTATACCCTTGGAGCTGTATTTTTCATTCTTGATAAAATTAAATACAACCACGCAATCTTTCATCTCTTTGTTTTAATGGGAAGCTTCTCTCATTTCATATCCATTTATTATTATGTGCTCCCGGGAACTTTATAACCCCCTAAGAAAGCCCATTCTCAGAATTAAATTAAAATGCTAATTTTACCTGTACAAATATGAATATAATGGTAAAAGACCTCGAAGAAGCCTATCATCTTACCTTTGAAAAGGAACTCCTCCGTGAAATCGCAGAAACAGGAAAATTAAAAACCTATAAGGAAGGGGAGAAGATCATTGAAATAGGGGATTATGTAACGGCAATGCCATTGCTTTTAAACGGGGCAATCAAAATTCTTAGGGAAGACAAGGAAGGAGATGAATTGTTGTTATATTTTTTGGAGAGCGGGGATACCTGTGCCATGACACTTTCCTGTTGTCTTGGCCAAACCAAAAGTGAAATAAGGGCGGTAGCAGAAACTGATACTACCCTCATAATGGTTCCCATTGCAAAAATGGAAGAATGGACCTCTAAATATAAATCCTGGCGCAATTTTGTGTTTGAGAGTTACCACACCCGCCTTACCGAAATGCTGGATACCATAGATACCATCGCCTTTTTAAATATGGATCAACGCCTTATGCGTTATTTGAGGGACAAAGCAAAGATCAATCAAAATGAGGAAGTACAGGTGACCCACCAGGAAATTGCTTATGACCTTCATACCTCCAGGGTGGTGATTTCAAGGCTGTTGAAAAAACTAGAGTTAGATGGTAGTATAGAACTGCGGCGTAATAATATTAAAATAAATGACCTTTAATACTCCCCGCATACCCAAACCCGGACAGAAAGTATGGAAATAGCAGAGATCGCGGGTTATTTTGGTGCTTTACTTATGGGAGTAGTGCTGGGGCTTATTGGTAGCGGCGGTTCCATTTTAACGGTTCCCATCCTCGTTTATTTATTTGCTGTAAACCCCATTACCGCAACGGCTTATTCTTTATTTGCCGTAGGGACTACTTCCCTGGTTGGAGCCATCAAAAATATCAGGAAAAAGCTTGTTGATATTCGTACGGCGGTTGTCTTTTCAATCCCTGCTTTCATTGCCGTTTATATCACAAGAAAGTTCATAGTTCCCGCGCTTCCGGAACATTTATTTAATGTGGGAAATTTTGAAATTACCAGGGATATTGGGATCATGTTATTTTTTGCCGTGATCATGATTCTCGCATCTATTTCCATGATCATTGAAAAAAAGGAAAAGAACCTTCCTGAAACTGCTGTTATTTATAATTATCCCTTAATTATTATAGAAGGTGCTGTTGTAGGTGTACTAACCGGACTGGTTGGCGCGGGGGGTGGGTTTTTGATCATCCCGGCACTGGTACTTCTGGCAAAACTGCCTATGAAAAAAGCAGTGGCTACCTCCTTGCTCATAATAGCCGTAAAATCCCTTATTGGCTTTATCGGTGACATTGAGAACCTGGAAATAGACTGGGTCTTTCTTCTTATTTTTACAGGCATCTCTGTGGCCGGTATTTTTCTGGGAATTTATTTAAATCGCTTTATACCGGGAAAAAAACTTAAAAAGGCATTTGGTTGGTTTGTTTTGGCCATGGGCATCTATATAGTGTGGATGGAAGTGAAATCTTAGTTAACGGGAACCTATGAAAAATCCAGCGGCAGATTTTGTGTTTGTAGGCTTACAAATAGTATTGTTTGCGGCTTATATCCCCAATTTTACCCTGTTTGAACTTTCTGTTTCTGATGATGTCACAATTATAAATCTCATTCTTGCTCTTGGAGGGCTAATGATCATAATTATTTCCCTGCTGCAGTTAAACAAAAATCTTACAATTTTCCCTTCTCCCAAAAAGGAAGGGGAATTGGTCACTTCAGGATTGTTCAAATATATGAGGCATCCAATTTATTCCGGTATATTGATCGCCACCTTTTTTTTCGCCCTCTATTCTCAATCGGGTTACAGGCTTGTTATCTTTTTACTTCTGGCCATCCTGTTTTACTATAAGAGCCAATATGAAGAAAGGGCATTGATTAAGAAATTTCCACAATATGAAAGTTACAGGGCGGGAACGGGTAGGTTTTTTCCTAAGTTATAAATCGGGCTTATAGGCATATGCAAAAGGTTTTATCCCCACGTGTTAAAGGAAGTGCCTGTGAAAATCTGGATCATATAACCCCTTTTCGACCAGTTCAAAATTTTACTTTTTGTCGCTTTCAGAAAAAGGAATAAGGAAACAACTCAATGAGTTGTATTCATCTTAATATCATTCGGAGGTATGCCGGCATTGTAACCGTTGTTACAAAATGACCCCAATTTTTAATGTATTTTTGCAGCTCAAAATTCTGCAGGATTGAAATATATAAAGATCATAGAAGATTCCTTTTCAGGATACTTTAATTATCTGGTTCAGGAAATAACCAACCCTTCCTGGACTAATTATTTTTACTGGCTTATAGGCCTTTCCCTGCTGGTGTGGTTAATTGAAATAATTATACCCTGGCGAAAGGATCAAAAGATCTTCCGCAGGGATTTCTGGCTGGATTCCTTTTATATTATTTTCAATTTTTTCATTTTTTCACTCATAGGGTTCAATGCCCTTTCCAATGTAGGGGTAGAGCTTTTCAATGATTTCCTGGGATTATTCGGCATCACAAACCTTGTTGCCCTGGAAGTGCAGAATTTCCCAGTTTGGGCCCAGCTTTTAATTATGCTTGTAATTGCCGATTTCATACAGTGGAATATCCACCGGCAACTGCATAGGCGTGCCTGGTTATGGAAGTTTCATAAAGTACATCATAGCGTGAAAGAAATGGGTTTTGCCGCACAATTCCGGTTCCATTTTATGGAAACCATTATCTATAAAACAGTGCAATATATTCCTTTGGCAATGATAGGCTTCGGTATCCAGGAATTCTTTCTGGTGCATATGTTTGCAGTGTTCGTGGGCCATCTTAACCACGCGAATGTTGGCTGGAATTACGGAATTTTCGGCTACATTTTCAACAATCCCAAAATGCATATCTGGCATCATTCAAAAGCGCTGCCACCCCAACATCCTACCGGGATGAATTTTGGCCTTACCCTAAGTATCTGGGATTATCTTTTTGGTACCGCCTATGTGCCGGAGAATGGTAAGGACATAGAATTGGGGTTTGATGGAGATGAAGATTTTCCAAAAGATTTTAAGAACCAGATGTTAATTCCATTTAAAAAAGATGTGCGAAAGTCCTGAAAAAATTATTTTTAGGAAAATTTCACATTATGACAATCAAACAATTTAAGGATGAACCTTTATCTCATTATTCCTATGCGGTTGTAAGCGACGGAAAAATGGCGATCATTGATCCATCCAGAGATCCTTTGCCTTATTACAAATATGCTGAAGAACAAAATGCAGAGATCATTGCGGTTCTTGAAACCCATCCTCATGCAGATTTTGTAAGCGGCCACCTTCAAATCCATGAACAAACCGATGCCACCATTTATGTAAGCAAATTGGTAGATGCCAATTATCCTCATAAGAGTTTTGATGAGGGAAAAAGCATCAAAGTTGGAAAAACCACATTTAAAGCATTGCACACCCCCGGCCATTCCCCGGACAGTCTCACATTTGTTGCCACAGAAAATTCCAAAACCGCTTTATTTACAGGAGACACTTTATTTATTGGAGATGTTGGGCGCCCGGACCTGAGAGAAAAATCTGGGAAAACAAAATCAAAAAGAATTGAACTGGCAAAGGCCATGTACAAGACCATGCAAACAAAATTCAATGATCTTCCGGATCATGCTTTTGTATATCCTACCCATGGGGCGGGGTCTTTATGCGGAAAAAATATGAGCGATGCCGCTTCCAGTACCCTGGGTGAAGAAAGAAGGGATAACTGGGCTTTTAAGAAACAAACCGAAGAGGAATTTGTTGAAGAGATCCTTAAAGATCAACCTATGATCCCCGCTTATTTTGGCTTTAATGTTGACCTCAATAAGAAAGGTGCAGGAAATGTTCAAAAAATGAAGCACGCTGTAAGTTTAAAATTGAATGTTTCTAAAGTTGAGAAAGATATCACGGTGGTAGATACCCGTGATGAGGTAGATTATAAAAAAGGACATATTCCCGGCAGTATAAATATAATGGCACGGGGGGAAGCTGATAAGTTTGAAACCTGGCTGGGAGCCATTGTAAAACCCAAAGAATCTTTTTACCTGGTACTGGAGAGCGTGGATAAATTGGAAAATATCCTGGAACGCACCGCAAAAATTGGATATGAAAAACAGCTGAAAGCGTTGATTACTCTATCCGGTAAAGTAAAAGCAAAATCTGAAGATCTTGAACTCAGCGATTTTAAAGAAGATAAAAGCAAATTTACTATTGTAGATATACGGAATAAAAGTGAAGTTGAGGAGGGCAAGATATTTAAAGATGCCATCGCCGTACCCCTAAATGAATTGCGGGAAAGGGCAAATGAGATCCCGGGCGATAAACCAATAGTGGTGCATTGTGCCGGAGGATACCGGTCTGCCGCAGGAAGCAGCATCCTTGAAAATAAATTTAAAAAAGTAAAAGTGTTTGATCTTGGAGAAGATATCAAGCAATTCAATTAAATTTTTAAAAAGCTACCCAATTAAGCCTCAATGAAATATTTTCGGTGAGGCTTTTTTTTATTTTAATTGTTTGTTGAAGTCTCAGTTCAAGCGCAATGCTTTTTCTATATTTACAACACAACTTAAAGAAATCCCTTTCAAACCAATAATAATGGAAAAAAGATACAAGGTCAAGGTGAATGGATCTTTGGAATTTGAATTCACCCAAAAGCAAATTGATGCTTTGGACTCTAATGAAATTTCCCCTTCTCAATATCACATCTTAAACGGTCCCCGATCCTTTAAAGGGGAGATAGTACAATCCAATTTTTTAAAAAAGCAATACAGCGCCAGGATCAACAGCAATATTTACGAGGTAAAAATTTCCAATGATCTGGACCTTTTAATTGAAGAAATGGGATTATCGCTGGGTACCGCCGCCATTGTTAATGATATAAAAGCGCCTATGCCCGGGTTGATCCTGGATGTGAGCATAAAGCAGGGGGACGAAGTTAAAGAGGGCGATTATTTACTGGTGCTTGAAGCCATGAAAATGGAAAACACCCTTACGGCACCAAGAGACGGAGTTGTAAAATCTGTCACCGTGAAAAAAGGGGAAACAGTCGATAAGAACCAGTTGCTCATAGAGATGGAATAAGCCCCGGCTTCAAAGAATACACCCCAGATTAAATTTAAATGTTTGCAATTAAAATATAAAATGAAAAAAATACTAGTTGCCAACCGCGGGGAAATTGCCCTTCGGGTAATGAGAACAGCTCAAAGAATGGGAATTAAAACCGTTGCGGTTTTTTCTACTGCCGACCGGAATGCACCTCACGTAAAATTTGCCGATGAAGCGGTGTGTATTGGCCCTCCACCATCCAACGAATCCTATTTACTTGGCAAAAAGATCATAGAAGTGGCTAAGGATTTAAATGTTGATGGAATTCATCCCGGATACGGGTTTTTAAGCGAGAATGCCGATTTTGCCGAGGCGGTTGAAAAGAACGGGATCACCTGGATTGGCCCCGGCTCAAAAGCTATAAGGATAATGGGAAGCAAACTGGCGGCCAAAGATGCCGTTAAGGATTATGGGATCCCAATGGTGCCCGGAATAGATGAAGCGATTACCAATGTAGATAAGGCCCTGGAAATCGCAAAAGAGATTGGTTTTCCCATTTTGATAAAGGCTTCCGCCGGAGGGGGTGGTAAGGGAATGCGCATTGTAGAACAGGAAAAAGACCTGGAAAGCCAGATGAAAAGGGCTATAAGTGAGGCAGAATCTGCTTTTGGAGATGGGTCTGTATTTATAGAAAAATACGTTTCATCGCCGCGGCATATTGAGATCCAGGTGCTGGCAGATACTCATGGAAATACACTTCACCTTTTTGAAAGGGAATGTAGTATTCAACGCCGTCATCAAAAGGTGGTAGAGGAAGCTCCTTCCACGGTGCTCACCCCCGAAATAAGAAAAGCTATGGGAGAAGCAGCCGTAAAGGTTGCCGAAGCCTGTGATTATGTAGGAGCAGGAACAGTGGAATTCCTGCTGGATGAAAATAAAAATTTCTATTTCCTGGAGATGAATACCCGGCTGCAGGTGGAACATCCCGTAACCGAGCTTATAACCGGGATAGACCTTGTGGAACAACAAATAAAAGTGGCCCGGGGAGAAGCTTTACAGTTCTCTCAAAATGACCTGAAAATAAACGGCCACGCGGTAGAACTGCGTATTTATGCTGAAGACCCGCTTGATAACTTTATGCCAAGTGTGGGTACATTGGAGCGTTACAGGACTCCGCAGGGAGAGGGCATACGCCTGGACGATGGATTTGAAGAAGGAATGGAGGTTCCAATTTATTATGACCCTATGCTTGCCAAACTTATCACCTACGGAAAGAACAGGGAAGAAGCGATCCAATTAATGATTAAAGCCATAGCGGCTTATGAAGTTAAAGGAGTTATGACCACTCTTCCTTTCGGAAAATTTGTATTTGAACATGAAGCCTTCCGAAGTGGGAATTTTGATACACATTTTGTGAAGAATTATTATTCCGCAGAAAAACTCAAAAGCGAAATTGAAGAGGAAGCCAGACTGGCTGCCCTTCTTGCTTTGAAACAATATATTAAAGATCAACAATTGCTGAGATTACCCAACTAAGATATTATGAGCCAGAATATAGCTAAACTAGAGGAGAAGATCGCCAAAGCCCATTTGGGAGGAGGTGAGGCACGAATCGCGAAACAACACGAAAAAAAGAAACTTACCGCACGGGAGCGGGTGAATTACTTTCTTGATGAGGGCTCTTTTGAAGAGATTGGGATCCTTGTTACACACCGCACCACAGATTTTGGGATGGAAAATCAAAAATTCTACGGGGACGGGGTGATTACGGGTTATGGAACAGTAAATGGGAGGCTGATATACGTATTTGCCCAGGATTTTACGGTGTTTGGAGGAGCCCTCTCTGAAACTCATGCAGAAAAGATCTGCAAGGTGATGGACCACGCAATGAAGGTTGGGGCCCCGGTAATAGGATTAAACGATTCGGGAGGAGCCAGAATTCAGGAGGGAGTACGATCTTTGGGAGGTTATGCCGATATTTTTTACAGGAATGTTCAGGCATCTGGTGTGGTCCCTCAAATTTCTGCAATCATGGGGCCTTGCGCGGGAGGAGCAGTTTATTCCCCTGCGATGACAGATTTTACCATTATGGTACAGGATACCAGCTATATGTTTGTAACCGGCCCCAATGTGGTAAAAACAGTGACCAATGAGAACGTAACTTCAGAGGAGTTGGGTGGTGCAAGTACACATTCAACAAAATCGGGGGTTACCCATCTCACGGCTGTAAGTGATATTGCCTGCCTGGAGGACATTAAGAAATTACTGAGCTACCTGCCACAAAATAATAAAGAAACACCTGCTAAATTACCGTATACGTTAGGGGAAGAAATAAGGGAATCCTTGGAAAGTATTGTACCGGACAGTTCCAATAAGCCTTATGACATGCACGATGTGGTCAAGGGAATTATAGATGAAGACTCTTTCTTTGAGATCCATAAGGATTATGCAGATAATATTATTGTAGGATTTGCACGCCTTGGCGGAAGAAGCATTGGGATTGTGGCAAACCAGCCTATGAGCCTTGCAGGGGTATTGGATGTGGAATCTTCAAAAAAAGCAGCGCGTTTTACCCGTTTTTGTGATTGCTTCAATATTCCGCTGCTGGTTTTGGTAGATGTACCCGGCTTTTTACCGGGAACAGATCAGGAATGGAACGGCATCATTCTTCACGGCGCCAAACTCTTGTATGCTTTAAGCGAAGCAACGGTACCCAGGGTTACGGTAATTACCAGAAAAGCTTATGGAGGTGCTTATGATGTGATGAATTCCAAACATATTGGAGCCGACCTGAATTTCGCCTGGCCTACTGCTGAAATTGCCGTTATGGGGGCAAAAGGAGCCAGTGAGATCATTTTTAGGAAAGAGATCATGGAAGCTACAGACCCTGAGTTGAAACTTTCAGAAAAAGAAGCAGAGTATGCTGAAAAATTTGCCACTCCTTTTGAAGCTGCGCAACGCGGCTTTATTGATGAGGTGATCAAGCCAAAGGATACAAGGCGAAAATTGCTCAAGGCGTTTAGCATGCTGGAGAATAAAAAAGTACAGCGGCCCGATAGAAAACATGGGAATATACCGCTCTAAGGTTTAAACCCTATTCTAAAAATTTAAAGCAACAAACAAATTATCAATTATGGAAATGATCTATGAACCCTGGCCCTGGTATGTTTCCGGACCGTTGATTGCCCTTATAATGTTTCTTCTCATATTTATTGGGAAGTCTTTTGGGATGTCCTCCAATCTAAGGACTATGTGCACCTTATGTGGGGCAGACAAGGTTGCCGATTTCTTTGATTTCAACTGGATTGAACATCGCTGGAACCTTATTGTAGTGGTGGGAGCGGTCATTGGTGGGTTTCTTGGGGCACACGTGTTATCAAATGATCCAGCGGTTGCCATTAATCCTGATACAGTTGCAATCCTGAACGAACTTGGATTTTCCAGTGCCGGAAATGAATATCTACCGGATGAACTTTACAGCCTGGATGCCCTGACCGATGTTAAGGCAATAGCTATCCTGCTTATTGGCGGTTTGTTAATTGGCTTCGGGGCCCGTTATGCAGGGGGTTGTACTTCCGGACATGCAATCTCAGGCCTAAGTAATTTACAATTACCTTCTTTAATAGCTGTTACAGGGTTTTTCCTGGGAGGCTTATTTATGATTCACGTTTTATTTCCCTTTATATTTTAGATCATGAGAACATTTTTATATTTAATAATTGGAATATTTTTCGGGATAGTGATGTACAAATCTGAAGCCGCGTCCTGGTTCCGGATCTATGAAATGTTCCAGTTTCAATCCTTTCATATGTATGGGATCATGGGCTCTGCAGTACTACTGGGTGCAACCGGTATCTGGTTGATAAAAAAGTTTAATATGAAATCTGTCTTTGGAGATCCTATAGAGTTTACTCCAAAAGAGAAGGGTTTTACGAGATATATGGCCGGAGGGCTGTTGTTCGGGTTAGGCTGGGCACTGGCAGGCGCATGTCCCGGGCCTATATATACCTTAATAGGAGCCGGGTACTTTCCAATTCTAATTGTTTTTATAGGGGCCTTGCTTGGCACATTTTTATACGGCGTATTGAGAAAAAAATTGCCCCATTAAACATCACTTTTTTCCTCATGAAGCCTGTAAGTTGGTAGTGAAATATGGTATTTAACCACTACAAGTCTTATGGAGATTATAATAAGAGAGGTGACAATGTAAATAACATCTGTATTTACGTTGAAGTTATTTAAGATGATAAAAACCAGGCCGCCTGTAAGTGATGCTGTTGCATAGATCTCTTTTCTGAAGATCACAGGAATTTCTGCACATAAAATATCACGCAGTACCCCGCCAAAAGTTCCGGTCATAGCACCCAGGGTTATGCAAACAATCGGATCAAGATCATTTTGTAGTCCAATTTCCACTCCGGTAATGGTAAAAACCCCCAAACCAATAGTATCAAAAAGGAATAGGGAAGTTTTAAGGTAATTGATCTTATTCCTGAAAATTATGGAGAGGATGGTTACTCCCCCTATAAAATAAATATAGATGGTATTTAACATCCAGGTAGGGGTTGCGCCAATAAGAATATCCCGAAGTGTCCCCCCTCCAATAGAAGTTACGAAAGCAATAATAAAAATTCCGAATAGGTCAAGTTTTCGGTTCATAGCCGCCAATGCGCCCGAAATGGCAAAAGCCACGGTGCCAAGCAGGTCTAAAACATTAAATAGTGAAAAGTCCATTTGGGAACCAAAGTTACTTTTAAAAAAGGAATTAATTAAATTCCTTCCTGATGCCTTTAGTTTATAAACCCTTTATCCTCTTAAAATATTTCAGAAAATTAAATCTTGCGATTATTTTCTAGAGGATTTTAACTAAAGTCCTTACTTTTACAATACTTAAAAATTTCTGAAATGACAGACAAGATAGAAAGAATAAAATGCCTTATAATAGGATCTGGACCCGCGGGATATACCGCAGCTATTTATGCCGCCCGTGCAGATATGCACCCTGTGATGTATACAGGAATGGAACCGGGTGGCCAGTTGACTACCACTACTGAAGTTGACAACTTTCCCGGTTATCCTGAAGGAATTGATGGGCCATCCATGATGGTTGATCTTCAAAAACAGGCTGAAAGATTTGGAACCCAGGTACGAATAGGAATGGTAACCGAAGTAAAATTAAGCAAAGAACTGGGTGGGATTCATAAGGCCTGTATAGATAACGCAAATTGGGTAGAAGCCGAAACTATAATAATTTCTACCGGAGCTACTGCTAAATATTTAGGATTGCCAAGTGAACAACGCTTAAGGGGTGGGGGAGTATCTGCCTGTGCAGTGTGCGACGGATTTTTCTATAAGAATCAGGAGGTAGCTATAGTTGGTGGGGGTGATACCGCGGCCGAGGAAGCTACCTATCTTGCCAATATTTGTAAAAAAGTTACTATGTTGGTAAGAGGAGATGAAATGAGAGCTTCCAAAGCTATGCAGCACAGGGTAACAAATACAGGCAATATTGATCTTCGCTATAATACCGAGGTTGATGAGGTGTTGGGAGAGCAGGTGGTAGAAGGTTTGAGAATGATAAACAGCAAAACCGGGGAAAAAGAAACCATTGAGATAACAGGATTATTCATTGCAATAGGCCATAAGCCAAATACCGAAATATTTAAAGGTCATCTGGATATGGATGATATGGGATATCTTATTACGAAAGGGAAATCTACCAAGACGAACCTTCCGGGG
This sequence comes from Antarcticibacterium arcticum, assembly GCF_007993795.1. GTDB lineage: Bacteria > Bacteroidota > Bacteroidia > Flavobacteriales > Flavobacteriaceae > Gillisia > Gillisia arctica. Next base: position 1,373,448 of record NZ_CP042476.1, on the reverse strand, counting down.
GTATTTGCATCAGGAGATGTTCAGGATAAGGAATACCGCCAGGCTATAACAGCCGCAGGGACCGGATGTATGGCTGCCCTTGATGCTGAAAGATATTTAAGCACTATTGAAAAAACCGAGGAGAAGGAAATTACCGCTCAATAGGTTTTAAAAATTTTTATAAATAAAAAAGTCCCTGAATAGGGACTTTTTTTGTGAGTGGATAATTTCTAGTTATCGTCGTTATCAATTTTTACTTTTTCCTTGTATTCGCCGTCATCATCGGTTTTGATCTTTACCTTTTTATCATCGGTTTTGATCTTCACTTTTGAGCCATCCTCACTTACTTTCACCTCTGCTCCTGCTTCTGTGCGCAGGTCATCATTGTTTACATCATCGGCTTCGTTGGTTTCACGACACGCGATAACTGAAATGCTAATGGCCATTAAAAGCAAACCTGTTTTAAAAAATCTTTTCATAATCATTAATTTTAAAGAGTTAGAGAGGCTAATATATCATATTTTCAGGAAGCAGAGGAGGAATTTATGTATTCCCATGAAATAACCTCCTTGCCACAGTTGACCTCGGGGGTGAACAATCTACCCTGTGCACATTTTTTCTCTATCTGAATTCCTGTAATCTCCATTGGAGTGGATTGCTCCATTTCAAGGGAACCAAACATTCCAATTATAGCGGCTATGATTGTTTTTATCAAGGCTGTCATGATTAGGTTTTTTGAATTGCAACGCCATTTTTGTTAATTCTAATCTTATCAGAATTTCTGTTATTGATCTGAATTCCGTTTTCGTCTAGCCTCACTTTTACTTCTCCAGAAATGCTGTCCGTTTCCCATCCATTTTCTTCAATTGGATCTTCCGTATCTTCCTCCCAGGAATCATTGTTCCAGTCACCATCTTCTTCTTCACAATCCTCACAGGTGTAACCGTTTTCAATGATCTTCAAATATTTACCTTCGGTGTTGTAGTTGAGTATATTTCCGTAATAATCTGAGGAACGATGGAAATTTGAGATATTGCTGTCAGCATATAAAGTTGCACCTTCCGGCAGGTAAATTACTACCCGAACTTCCTGCTCCCTGTAATGATTTTGCAAGGGAGAAGTAAGAAAGGAATCAAGATATAATTTCCCGTTGTTAAAGGTGGTATTATAAGTTATACTTTCAGCCCTGTCCCTGGCATCGCGGAAGTCACTTCCATCGGCCATTTTAATTATCTCCATTCTTCCCAAAGAATCTTTGGTAGATTTTATTACCAGCCTTACATCTGTGGCATACATCACCTTATTGTCATTCTCATCATATTTAATGGAAACACCCCCTCTGCGTATGCCAGAGGTATACTTAGGGTTGGATTGCATGGCCAGATATAAAGTATCTGTAGCAGTTACAGGTAATGTTTCAGTAATTACCACTTCCCCATCAAAAGCGCGTTGTGTTGCCTGTTGAATTCCAATAACGGCCAGTCCTATTACAGACAATAACCAAAGGCCAAGTAATACCAGTTTCGCCGGGGTGCCTATAGTTTTCAGGTTCTTTACCAGGATTTTTAACCCCAGGATGAACAGGAAAAAGAACGGGATACCAATGGCAAAGAAAGCCAGTAGTGAAAGCAACCACAAAGGTGCTCCAATTGCTGTCATTTCAATATAATCTGTCCAGGGAGCGTCAATTAAACCAAACGTTCCCATAGTAAACAGTCCTATGAACAATCCAATAAGGGTTGTACCTGCGATAAGAAGGATAAGGACCCCTATAAGTTTCACAAAGATATTTAGCAAAAATAAGATCCCGGAACCTACACCTTTAGCCGCAGAGGTTGCTCCGGACCTGGCCTGATTTCCGTATTTCTCATAATCCACATTTTTCATTCTTCCTGAAACATTTTCAAATTCCTCTCTTATCTTTCTTTCGATATTGGAAATATTCACCTCTTCCCCCCGCATGGAAAGCTTATCTGCAGTGGTTTTGGCTTCCGGTACAAAGATCCATAGGGCGATATAAATAAGGATGAAAGCCCCACTGGATGCCAGCGTAAGAATTATCCAAAGGATCCTTACCCAAATAGGAGCAATTCCAAGGTAATGGCCTAATCCTGAAGATACCCCACCTACATAAGAATGCTCGGTATCGCGAAAAAGTTGTTTGCCGGTAGATCTGGTCTTATTATACACAGGTTCGTCTTCAAAGATCTCCTCATCCAGCATATAATCCTCGGGCTGCCCAAGTACCGCTATGACTTCGTCTACTTCCTTGGATCCAATTACCTGGCGGTCTGTCTTTATCTTCTCATTGAAAAGCTCGGCAATACGTGCTTCAATGTCGGCAATAATTTCATCCTGACCCTGGGTATTGGTTAAAGAGCGCTTTATTGCATCAAGATAATGTTGCAATTTTGTATAAGCGTTCTCATCAATATGAAAGAAAACGCCTGCAAGATTTATATTTACTGTCTTATTCATGATTCTTATTTTTTTGGATGGTTACTTTGGTTACAGCTGTTTGTAATTCTTCCCAGGTGTAAGTGAGTTCTTTTAAAAATTCTCTTCCGGTATCGGTTAAACCGTAATATTTACGAGGTGGCCCGCCGGTGGATTCTTCCCATCTGTAATGGAGTAATCCTGCGTTCTTTAATCTGGTAAGTAAAGGATAAATGGTACCTTCTACTACGAGTAGTTTTGCATCTTTGAGCGTGTCAAGGATCTCTGCCACATATGCATCATTATCTCTTAGGACAGAGAGGATGCAATATTCCAGCACGCCTTTACGCATCTGTGCCTTGGTGTTTTCAATCTTCATAGCGTTTGTTTTTGGGTGTTGTTAAACTGATCATTTTTTGATTGATGAATGCCAACCGGAGTTGGAGTGATGAAATTGATTGTTAATGGATATTTATAGGTTTTTCCCTCACTGGCTTTTATCGCAGCATTGATGACTGCTACAATTTCCAATATAAAGAGTGTAAGGAGAAGTAGTCCTGTTATTCCTACTATTGTAATTAGTGGCATGGCCCTAAGCGGGTGGAGGCTAAAATTTTCTTCTCTAAAAAAAGAAGGATCAGCGGCAGCTATATCAAATCCCATTATAACTACTCCGGCTATTCCCGCACATACCAGGAATACGAAGTAGAGAAATATACTTATTTGAAAATTCAGCGCCTGTTTTCCATGGCTATCTACAAAAGGATCATTCTTCTTTGCAGTCCATAATATCAACGGAATAATAAAATTTCCGAAGGGAATGAAGTATTTTGAAAATGCCGAAACATGTATTAAGGAGGCTACTGTTTTGTCCGGTTGTAAGCTTAAAGTTTCCATGATGATTGATGATTTATAATACAAATATATATCTTAAAGACAGTATTATGCAAAACAAAGTACTGTTATTTTCAAACCTTAAGAAAAATTTAACATTTCGCTATGTTGCATATTTTAGATACTTTTAGAAAAATTCAATTAAAAAATGAAATTAACACCGGGAAAACTCAATAAATATTTAATGATAAAACTACCCAGCGCCTGGCTTACGGGCGTAAGGGTTATAAGTATAGACAATGAGAAATGCCTGGTAGGGGTACGGCACAGGTGGATCAATCAAAATCCTTTTAATTCCATGTATTTTGCGGTTCAGGCAATGGCTGCCGAGTTAAGTACCGGGGCATTGGTGATGACGCATATTCAAAACAGCGGTAAAAAAATATCGATGCTAGTAGCTCAGAATAAATCTGTATTTATTAAAAAGGCCACAGGCAGGATTCAATTTATCTGCAATGAAGGACATTTGATCTCCGGGGCCATAGAACAGGCTTTAACTACCGGTGAGGGCCAGACTTTCTGGATGCGGTCCAGGGGAATTGATGAAGATGGGGTGGAAGTTTCCACTTTTGATTTTGAGTGGACCATAAAAGCCAAAGGATAATTAGAATCAAGCAGGGGGATGTACTATTCTCCCGGGTAAATATCAACCTTAAAAAAATAATATGAATTCACATGAAATAGATTACCAGATCTTCGGGGAAGAAATGCAATATGTTGAACTGGAGCTTGACCCCAAAGAGGCTGTTATAGCTGAAGCCGGAAATTTTATGATGATGGAAAACGGCATTAAAATGAATACCATTTTTGGAGATGGTTCCTCCCAACATGAAGGATTCCTGGGGAAGGTCCTGGGCGCGGGCAAGCGCCTTCTTACAGGAGAGAGCCTTTTTATGACAATTTTTTCCAACGAGGTACAGGGAAAAAAGAAAGTGAGTTTTGCGTCTCCTTATCCCGGGAAGATCATTCCCCTCGACCTCACACAGTATGGCGGAAAATTTATTTGCCAGAAGGACGCTTTTCTTTGTGCTGCAAAAGGGGTTTCTATTGGTATTGAATTCAGCCGTAAACTCGGCCGCGGATTTTTTGGAGGTGAAGGTTTTATTATGCAAAAAATTGAAGGCGACGGGATGGCGTTTGTTCATGCGGGAGGCACCATGGCAAGAAAGGAATTGCAAGCCGGTGAAAAACTAAATGTTGATACCGGCTGTATAATAGGGTTTACGAAAGATATAAATTACGACATAGAATTTGTGGGCGGTATCAAAAACTCCCTTTTTGGCGGAGAAGGCTTGTTCTTTGCGACTTTAACAGGACCGGGAATTGTTTATGTACAATCCCTGCCTTTTAGCAGGTTGGCAAATCGGGTATGGCAGGCGGCACCTCAGGGCTGGGGGAAAGATAAAGGAGAAGGCAGCATTCTCGGTGGCCTTGGAGATGTTATAAGCGGGGACAGGAGATTCTAAATGTTAAAGTGATTAGAGGAAATTGACAATCTTAATATATTTGCTTATATTTAGTCAGATTAATTTTTCTGCCTATTAACAATTCTACAATTTTCAACTTAGTAGCAACCCTAAAAATAATCTTCAAATTATGGCGAGAGCGATGTTTGAATACACCAAAACAATACTTGACAAAGTTAGTTTTGATGCAGTATTGTTCTGTAAAGAAGTAAAAAAAGCGCTTACCAGATTATTGCCTCACGAGATTGAGGAATTAAAGATCTGGATCGTCTCCCTTACAAAGCAGAACCCCGAATTAAATCAGTGTCTAATTTATTTAAACTAAAATAAAAAGCGGCCCTTGGGCCGCTTTTATTTTTTAGATGATGTCCACCTTATTTCCTGTTGGGTACGGGGCTTATAATTTTTACATTTTGGTAGGCGATTGCCCCTTTTACCACCCCGGCAATTGTTTTGCGCAATGCTTCTATGATCTGGATCTTCAATTCACTCTTATTGAAAATAAGGCTCACTTCCCTTGCAGGCACCGGATCTTTAAACATTTTTAATTTGGATTTATCCCTTTCTTTCACGTCAAGGGTATGCAGGTATGGCAACAAGGTCATTCCCAGACCTTCGTTAGATAATTTGATAAGGGTTTCAAAACTTCCGCTTTCCAGTTGAAAATTATCCCCTTCATAATTTCTTGAGGCCTTGCAAAGGTTAAGAATCCCATCTTTGAAACAATGGCCATCTTCCAGCAATAGCATATCATCAACATCCAGGGATTCTACTTCCAGTTTGTCATTTTTTGAAAGCCTATGTCCCTCGGGAATGTAAGCTACAAAAGGTTCATAATATAAAACCTGTTCCTTAATACCGGGTAGCTCCAGCGGAGTGGCAGCAATGGCTGCATCCAGATGCCCCTCCTTTAATTTCTCAATTATGGCTTCGGTATTTAATTCCTCGATCTTTAATTTGACCTTGGGATACTTTTTTATGAAGTTGGTAAGAAACATGGGTAATAAAGTAGGCATAATGGTGGGAATGACTCCCAACCGGAATTCTCCTCCAATAAAGCCTTTTTGTTGATCTACTATATCCTGGATCCTTTCACTTTCATTCACAATATTCCGGGCCTGGTTCACTATTTTCCTGCCGGTTTCGGTTAACTGGATGGGCTTTTTGCTGCGATCAAATATCTGGATATCCAACTCATCTTCCAGTTTCTGGATTTGCATGCTCAATGTAGGCTGGGTAACAAAAACCTTTTGGGCAGCTTTAGTAAAATTTTGATGTTCGGCAACAGCCAGGACATATTGTAATTGAGTAATTGTCATATCATGGATTAAGAGACGTATACAAAGGTATTGTTTTTTTCTATTACAAAATAAGATAAACTATTATTTGCTTATAGTTTAAAAGTAGTTTAAAGCAAGCCGCGAGCCTTGATCTCGAGGTATTTATTTATAGTGTTAACCGAGAGGTCTCCGGGTTTGGAAAGTATGGTTTGAATCCCATTTTGCTGAAGTTTCTTTGCCATCAACCTTTTTTCATAGGAAATATCCCTTGCAATTGTTTGGTGGGCCATTTGTGAGATCGTTTCTGCCGGCCGCCGGATCACTTTTTCAAGTTCAGAATTTTCAAAGAATATTACGACCAATACATGCTGCCTGGCAATGGCCTTTAAATAACCTAAATTCCGGTCCAGGGCATTCATATGCTCAAAATTGGTGAAAAGCAGCAACAGGCTGCGGTGGTTGATGCGGCGTTTTACCCAGGTATAAAGTAAACCAAAATCTGAATCAAGAAAATCTGTTTTTATATTATACAGGCTTTCCAGCATAGCATTAAGATGGGTTTTCTTGGCAATTGCCGGCAAAAGATTACCCATTTCATTTGAAAAGGATACAAATCCTACCTTATCTTTTTTCTGTAAAGCAACATTGGCAAAGGCCAGCGTGGTATTAATAGAATAATCGAGTAAACTAAGGCCTTCAAACGGCATCTTCATAACCCTGCCTTTATCTATTATTAAATAAATGGGCTGTGCCTTTTCCTCCTGATACTGGTTTACCATTAAACCCGATTGTTTTGCGGTTGCCTTCCAATTGATACTACGCACATCATCTCCCGCAACATATTCCTTTATCTGTTCAAATTCCTGTGTGTGGCCCAACCTTCTTATCCTTTTTAATCCCGGTTGTTTAAGTCGGTTATCAATTGCCATAAAATCATACTGCCGCATCTGTATAAAGGAGGGGTACACCTTTACACTTTGATCCTGGTCAAAAACAAGCCTTTTTTTTACCAGGCGCAAAGGGGAACTTATAAAAATATTTAGTTTACCAAAATAGTATTCCCCGCGCTCAACCGGCCTAAGGCTATACTCAAATTGTTTTTTTTGACCCGGGAGAGCAGTCATTTTCTGTAAAAAATCTCTTTTTTGAAATTGTACAGGGAGCTCATCTATTATTTCTACTCCTATTTTAAAATTAAAATTATTCCTTATATCAATGGTGATGGGGTTTTGATCTGAATTTGAGAGTTTATCGGGTACATTTCTTTTTGCTGTTATTCCCTTTTTACTGAAAAGAGTTATAAGATCAACCCCAATAAGTATAAGAAGGAAGACTGCAAGTAACCAAGCGGGAATATATAGTACCGGAAACCAATAAGAAAACAGGAAGATCATGGCAAGTGAAAAAACTGCCACAAAAACCCGTTGATGAAAATAGACCGCTCTAATCCCTGTCATGTATTACCGCGGAATTTCAATTGTGTTGGAAATTACCTCTATTACATTCTCCCGGGTAAGCCCTTCCATTTCTTTCTCCGGGGCCAGGATCACACGGTGCGCAAGTACCGGTACCAATACCTTTTTTATATCTTCGGGAATAACAAAGTCCCTGCCCTGAATAGCTGCCATTGCTTTAGAAGCATTCATCACCGCTATCGTAGCACGTGGGGAAGCTCCCAGGTATAGATGAGGATGATTTCGCGTCTTAATTACAAGTTGAGCAATATAGGTGAGAAGTTTTTCTTCTACCAGCACTTCTCCTATCTGATGTTGCAGAGATAATAATTTTTCAGGACTAATTACCGGTTGAATATTATCCTCAGGAAGGCTGCTTTTTCTCTGATGGTGAGATTGGAGAATTCTCACTTCCTCTTCTGGCGTGGGATAATCCACTTTAATTTTGAATAAAAACCGGTCCAGCTGGGCTTCGGGTAACTCATAAGTGCCTTCCTGTTCAATAGGGTTTTGGGTGGCCAGCACCATAAAAGGAGGGGTCATTGGATATTTGTTTCCATCTATGGTGATCTGTCTTTCTTCCATCACTTCAAACAGGGCAGCCTGGGTCTTTGCCGGTGCCCGGTTGATCTCATCAATAAGAATAATATTTGAAAATATGGGGCCTGCCTTAAATTCAAAATCGGAGATTTTTGAGTTAAATACTGATGTTCCCAGTACGTCCCCCGGCATAAGATCTGGGGTGAACTGGATCCTGCTAAAACCTGTGTCCAGCGTTTTTGCAAACAACCTTGCGGTGATTGTCTTTGCAACCCCCGGAACTCCCTCAATTAAAACATGCCCGTTCGCCAGCAAGCCGGTGATCAAAAGTTCAATAAAATTATCCTGGCCTATTATCACCTTTCCTAACTGTTCCTTTAAACTTTCTACAGCTTGTTGCAGCTCTTCCAGCGGGATACGGGTGTTAAAATTTATTTCAGGGTTTTGCGGAGCTTCGTTTTCCATTATGTTGATTTGTTATAAGAATTGATGGCGTAGTTTAGGGCCACCAAATCATTTTTTGAAATTACATTTTTGTTTGAAATGTTTTGAAACATTTCAAAAAGTGTTTCTGTGTCTTCCAGGGAATTATTGCTTTTTTCAGCCAGGTCCGGGTAAAAATCCCCGGGAGAACGGGTAGTGTCAATTCTGTAGGCTTTACGAATGTGGTCATAAAAATGATCAATACTCTTCTGCGCAAGTTCTTTATATTGATCCTGCTCCAGGTAAAGGTTGGCGATGGTCCTGGAATATTCATACGTTTGATTTTTAAGCGGTTCAATTACCGGAACTGCCCTTTGCTTTCTTTTTCCCTCAAAAATTATGAACAGCAGTACCCCCAAGAGGGTGAAATAATAGGCCCATTTCAAGGTTTTGCTGCGCATTATAACAAACACGGGGGAGGTATAAAAGGTTTTACCGGTTTTATAATACCGGTCCCAGTAGATGGTTGAATTGGGTTCCAGGTAAGCGAGCACATCCCTGGAATATTTATAGCCTGTTCCTGAAAGCATAAAATAATTGCTGAAAGCCTGCGGCAATGTATGCATGTAGAGGGTGCCTTTTCCGTGATTGGCCTTCAGGAAATTGGGCAAAGCCGTTGTGGGTTCCTTAAAATCTTTAATGTTTGCCACCCCAAGAATGGTATGGGTAAGGGTATCGATCCTGCTGAAATAAATGAGTGGTATTTCCTGCTCATATAAATAATTTTCTGGTTGCTTCAGGTCAGGATGCACCAGGTTGAAACGGGGGCGGGAGCTTAGATCTCTGCCCGGGATGCGGATGGCAGTTTTTAAACCCAGGGTATCGAGCAAGTTTTCGCTAAAATTTCCTGCAGAAAGAAAAGCAGTATTTCCCGCTTCCACCCAGATTAATAATTTTTTAATTTCAGCATCATCAAAACTCAGGTAATTATTAAGGAAAAAATAGGTGCCGGCCTCCGCCTTCGGTAGAAATTCAAAGGGTGGAATATCTATATTCTGAATATCGCCGGGAGTGGAATTTTTCCAGGACTCATAGAAGACATAGGTTCCCAGGGGGATCTTGTCTGTTTCAAGATAACTGTTGTTCCAGTTCACCGGTTCGGGTTCAGATGCTTCCAGGTAGGTTAATAATAAAACCAGTAACAGCATTGCCCCCAAAGCTATCTTTACACTATTTTTCATCTGCAGCCCGGTTTAGTGATGTTTCTATGCTTCGGAAATAATCCTGGGCCATTGCAAATTCTTTTTCAGAAACAGGAAAATTCCCATACCATATGAAATCGTAAATTCTCATAATCCGCTTTAGAGGACTGCGGAGGGTGTCGTCTTTCAGTTCTGCCAGGTATTCGGTATCTGTTTTCTGAAATTCATAATGGATCAATTTCTTATGGTGCAACAACTTCAGTAATTTAAGGTAATAATACCTTATTGCAAGCCTGTAATCTCCGGCCGCAATAGCTGCTTCAATCAGGGAAGAAAGATCAGCCGACTGGACCAGCTTTTCATCTTCAGTAAAATATACCGCCGCGGTTTCAGTTTTCCCCAGCAATGATGGCCCGGGATTGAGCCTTATAAACAACCAGATAATAAGGCCAATTACGGTTCCTATTATAAGATATGGCAGTAGCATAAGAAAGAACGCCAGCCATGAGTTTGCTTCATAATCCCCAAATAGCCAATTTATCAATTGCGCGTACTTTAGTTCTAACCACCTTTTAAATTTAGTCCACCAACTGTCTGTCCCTATTTCGGTTAAATAATTAAAAGCTTTGTCACTTTTATATTGCGCTATTTTTTCTTCATCAAAATTTAAAGGAGCAAGGGAGCTGGAGGTATCAAATTTTACTTCAGGCCCGGGGCCGGGCAGGGAATCCTGTGCCCCGTATGAAACAACGGTGCATAATACTATTACAAGGTATAACAGGAATTTGCCCATATTGCTATTCGCCCAATTTGTCTATAGTCTCATAAGTTCCCGTAAGGTTCTTATGTTCATTTAAATTAAAATAAATAAAAGCCAGGCCAATAATACTAATGGTTGAAAGTAAATACTGGATTACCGTAGAGAGGACATTCAGGGTAATAAATATCCAGTCTGAATACGAAGCGGGATCTGCCATGGATCCTTCCTGAGCCATAGTAAGTGTTTTAACTACCGTATAAATAATGAGCGGTACCTGGAACACCAAACCAATAAAATAAACCAGGATCCAGATAACTAAAAGGCTTACAAAGGTGATCCACCAATTGTCCTTTATAAGGGTAAAGCTATATGAAATAGCCTCTGAAACGCTGTAATTTTTAAAGACAAGTATAGATCCTGCAAGTGCCAAAGGCACCATAAGATAGATCCCGGGTAAAATGAGCAGCATCATACCGGCAATAATTAGAATTGCAGAGATAACGGAAAGCAGGATTAGGTTAAAGAAATCCTTTTGAACCCCATTTTTTACATCGGTTTCATTCATCTGCCCGTAATTGGAAATATAATTTTTAATATAGTGTAATATGGTTCCATAAAGCGCGGCATAGAACAATAGCATTGCCGCCAGCATTAGTAGAATGGAAATTACAAAATTACTCCCGCCAGAGGTAAGCGCTTCTATAGGATTTCCCGCAACGGAATAAGTATAATACGCCACAGCCAGAATAAGCAAAATGAAAAAGGGCCCTACTATTTTATAGATCAATTGAAATAGGGGCTTATAATTCTCACGAATAAATTTAAAGGTGATATTGATAATATCTCCTAATTCGCGTTGTTTTTTAAATTCAATAAACCAGTTGTTTTCCATTGGTATTTAATTTCTTATTCAGGTGGATTGGATAATATACGTAATAAAGTAAAATGCTTAAGAGGGAAATTCCTATAATAGTTATCGCCAGCCAGTCTGGCATTTGGGTTTGCCTCGTTACAAAACCTTCCAGGAATCCGGCAATTATAAAGAAGGGAATGGTGCTTAAAACTATCTTCAACCCATTTTTAACTCCTTTTATAAAGGAAGCCAAACGCGTATAGGTTTGCGGAAACAAAATACTTTTCCCAACCACAAGTCCAGCACATCCTGCAATAATGATCACAGATATCTCTATTGTACCGTGAATCCAGATTGTTCTTGCCGATTCCCATAACATTCCATTCTCGAAGAAAAAATATTGAAATGCCCCCAACATAATCGCATTTTGCATAAGGACATAGACGGTACCAACACCGGCCAGAATTCCCAGGGTGTAGGCCATCAATGCCACCCTTATGTTATTAACCGTAATTCCCAGAAACATGTCTACCTCTCCCATTTGTTTATATACTGCCATAGGATCCTGATTGGCGATATTTTCAAGGGTCATATTTATATAGGCATCTCCCAGGATTGCCCTTACAAAAACACCTTCACTGGAAGCAGAAAAAACTCCCACTGCAATAAAGAGCGAAAAAATAATAAAACTTAACAGGAGTTGTTTTTGAAACCGGAAAAACATCAACGGGAAATCAAAAGCATAGAATCTCCAGAATACATTTCCAGGTTCTTTCTTGTTGGTGTAGATCTTTTGATGGGCTGTTGCCGCCAGGCCATTTAGATAAGTGGTCGTATTGCTGCCAGGATAAAATGTTTTGGCATAGCTAAGATCATCTGTTACTTCAAGATACATAGAAGTAATGGTCGCGGGGGCAATGGATCTTTTATTGTTAAGAAGCTGTTCGAATTGTGTCCATTTATTCTTATTTTGCTTCACGAAAGCAGCCTCGCGCATAGGATCCGGTTATTTTATCAAAGAAACGTATTAATGGATAATTTTCAAATAGAAACAGCTCAAAATATAGGCATTCATCAAAATGTAGCAGGAATAGGAGACAGGATCCTGGCATTTTTAATAGACGGGTTGATCCTGGTTGGATATGCCATCCTTGCCTCCTTCGCAATTGCCGGCCTGGGACTTGATGGGGGCCAGCAATGGGTGTATTATCTTATTATAGGACTTCCGGTATTTATGTATTATCTGGTTTGGGAAACCTTTAATAATGGAAGAACCCCGGGTAAAGCTGCTCTAAACATACGGGTGGTACGACTTGACGGATCCAGGCCTGCATTTAGCCAATATATAATCAGGTGGTTATTGCGCTTAATAGACATTAGCCTGAGTAGTGGGGGAGTTGCCCTGGTAACCATTTTGCTAAACGGGAAGGGACAGCGATTGGGAGATATGGCTGCCGGCACGGCCGTGATCTCTGAAAGAAATAAAATGCAGTTATCTCAAACCCTGCATATGGATATTCCGGAAAATTATGTGCCAACTTATTCTCAGGTAACTATCTTAAAGGACCGTGATATTCAAAAGATTAAAAAAATATATTACAACGCCCGCAGAAATGGCTATCATAACGTAATAGTTACACTGGCAGATAAAGTAGCCGTACTCCTGGAAGTGAAGCCTGTAGAGCGACCTTTGGATTTTATAGACAGGGTGTTAAAGGACTATAATTATTATACCCAAAAATAATTAGTCAATAATTTCCATTTTTATATGAATGTTGCGGTGTGGCCATTCACCTTCTCCAACTTCCTGTTCAGCTATTACATCTACAACGTCCATTCCTTTGGTAACCCTGCCAAAAACGGTGTGGTCATTGTCCAGGTGGTGAGCCCCCCTGTTGCTTTGTACAATAAAGAATTCATAAGGAGAAGAAGCTTTACTCACATTTTGTTCGGCATATTTGGCGGCAGAGAAAGCTCCCCTGGAATGTTTATGGCCTGTATCAAATTCTCCAGGGATAAGATAATTTCCGTTTTCATTTCTCTTTTGGCTGGTCACCCTGTTATCTGAATTTCCGCCTTGTATCACAAAACCCTTTGCTACACGGTGGAAGAATGTATTGTTAAAATATCCCTTTTTTACTAAATAAATAAAGTTTGCCCTGTGCAATGGAGTATCATTATAAAGTAATACTTCTATTTCACCAAAACGGGTAATGATCTTCACCCTGTTTTCCTTATTTTCCTTGCCATATTGGGTTAAAAAAGGAATAAGTTCTTCCTGTACCAGGGTTTTACCTTCATCGGTTTTGGTTTCTATTTTTCGCGAAGGATCCTTTGTGGTATTTACAGCTTTATCAGGAATAGAATCTGTACCCGAAATCGCGGTGGTTGGGGTGTGCTGTGTGGTATTTTTACTGGACTTTTCCGTATCTTCACAACTTGCGAAAACGAGAAAAAGGAAATAAAATATAGAAGCGAAATATCTTCCCATGGATTTTAATGAATTTAAATATAAGGTATCAAATTTACCAAATTTACCGCTACCGGGGGAGGAAGCCCAGCATAAATTGGCTCCTGTTTTAAGGATACAGGAATTGGAACAAATAGATTTTTCTACCAAAAACTCCAATAAAGCAGGGGTTATGGCTGTTTTTTATCCAGATGTAAAACAAATGACCCATCTGGTGTTAATCCTTAGAAAAACCTATCGGGGTGTACATTCTAACCAGGTGGGGTTTCCGGGAGGAAGACTCGAGGTATATGATAAAAATCTCAAACATACAGCTTTAAGGGAAACAGAGGAAGAAGTGGGAATATCCAGGAGTGAAGTGAAAGTTATTAAAAAACTCACTAAATTATACATTCCCCCAGCGATTTTTGGGTACATCCTTATATGGGACTTATAGATAAAACCCCGATTTTAAAGCCCCAGGAAAGTGAAGTAGAACAGATCCTGGAAGTGAACCTGGATCATTTTCTGGATGATAATAATTTGATAACACAAAAACTAAGCACCTCTTATGCCGAAGAGATCGAAGTGCCGGCTTATTTTTTAAACGGCCATGTGGTGTGGGGAGCCACTGCCATGATGCTTAGCGAATTAAAGGATTTGCTGAAGGAGGTCCTGTAAAGGCCATTTTGCTATATTTGCGCCCTGTTTAATTAAACCGAATGATATAAAATTACTATGGAAATATGGGATTATTAAAGAAAAACCCGTTTGGTCATTACCTTATTCTTAAGAAATGGCTTATCCGAATTTTTGGGGTACTTACCCACAGAAGGTTCCATGGTTTTAATGAACTTAAGATAGAAGGTTCTGAAATTATTAAGGATTTGCCGGATACCAATGTTCTGTTCGTATCTAACCATCAAACTTATTTTGCAGATGTTACGGCCATGTTCCATGTTTTTAATGCCAGCCTGAGCGGAAGGGTAGATTCCATTAAAAATGTTGGTTACATCTGGCAGCCCAAAATGAATATATATTATGTTGCCGCAAAGGAAACAATGAAAGCGGGATTGCTTACACGAATAATGGCTTATGCCGGGGCCATAAGTGTTGAACGCACCTGGAGGGATAAAGGAAAAGATGTACAACGCGAGATAAATTTAAATGATACTGAAAACATTGCCATCGCATTAAAAGACGGATGGGTAATTACATTTCCACAGGGCACAACAAAACCATTTAAGCCCATAAGAAAAGGAACTGCCCATATTATCAAAAATCACCGTCCCATAGTAATTCCCGTAGTTATAGATGGCTTTAGAAGGTCCTTTGATAAAAAGGGATTACGTATAAAGAAAAGAGGAATTTTGCAATCTTTCCAGATCAAACCTCCACTGGATATTGATTACGATCATGAAAGTATTGAGGAAATTGTACAAAAACTTGAATACGCTATAGAGCAGCATCCTTCTTTCTTAAAAGTTATTCCAAGAGAAGAACTTGATGCCATGGAGGAGCTCAACAAAACCAGGAAATGGGAATACTAAAGTCCCTCATATCCCTTTTTACATTTCCAGTTTCTTTAATTCTCTGTAATTCTTATTAAGCCTGCGTAATAATATACCATAGATAAGACGGTAGAATAACCAGATAATCCCCAGGACTAATATTAGGATTAAAACCATCACCCCTATAAAAATAGCCCATTGGGCGGGGGAGAATGTATATTTCTCTATTTCAGCAACCTCTGTATTTAATGCATGATAATAGAAAGTAAAATAAGTCACTATTAAAAATACTATTGCTGTGCTTATAAGTACAAAAGCAATATAATATTTCACAGTTTTCCGCGTATTCAGGATATTCTCCATAAGGGAAGAAACATTATCTGTAGCCGATATCTTTATATAATTTCTGTAAAATTTATAAATAAAGAAGAAGGTTATACCATAGCTTATGATATAGGAAATAATGGTAAATTCCTTTAGATGAAGCCGGTCCAGTTCTAACCAATAATCTTTGTCTGCCAGGAACAGGGTGATTACAGACCAAAATAGAAACTCGATGATACTTATCACAAAGATCCATTTCACAATAGAGGAAGATTTTTTCCAGATCATATTGTAGATCTGGTCATAGCTAAGGCGGGGATAATTATCCTCCTGCCTCTGCCAGTCCTTTTTTAATAGTTCTAATTCATCCATAGCGCTTACGGATTTAATATGTTTTTTAATTTTGTTTTCACCCTGTTCATTTTTACCCTTGCATTCACCTCACTTATTCCCAGGGTTTCTGATATTTCCTTGTAATTCTTATCTTCCAGATATAAAAATACCAGCGCTTTTTCAATGTCATTCAGTTCTTTAACCGCGTCATATAAAAGCTTTAGCTGTTGTTCTATCTCGTGATTGTATTCGTCTATAGGCACCCTGAAATGAACTGTATCAATATCCTGGGTTTGTATGCCCCTTTTCTTTTTACGGTATAAAGTAATTGCCGTATTCAATGCTACCCGGTACATCCAGGTACTAAACTTTGCATCACCCCTGAATTTAGGGTAAGCTTTCCACAATTGTATAGTTATTTCCTGGAAGAGATCATTATGTGAAGCCTGGTCATTTGTATAAATGCGACAAATCTTGTGCACAATATTTTGATGCTTCTCTAGATGGGTTACAAACTGATGTTCTAGTTCTTTATTCACACATAACGGTTAGTGTCCTATATGTCTTTCCAATATACATAATGTTACAAACAAGCAGCAAATTTCTCTACCGGCCTATTTTAAGAGCAAATTTTTATCAAATAATTACTGCGGAAAATGTTATGATAGAAAAACCGTAAGGGAAATGAATTCGTATATATAGTAATTATGTATTTAGGCGACTTTTTAACTCATAACCAGGAACATACATAAACTGATTATTAAGTTAATGCTGTTTTTGTTATGAGGAAGGTTACTTAAAAACCATTTTTTATTTTTTGGTTGGTTAGGAAAAGGTTTGTTCTCAGGGGAACAAACCTTTTCTGTATTCCAGGTTTAATAATATTGCACCAGGCTCAGGAAGATACTACTCCCAGGGTATATAATTGCTCCATAGTTGGGCTTTCGCTTCCGCCGGCCGGTTCCAGGGTAATTCCAAAAGCTTCAGATTCATTTGAATTGGACAGGACAAAGATCTGGTTTTCATCTTCTTCAAAATTTTCCAGCAACCCAATACTCGTAGGAGTAAGTGGTTGTAGTTTTAATGACCATACCTGATACACCATTCCCCGCGGAGGCGGTGGGAGGTCCCTGGCATCTATATATGTAGTGTTGGTATTCTCATCCCAATAGGCCGTTGCAAATGCCTGTGGAGCAACTTCCTGGCCTTGTAATTCTACCCTTAAAATACTCCGGTCTCTTAAAACATTCAATAATTCGCGGGTTTTATCGGCACTTTCCCGGGCATCAACAATTTGGGATTCCATTTGGGCTTTTTCTGCCTGCAATGCCTGCAGGGATTCCCGTAATTCCCTGTTTTTGTTAAACATAAAAAACAGGCCTACCAATAACAAGATACTTGCTGCCCAGCCAATATATGAAGGAAGGTTGGAGGTTTTTGGAGGCCTTGTGAGATTATGGTTGCCTGATAATTTGGATTTTATGGAATTTATTAGAAATTCAGGATTATTTGGGGCTACCGCGGCACTTAAATTTAAAAGTGCTGCTTCAATTTCTTCAACTTCAGCTTTTACATCAGGATATTGTTTCAGGATGCGGGTAACCTCGGCGCTTTCTTCCTCCGTAAGGGCTCCGTAAACATAGAGTTCGAGTATTCCTGAATTTATATATTCGTTTATATCCATTTAATTAATTACTGTTGATCTTAATTTATCTATGCAAATCCGGTTTCGGGTCTTCACCGTTCCAAGAGGCATTTCCAGTTCTTCTGCAGTTTCTTTTTGGGTAAAGCCTTTAAAGAAGAGCAGGTCAATTAATTTTTTACAAACCGGTTCAAGGATGTCTATGTATTTTTGCAATCCTATGGCGTCTATTTTGCTCCCAATGGAACTCTTTGACTCTAATATATCTACGAAATTATCTGATGTAAGGTTTAAGCGATGGTTTCTAAAGCTTTTGGATCTAATCTTATCAATAGAAGCGTTTCTTGCAATGTTCAGGATCCAGGTGAAAAAACGGCCTTTATCCGGATTATAGGATTCTGCATTATTCCAGATCTTTAAAAAGACATCCTGCAGCAATTCTTCAGAGATCTCCTTATCCCGGGTAATGCTATGGATAATTCCATAAGTACTTTCAGAATATAATTCATAGATCCTTTCAAATGCCTTTTCATTGCCGGCCTGTAATTGTGCGATTAATTGGTCCTGTTGCATATATTTTTATATCGCATTAAATGTATTAAAATTTTGGGTGTAAAAAACAAAGCAACCCTCGGGTTGCTTTGTTTTTTTTAAATTATTTACTTAATAAAATTACTGTCTTATACTACCACATCCAACTCGGGTACCTGCATTTCCAGCCGGTTGAGATGTGAAATCATCTACTCCATCGTGGATCACAATTGCTTTACCCACTATGTTTTTGGATTCATCATCACATCCTATACACCATTCATCTGTAGTCATAGTGATAGTCCCATTTCCATTGGTGTCAACCTTAAAATTTCCTATATCACCCTTGTGATAACCTCCTGATGCACCCCATATTCCATGTTTTTCGAAGGTTGGGTTCCAGTGTCCTCCGGCAGATGATCCGTCTTCAGAAGCACAATCGGCACTTTCGTGCAGGTGAATAGCATGCATTCCTTCCGGCAAACCGTCAATAATGGCAGTCATGGTCACTTCTCCGTTTTCTTCGGTAAATACCGCGTTTCCAGACAGAGAGCTACCGCTTTTCGGCTCTATTGTGACCCGTATTTTCTTTACTTCTTCTTTGGTAGAGGTAGTGGTTTCCGTATTTTTATTATCGGTTGAATCTTTTTTGTCATTCTTACATCCTGAAATTAAAAGGCCTGCACAGAATAATAATGTTATGCTTATGTTTTTCATAATAAAAGAAGATTGGTTATTAATTTCTTGTACTAAAGTAATTGTATAATTAGGTTTCACCAAAGATTTAGGGATTGCTTAACAATAGTGAAGGGAATCTACGGCGCTTCAATGTTTATTTGGTTTTATGGCCGGTTATAATATTCACTTTATTATGGAGGGTTTTATGCACAGGACATTTATCTGCAATTTCAATTAAGCGGTTTATTTGTTCTTTTTCAAGATCTTCGGTAAATGTTATAATCCTTTCGAAGGTATCTAATTTTGCTTTGCCCTCATCACAATGTTCACAATCCAGGGCATGGGTCTTAGAATGGTTCACGTGAGTTTCTACAATTCCAACAGGCCATTTTTTTCTCCTTGCATACATTTGCAGGGTCATAGACGTACAGGCCGCAAGGGCTGCCGAGAGATAATCGTACGGGGTAGGTCCAAAATCGCTGCCCCCAAACTCTTTGGGTTCATCTGCGATCAATTGATGATTTCCTGCTTTAAGATATGTGGTGAAACCTTCCTCTTCAAGTTGAGCCACAACTTCGTGGGTTGTTTTGGGTTGTGGGGCTTCCGGTATATCAAGATATCTATACGCCCAGGTGCCTATTACTTCGCCTACATAATGGGAATCTTCTCTTTTTGATAAAAGATGATTGGCGCCATCAAGAGAAATAAAACTTTTAGGATGTCTAGCGGCTTTATAAAGTTCCTCAGCGTTTTTAATTTCCACAATATTATCCTGTGGAGAATGAAGTATTAATATGGATTTTCGAAGACCTGCTATCACCTTTTTAAGATCCTTGGTTTCCAGATCCTCTAAAAATTGTCTTTTAATTTCAAATGGCCTGCCTCCTATATTAACTATGGCCTGTCCTGTTTTATTGATTTTTTCAAGTCCCTCGCTTAACAGGTGTGTAACGTGGTCCAGCGATGAGGGTGTGCCAATGGTTGCCAGCGCTTTAACTTCGGGAAGCAATGCAGATGCAAATATGGCCGCTGCCCCTCCAAAGGAATGACCAATGATCATAGAGGGGCTTTTATATTCCCTTTTTAAAAAACCGGCAGCAGCAATAAGATCTTCCACATTTCCGGAAAAATTTGAATCGGAAAAATCCCCTTCACTTTCCCCCAGACCCGTGAAATCAAATCGCAGGACTCCAAAACCTTTTAAAGTTAGAGACTTGCTTATATTTCTTACCCGATGAAAGTTTTTGTCACAGGTAAAACAGTGGGCCATAAGAATAAAATTATGTGGCTTTTGATCCAGGGGTAATTCCAGGTATCCTGCCAATTTATTACCCTCCCCGTTCTCAAAAAATATTTTTGTATTGGTCATAATTTGTAATTTTTATGAAATTAAGGAAAAAAGCCGGTGGAATAAAAAAAGACTGCACGGGAAACGGCAGTCTTTTTTATTCCTTATAAATAATAAATTATTTATCCAGTTCTTTTATTTTAATATTTCGGTACCACACTTTATCTCCATGATCCTGTAAGGCAATATGGCCTGAGCGGTGCTTGCCAAAATGTTCCCAATCACTAAATTTTGAGTTTTTTACCAGCTTATCCCATTCCTCACCGTGAAGAGGAAACTCGGTTGTTTTAGTTCCATTAAGGGTTACGGTTCCTTTATTCTCATTATGGTCTATTCGTAAAACCAAATTATTCCATTCTCCCGCAGGTTTTGTAACATCACTGGACGGTTCAACCATATCATACAAGGCACCAGCCTGGCGAATAGGGCCATTCTGGGCATCCGGATGCGCTTTGTTGTCCAGTATCTGGATCTCTGGCCCCGTAAGATAGGGTTCATTAAATTGCTCCTCCTCCTGTACTCCCCACATGATCCCGCTATTACCCCCTTCTGAAATTTTCCACTCCAGTGTAAGTTCAAAGTTGGTATATTCTTTTTCAGTTATTATATTCTCTGTACCAGATCGCTGGCCTTCGGCAGGAGTAAAAGCAATTGCGCTGTCTTCCACCCGCCATTGGGTAACCTCATTGGAGTTGTAAGCTTTCCACCCATCAAGGTCCTGGCCGTTAAAAATGGCTGCATCCTGTTGTTGCCTGTTTTGTTGCATAGTTTCTGTCTCTGTTGGCATTATGTCATCATCTTCGCGGCTGCGTTCGTTATCCTTACAGCTTAATGTAACAACAGCAACAACCATAAATAATAAACTTGATTTTTTCATTTGTATATATTTATTGTTTGTTAAAGGTAATATGTAATTGGCATATATTAATTCTTGCTTACTTGTAATTAACCTTATGTCTTTTAACTTTGGAAATTTTAATTGATTCCCAGGATCTTTTTCAGTTTTACTTCATCTATTTCACTACCTGCAAAGTCATCGAATTTCTTTTGAGTTGCTTCTATGATATGGTTCTGAATAAACGCGGCACCTTCCCGAGCGCCCTGTTCGGGAGATTTTATACAGCATTCCCATTCCATTACTGCCCATACGTCACAACCGTATTGGGTTAATTTGGAGAAAATAGTCTTGAAATCTACCTGTCCGTCCCCGGGATGCCTGTACCTTCCTGCCCGGTCTACCCAGTCTGAGTATCCTCCAAATGTGCCCTTTTTCCCTGTGGGATTAAATTCAGCATCTTTTACGTGAAACATTTTGATATACTCATGGTAATGATCAATGTACTCTATATAATCAAGTTGTTGTAAAACAAAATGGCTTGGATCATACAGGATATTTACCCGCTTATGATGATTGGTAGCTTCAAGAAATCTTTCAAATGTTACTCCATCGTGGAGGTCTTCCCCGGGATGGACTTCATAACAAACATCTACTCCCTCTTCTTCAAAAGCGTTAAGAATAGGCATCCAGCGTTTTGCAAGTTCTTCAAAACCCATTTCAACAAGACCCTGAGGTCGCTGTGGCCAGGGATGGGCGGTATGCCATAACAGGGAACCACTAAAAGTCCCATGTACGTCCAGGCCCAGGTGCCTGCTTGCACGGGCACAGCTTTTTACCTGGGACACCGCCCAGGCTGTACGCTCTTTGGGATTATTCTTATAAGCCTCTGGCGCAAAATTATCGAACATAGTATCATATGCCGGGTGAACCGCTACAAGCTGCCCTTGTAAATGAGAAGCGAGCTCGGTGATCTCCAGGCCGTAGGAT
Source organism: Antarcticibacterium arcticum (assembly GCF_007993795.1). Classification (GTDB taxonomy): domain Bacteria; phylum Bacteroidota; class Bacteroidia; order Flavobacteriales; family Flavobacteriaceae; genus Gillisia; species Gillisia arctica. The sequence continues at coordinate 1,351,520 of NZ_CP042476.1, read as the reverse complement.
TCTATTTTGCCTTTTAATTCATCGCAGTAGGTTTTGCTTTCACCGGCTTTGTCAAGATCTATCAGGGCTTTTTCCCAGGTTGGGATCTGGATCCCTTTATAACCAAGATCTGCTGCCCATTTACACAGGCCATCCAGAGAATTAAAAGGTGGGTTGCTATCCATGAACTGGGCCAGGAATACCGCAGGTCCTTTAATTGTCTTCATAATAATTATTTTATGTGATTATTAGTCTTCAATTTCTATCCAAATATTCCCTTTCTGGTGAGACTCTACAGCTTTTTCTATAAAATTCATGCCTCGAACTCCATCCCGCATTGTAGGAAATTCCCCGGGATGATAAGGCTCATTTCTAATAGCCCGTGCTACTCCCTTGTAAATATTACCCATCGAATCGAAAATTCCCTCGGGATGCCCGGGTGGAAGTTTTGTGCCATCCAGGGACAACTTGCTGTTATAAACATGGCCTGGTTTAAGGACCCGCATAGGTTCGCCCTCCTCAAGAAGGTAAAGGTAATTTGGGTTTTCCTGTTCCCATTTAAGCCCTGCTTTTTCACCGTATATGCTTACGGTAAAATTATTTTCTTCCCCTGTGGCAATCTGGCTGGTCCTTATAACGCCTTTTACAAATTCATCAAAGCGCAGTAAAATTGTACCGTCAATATCCATACGGTTATCTTTATAAAGATAATTAAGGTCTGCCAGGATCTTCTTTATCTCCAGTCCGCTTACGTATTCGATCATGTCAAAAGCGTGCGTTCCAATATCTCCTACACAGCAGCTAATACCAGATTTTTCCGGATCCAATCTCCAGGTGTTTGCCCTTTTTTCCTCATCATGGATAATTGGGTTGATCCAACCCTGGTAATATTGCACATCTATTTTCTGGATCCTGCCAAGGACGCCATCCGCTATCATTTCACGCATTTGGCGCACCATAGGATATCCGGTATAGGTATAAGTTACGGCGAATATGGAATTGGATTTTTTTTGTGTTTCCTGCAAAATCTTTGCCTCTTCAAAGGTAGTGGTGAGGGGCTTTTCACAAATAACATGAAAATTATTTTCCAGGAGCTGCTTGGCCATAGGAAAATGGAGGAAATTTGGGGTAAGGATAGACACTACCTGAACCCTCTCATCTTCATTCATAGCCCTCTCTGAAGCTATAAAGGATTCCAGATCCTTATAGACCCTGTTTGTTTCAATACCAATTTCACGGGCAAATTTTTTACTTTCTTCAAGGTCCGGATTAAAAACACCGCCCACCAACTCAAATTGGTCAAACATTGCAGATGCCACCCTGTGAAGAATTCCAATAAGCGAATCACCACCACCACCCAGGATTGCCAATTTTATTTTTTTACTCATTTATTTAATTTTAAATGTTTTCTACTACCTTTTTGTCAAGCTTTTCATTTTTGAAGAAAATAGCAAATAATATCATTACCACAAAAGCAAATATGGCAGGAACTATCCAAATACTTTCCCAGTCATGGCTGCCGTCCGGGTTTAGGTACATATCACTTATTTGTCCTGCCACCCAAAATCCAATAAGCATCCCTACACCATAAGTGGCCAGGGTAATTAACCCCTGAGCGGCACTTTTGATCTTAGGCCCTGCTTTGGAGTCTGTATAGATTTGTCCGGCTACAAAGAAAAAGTCATAACAAATTCCATGTAAAGCTATCCCCAATACAAGCATGTAAACCAATTCGCCGGCGTTGCCATATGCAAATAGCAGGTACCGGAGTGCCCAGGCAAGCATTCCCGCGAGCAAGGTAACCTTAAAGCCAAATTTCTTAAAAAAGAAGGGCAACAATAATAGAAAGAGGACTTCAGAAACCTGGCCAATGGTCATCATCGCGGTGGGATCTGCCATTCCAACTTCAGCCAGGAATGGGTTTGCATTTTGATAATAAAAAGCCAGTGGAATACATATAAGCACTGAAGATAAAAAGAACATAAGAAAATTTCTTCCTTTTAACAATGCCAGGGCTTCCAGACCCAGAATATCCCTTAAAGTAACCTTTTCACCTTTGCTGCTTGGTGGAGTCTTTGGCAGTGTAAAACTGAAAAGCCCCAAAACAGCCGAGGCTATTGCAACCATAAGAAAAGTATATCTAAGCATACCAGCGGCAAGGGCTTCGGGAGCATCCCATGCAAATACCAGGCTAATTACCAACCCGGCAATTATCCATCCCAAAGTTCCAAATACCCGTATGCCGGAGAATTGTTTCTCGGGATCATTCATTTGATAAAATGATATTGAATTTACCAGGGCAAGAGTAGGCATGTAAATGATCATGTATCCAAGGACAAAGGGATAGAAGGTAGCAAAGTCATCACTTTGGTACATCATATATAGCAGGCCAGCCCCCACAAGGTGAAGGATACCCAGGATTCGTTCAGCATTAAAAAATCTGTCGGCTATAAGTCCTATTATAAAGGGAGCAATTATTGCCCCCCAGGATTGTGTTGAAAATGCCATGGCGGTTTGCCCCCCCGTAGCATCAAGATTATTACCAAGAAAAGTTCCCAAAGTAACAAACCAGCCTCCCCAAATAAAGAATTCGAGGAACATCATGGTAGACAATTGAAATCGTACTAAATTTTTCATTTGTGGGGTTCTATAATTTTAGTTTAATTGTTTTCCTTCTTCTGTAAGAAGTTGTTTTGTTGCAAGGATTCCCTCTTCTGCGCTTATATTTTGCCCTTCAAATTCTACCCCAATATAACCCGTATATCCGGAATCTTTTATTATTTGCAACATCCTGTTGTAATCAATAGAAGTTTCCTGCCCGTTCTCATTAAACTCATAGGATTTTGCGCTTACCGCTTTAGCATATGGCATCATTTCTTCTACTCCCTGATATTTAGGGTAGTCTTCTAAACAGGTTGCTTCCCATTGGGCACCGCCTTCACGCTTTAAACAAAAATTCCCAAAATCTGGAAGGGTTCCACAATTCTCCATATTTACGCCCTGGATCACTTCTACCAATAACGCGGCGTTTGAAGAAAGGCCCCCATGATTTTCTACCACAACATTTACATTTTTACCGGCGGCATATTCAGAGAGTTTTTTTAGACCGTCTATAGAAGCTGTTTTCCACTCTTCAGGCTTTTCACTTCCAAACAAATTTACTCTTATAGCACCCGCCCCAAGAAATTCAGCAGCATCTACCCATTTTTTATGGTTTTCTACGGCCTGGTTTCTTGCCATATCGTTAGGTGTAGCCAGATCCCCTTCGCCATCTACCATTATTAGAACATTTTCTACATTATATCTTTCGCTTCTGTTTTTAAGAGTGTCCAGAAGGTTTTGAAAAGCTTCAGGTGAATTTCCGGCTTTTTCCAACCAGGGATTATAAAGCCCACTCACATACTCAATGCCTTCAAAACCCATCTCGCTTGCCTTTTCTGCAAAATCCAGAGGGTCCATTTTTCCTTCAAAAATTGGCTTGTTCAAAGACCATTGAGCCAGGGAAAGTTTAAAAAACAGGTCTTCAGCCACATTTTCCTCAATTTGCTCACCGGCGGTTTGAGATTCATTTTTCACTTCATTTTTACAAGAAGATATTGCCGTAATCATGAAGAAAGCGAGTAGAGAAGAGGAGAGGATTTTTTTCAAAGGTTGATTCATTTTGGTTAGTTATAGGGTTAATTTAAATCCAAATATTTTTCGGTTTTTAGGAATCTTAAATGTATACTTTTTTTTAAACCTGTAAAATAATACACAATAATTGATATATTTGGGTTTGTACTTTAACCCAAATTGTTAACTAATAACCAGATTGTGAGTAAAATTTATGAAAACCACACCTATGACGCTATTGTGGTAGGTACCGGCATTAGTGGCGGTTGGGCTGCTAAAGAATTATGTGAAAAGGGTTTTAAAACTTTGGTGCTTGAAAGAGGCCGTATGGTAAAACACATTGAAGATTACCCTACTATGAATGATGATCCCTGGGATTATAAGTTCAAAGGACAAGTTCCCCGTGAGGAAGTTAAAAGACAGGAGAAACAGGCCAGGACAGGTTATACTGTGAATGAAGCCAGCAAACATTGGTTTGTAGATGATGTGAAACATCCCTATAACGAAGTGAAAAGATTTGACTGGATGAGAGGTTATCATGTGGGGGGCAGATCAATTATGTGGGGAAGACACAGTTACCGTTTAAGCGATCTAGATTTTACGGCCAACCAGAAAGAAGGTGTTGCTGTAGACTGGCCAATTCGTTATAAGGATATTGCTCCATGGTATGATTATGTTGAATCTTTTGTAGGAATAAGTGGGGAAAACCTTGGTTTAAGCCAGTTACCAGATGGTAAATTCCTGCCACCAATGGAACTGAATTGTGTGGAAGATCACCTGAAAAAGAATTTAGCTGAAAATTTTGAAGGCAGGGTTCTTACCCCGGGAAGGGTAGCACATATTACAAGTGATAAACCTTTTGAAGGCCGTGCCCCTTGCCAGTATAGAAACAGGTGTATAAGAGGTTGTCCTTATGGCGCCTATTTTAGCAGTAACTCTTCCACCTTACCCGCGGCAGAACGTACCGGAAATATGACCTTAAGGCCAAATTCTGTGGTGCATGAGGTAATGTATGATGCCAATACGAAAAGAGCTACCGGGGTAAAAATTATTGATGCTGAAACCAAGGAGACCATAGAATATAAAGCCAACGTAATCTTTCTTTGTGCCTCTGCTATTGCCTCCACCAGTATTTTAATGCAATCAAAATCTGATCGTTTTCCTAACGGAATGGGTAATGACAGTGGGGAATTGGGACATAACGTGATGGATCATCATTTCAAGGCCGGAGCATCCGGGAAATATGAAGGCTTTGAAGATATGTATTATAAAGGCCGAAAGCCAAATGGGATCTATTTACCCCGTTTCAGAAACCTGAATGGCAATGAAAACCTTGGCTTTACCCGCGGGTATGGATACCAGGGAGGAGCCAGCCGTGGCGACTGGGCCGCGAGTGTGGCAGAAGCGGGATATGGAAAAGAACTAAAAGAAGCGATTATTAAACCCGGTGGATGGAACATGGGATTAATGGGCTTTGGAGAAACGCTGCCTTATCACGAAAATAAAATGACCCTGGATTATAACAAGGTAGATGAATGGGGATTACCCACCATAACCTTTGATGCAGAATTTAAGGAGAACGAGCTTAAAATGCGTAAAGATATGGTAGAACAGGCAGTGGCTATGCTTGAAAAGGCAGGCTTTAAAGATGTGAGCGGATATGACGATATTGGAGCGCCGGGTCTGGGAATTCATGAAATGGGAACGGCCAGAATGGGACGAGACCGTAAAACTTCTGTCCTTAATGGAAACAATCAGGTTCATGATGTTCCAAATGTATATGTTACAGATGGTAGTTTTATGACCTCTGCCGCCTGCCAGAATCCATCGTTGACCTATATGGCCATGACGGCGCGGGCCGCCGACCATGCGTCAAAGAATTTCAAAAAGTCCAATGCATAAGATAGTATTATGAACAGAAGACAAGCATTAAAAAATATAGGATTGGGTGCCGGGATCATAGTTGTGGGACCTACCACACTTAGCCTGCTGCAAAGTTGTAAGAAAGATCCAAAGGTAACCTGGGAACCAATTTTCCTTTCTGCCGCAAATGGTTTCGCCTTAAAACAGATTTTGGAGGTAATTCTTCCTGCTACAGATACTCCCGGGGCTAATGAGCTGAATATAGCCAACTTTATTGATTCCTATATGGATGAAGTTGCAAGTGAAGAGCGCAGAGAAAACTTTAACCGAAGCGCCAGTGCTTTTGCCGCAGCTTTCAAAGACCAGTTTGATAAGGACCTTGAAAAAGGAGATGAAGAGGAATATCGACAGATCGTAGATAAATATTTAAGGGCTACCCCTGAAATAAGGGAAGATTACATTCGCCGCAATACAGAAACCCAGGATCCTATGGATAAGGATCCCGAAGAGAACCTTGATTTTGAAGCAGGTGCGTATTCGTACCTGACTGATGTTAGGGGAATGGGGATCTGGGCCTGGAAGACAAGTGAACAAATTGGTGAGAATGTGCTTTGGTATGATCCAATACCGGGAGAGTATATCCCTTGTGGGCCTGTTAGCGAATTAGGAAACGGGAAAGCAATGTCATTATAAAATTATAACAACTACAAATTCCAAAAGGGGCTCGAAATAGAAGCCCCTTTTTTTATGGCCGAACGTTTAGATGAACATATAATTATTTCAACGGGACATAAATATCTGCCCTCCAAAACCGGGAGTCTCCCCCCAGCTCCGGATTCTCCTGAAAAATCTCCAGAGGGGAATTATTAATTTCATATCCCGTCTTTTCAGCATAGTTATGGATCCTTATCCAGGCAAGGTGGGAATACATATAATTTCCTTTATAGATCGCGTGAATAGATTTTTTGGAAGGAAAATCCTTAAGATAAATATCATTAACCGGCATTGTTATATTTTTATTTTCCACAGGGAAACAAAACTCATAGGTGATAGTGTGTGCGCGAAGATCCCAGGAGTTAACCTGAATTCTTGGCTTCCCTGCCATTTCCAAATTGTTTAATTTTAGAAAGGCTGCCAGTTTTCCAATAGTTTGCATCATATCCCCGGCCTTTTTATTCACATCATTTTCCAATGATATACATGCACAGGTAGCAGCAGGGGATTTTTCGATCCCTACTATTTCTACCTTATACTGTTCACTATCCAATTCCAACGCTAATTTGAGCCGTTTTGCTTCCCTGGAAATTTTCTTTTGAATATCATTGCGCCCGGTGAGCATCTGGAGCCTGGAAATGAACCTGTTTTCCTGATTTACAAGCACCCTTATCCTGCTTATAGAATCATTCTTTTCTTCAAACCGCCAGCTTAAATTTAGACCTGTATCATTAATTGTTGCAGTTTGTTCCAGCCTTTTGAAAGGAATGCGCTCCTGGACTGAAGGATTTTCGAGGATTTTATAATCATATACCAGCAGTTTCTGATAGACTTCTCCGGGTAATGCAGACACATTGAAATTAATGGAATAGTCATAATTTTTTAAGCCAAAATACCATACTCCTAATAGAAAAAGCAGGAGCAAAAAAATGCGTAAAATCTTTTTTAGCATTAAACAGGAGGAAATTACAGGTTTAAGGGTTGGAGGTTCAAATCTTTAACAACAAACGCCCCAAGGCTCAATCCCTGTGTTAAACCATCCTCAATGGCGCTTCTATAATGAATTCCTCCATACAACCTGCTCAATGCGGCTTCATTAGCAGCCTGATGGAAAGATGTGAATGACCTTACCGGCAGTCCATAGGGTACTTCGGTATCATCCTCATAGGAAAAATCTTCCCCAAACAATTGGGTCAATACTGTTGCAGCCGCGCCGGAAACTACAGAATGTCCACTGGGATATTCCGGAAAAGGAGGTGTTTGCAGGACAGGGGTCCAGTTTTCGTCTACAAAACTATTAATAAGGGTTTCGGGCCTAATCAACTCTCTTTTATATTTTTCATCCCAACAGCTTATAAAAGCATCGGCGATTGCAAGAGAGGTAGCGGTATAGGCATATACAGTATTATCAAAATCCAGATTTTTCTTTTTACTCGCAATTTTGGTGATCCCCAACCAATGGCCACCAGGGGTGATTTTTTTTGTTGCGAACATTAAATGCCCCCGTTGGGTTGAGACATAAGGGTTGCAATCCCAGAACCTGGCCATTTCTAACTCTTCACTATCATCTCCCAGGGAATCAAGAGAGTGTCTTATGGAATAAACTTCCATGAGTTCCTGCCGGAATTTAGAGCTTTTATCCAGGGAAAATTCCGGTGGGGAGCCAGGCTGAAATTGAGATGCAGAGTCCAGGGAAAATGTTCTTATTTTTGCCCAATGTGGTTCAATTCCATCCATATATAGCGGGGGAGTGGGCTGCCAGCGATGAGCTTCATCTGAATAAATGGAGAATTTTGGCAATGTACGGGTTTCATTGTAATTGTCCTTATTTTTCCAATTTGCAACATGGGTCGCTACCTGTATCCCATAACTTTTTGAAACTTCAAATTCCTCCTTATTCAGTTTCTCCCAGCTGGAATAGAGACTATCACGATAGGTGAGAATTTCGTTTTCTGAAAATATAAGCTGTTTCCCCATTTCAATATGCGCGATAAGGGCTGCCAGCTGATAATTGATGGTTACAGTTGAATCGGGTTCCGGTATTGGTTCAAAATCTTTATATGTATGAGAAAAGGATCTAAGGTCATTATTTCCTTTAACCAGTACCTCATAAGCGGCTATATTGGAATAGGCATAAATTCTACTGGCCACGGGAGGAGAGAAAATGTCATGTACCATAATGTTCGTCAAACGATCCATAGCATTATGGTAATCACCGGCAGTGATTTCAATAGGGGAAACCTCCTTTTTACAGCTACCAAGGAAAATCACCACTAAAAAAACACCCAGCATTTTTTTCATTCTATTTTCCAAGTTTGTAGAATTGAGGTTTATCATTATTCACAGTTACCATTAAAAATCTTTCTCCTCTAATCATTATGAGTGCCATTCCTCTTACACTTTTTTGTGTAAGGTTAAGCCCCAGTTGATCTCCTTCAATTATTCTTCCTGTGGAGGTTATCATAGCTCCTGCAAGACTGCTAAAATTCCCGTGGTAAGGGGTAACTCCAAAATAATTTCCAGCAATCAGCACCTCTTTTTTTCCATCGCTGGTAAAATCTTCCACCAAAAAGGAGGTAACAGGTGCCACTTGAAGAGGAGCTTCAAACGCTTTAAAAGTAAATGTTCCGCCGGAATTAAGCAAATATCCTGAAGCCAATGTTTGTACCGTTAAAAGATCTGCTTTTTCAAGCTGCTCTTTTTCAAAGATCTCTTCAATGGTCTTCCCTGCAAAGTCCTTGTATGCAGGAAACTTCTTTCTTAGAAAAGATAGCTGGCTAACCAATTCATCCAGTCCCGCAGCAGGATAATATTTGCTGTTTTTCGCATAAGCCACTATGGTCTCCGTGCTGCCATTTCCATCAAAATCTGCATAATACATTCTCAACGGCTCTTTCACGGTGGCTCGAAATTTTGTATTTAATCCCCAGTTGCCAAGAAGATAATCCATTTTTCCATCTCCGTTGATGTCGAAGGGGATGATGGTTTGCCATAGTCCATGGAGACCATCTTTAGTAAATTGGGAAGTCCTGTCTTTTAAATTTCCGTTTTCATTTCTAAAAAACCTCGGACTCATCCATTCTCCCACAACTATAAGGTCTGTGTGGCCATCCCTGTCAAAATCTGTCCAAACGGCATCTGTAACCATTCCAATATGTTTTAGTTCCTCATTTTGGACTATTTCGAATTTTCCTTTGTTGTTTCTTAGAAGGTAAGAACCCGGGGTTTTCCCAAAGTCATTGGATACTGCACCCCCACCAACAAACAGGTCTTTATATCCATCCTTATCATAATCAAAGGCCTTTACCACCATTCCATTCTCAAAATAGGAGGGAAGCTCCTTTTTGCTGAATGTTGTTCCCTCATTCATATAATGCCTGTCAAGCAGGGCTTTGCTTTCACCATAGAATTCCCCTCCACCCGAGACCACGAAGAGGTCCAGGTTACCATTATTGTTAAGATCTTCTGCAATTGCCGAAATATCCTCTGTAATAGAATCATTTAAAATCTCATTGAAATCCTGTGCTGCAAAACCCTTATTGGTTTGAAAATAGATCTTCGAAGGATTTAGTTTTGAGCCTCCTAAGAAAATATCATCCAATCCATCCCCGTTAAGATCGGCTACCACCGTGGCAGGACCCCTGTTTGAGATCTTGTACGGGATTAGTTTTTGCCGGTTGAAGTCAACATAGTTATTTTCTTTATGCCGGTAATCTATTCCCGGGATGGAGTCAACTTTACTGAAAAGGGGTGCGGATTTAGGAAATACCTTTTTATAATCTACTTTTTCCCTTTCTTTTCCCGGTACCAGGCTAAGGGTTTGGTTTACCTCTATATCGTACAATCTTTCAACTGTATTATCCGGCCATATAAGCAGCAGGGAATCTACTCTTTGAAGGTCGCCATAACCAAAATGTATAACAGGCTCTGATGAGGACTGGAATCCCCTGGTAGTATATAATTGTTTAACCTGAACCTTACCCTGTTGGTAAGAGATCACTTTTGAACCTATTCCAAAGGTGTTGGGGGCAGTAAAATTCATTTTGATCTTGAGATAGGCTGAATTTCCTGCGGAATTGTTTACGTATAAAGTAGCGGGATGGTTAATGTTATTGGTTACTATATCCATAGCACCATTATTATTAAGGTCGCCCCAGGCAGCACCTGTAGAAATAATGGAATCCCTGCTGAGCCATCTTCCGGAACGATCGCTGAATTTTAAATTTTTTGATCCCTGAAGAATGTAATTGTGAACTTTCCCGGATGGCATCATATCCAGCGCTTTTTGGTCTACCAGTTTCGTGGTAGTTATTTTTTGCTGGATTTGTTTGTTGGAGACGTATTTGATATAATCGAGATCATTAGGCCGTCGGGGTATCCCCGTGGCAATAAATACATCCTGATAACCATCCAGGTCAAGATCAACAAAAAGAGGGCTCCAGCTCCAGTCGGTCGCTGCCAAACCACTGTACAACCCCATTTCCTGAAAATATTCCCCGCTGCGGTTTATTTGCAACATATTACGTGTATACTGCTGGTGGTAATTAAGCCTGTTGATCTTCATGTTATGCAAATCCAGGGGGTCATCGCCCATGGAGGCCTTAAGGACCTTTTCATCCTCGGGCAGCATATCCAGGGTAAGAATATCCATATATCCATCATTGTTTACATCGGCCACATCACTACCCATGGAAAACCTGCTCACGTGGGTGAATTTTTCTTTCAAAACCTCTGTAAATGTCCCATTTCCATTGTTTAAATAATAATAATCATCTTCATGAAAATCGTTGCTCACATAGATATCGGTATAGCCGTCATTATTAAAGTCGGCTGTTGCAAGGCCCAGGCCGTAACCATTGGCCCCTCCAAATATCCCGGCTTCCTCGCTAACATCTACAAATTTTCCGTTATCATTTCTAAATAATTTGTCCCCGCTTTCAACAGTACGATTATTTCTAATTTCTGCGGGCCCGTATGTGTTTACAGTATGAACGGCATGGTTTAAAAGATACATGTCCAGGTCGCCGTCATTATCATAGTCAAAAAAAGCGGCAGAAGATGAATAATTTTTAAGATCCAGCCCATACATTTCACCTTCTTCAGTAAATGTGTTGTCCCCATTATTGATGAAAAGTTCGTTCTTTCCACGCAGGCCATTTATCCCTACCACAGCACAAATGTAAATATCAAGAAATCCGTCCCCATTTACATCGGCCATTGTAACCCCCGTATTCCAGTTGGATTTACCTGCAACACCTGCACCTTCAGTAATATCCTCAAATTGCATGTTTCCTTTATTTAAAAGGAGCTTGTTGGGTACCTGGTTGCCGGTGAGGTAAATATCCGGAAGGCCATCATTATTGATATCTCCAATTGCGACCCCGCCTCCGTTATAGAAATACAGGTAATCAAGGATGTTTAAGGCGTCAGTTTCTACAAGGGTATTAATAAATTCGAGGCCAGAATCTTCAGCCGCCGGGGTGCTGAATAAATAATTCTCCTTAGGATCCTCTTTGCAACCGGTTATGATTAAACAGGCTATAACGGCAAGGAACCAAAAAGACCGGGTATGGCAGATCAACCTTGTCATTAATTCAGTTTATATATTTCAGGACTTTCATTATTCATTCCGGCCAGAAGGAGCTTTTGCCTATTTCCCGCGGATAATAAATGCAGGGCCCGCACTTGTCCATTTAATAACAGGCCGGTTTCCTGGGGACTTTTTACCTTATAAGCGCCGTTTTTATTTCTTGTAAGGATAATTCCCTGGTTGGCATCCAGTCGTGTAAACTGAGGTTTAAGATTATGATTATTACCGGCCAGAATTATCTCTTTTGCACCACCCTCTCTTTCCAGAACCTGAATTGCGTGTATGCTGGAGAGTTGCACCTGCGCGGGTAATTCTTCCAGAGCAAAAGTACCGTCTCCGTTATTAATAGCTATTATACTCTTAAACGTTGAAATATTCTTTACAATTGAGCTTTCAATGATCTCTTTTGAAAACAGGTCGTCAATGGACCTTCTTGCATATTCAGAGAATTTCAGATTTTGCTTTTTAAGGGAAGCTATTTGACCTGAAAGCTCCCTTCTTAAATGAACCGGAACATCTTTCCCTTTGATTGGGCGGGTAAATATTTGTTCAATGGTACCATTATTGTCAAAATCATTGATGTACATCTTTACAGGACCGTCCCCGGAGATATTATAAAAAGAATTGGTTCCCCGGTTGCCCAGGATAAGATCCATATGGCCATTGCCATTAATATCTACTGCAGCCACAGCTGTCCAGGCCCCTGTTAATTCATCAAGATTGGTATTCCAGGGAAGAAGGCCCTGGGGAGTGTTCTTAAAGATTTTGGGTGCCATCCATTCACCGGCGACTACCAGGTCCTTGTTCCCATCACTATCCATATCTTCCCAGGTGGCAGAGGTTATCATTCCCATTCCTTTTAATTCAAAAGCTTTTGCTTCGGTAACATCTTTAAAATTGCCGGAGCCATCATTTTCAAGAAGTTGGTGTAAGGGGTCTATACCATATGTTCCGGGAACACTTCTGCTACCAATGAACAGGTCTATGTCCCCATCTCCATCGTAATCGTGTGCAACAATAACCGCTGCGTTATTTTTAGTTGAAGGAATTATTTTTTTTGATCGTACAAATTTACCATTACCCTGGTTTTCATAAAGCCTTGTTTGATACAGCGAACCTTCTGCATATCCAATATTACCCCCGGAGACCACAATAAGATCTTTTTTACCATTCCCGGTAACATCAGCAAAAATGGCATCGGTGTCCTCAAATTCAGCATCTGCAAAAAATGAATCATTTTTAACCTCAGTAAATTTTCCCGAAGATCTTTGAACATATAAGGTGCCTCCCTGGTTACGTGCACCTCCCAGGAATATATCATCGTTCCCGTCGCCGGTTATATCTCCCACAGCCACAGCAGGACCTTCCCTTGACAGCATTTGGTGGATGAGCCCTTCATAGTCAAAGTCTATATAATTATCTTCCTTATGAGCCCGGAGTTGGTGATCTTGTAAACTGAAAAGTGGAGTAGGAGGGGGAATATTTTTAAGGGTATTAAATCCGGCATTTTTTTGATCCAGCATTAGGACCTTATTTACATCATGACCGTAGACAACTTCTGTCTGGCGGTTGGGCCAAATTACCTGCAGAGAATCAATTTTTTTAGCATTGCCAAGACCAAAAGTAAGAGCGTAATCTATGGAGGACTGGAAACCCCGGGTAGGGATCAATTCCTGATAAATTACCTTCCCGTCCACATACAGGTTAACCCTGCTGCCAATAGCGAAGGTGTTTTTACCTGTCCCTTTTAGGTTTACCTTCAGGAAATTGTTTTCAGTCATTCTTTCGGAATTATTCCGGTATACAAATAATTCCATATTCACATTATTCACAATAAGGTCCAGGTCCCCATCCCCGTCCAGGTCGCCGTACGCCGATCCATTGGAGAAGCCGGGAGTTGAAAATCCCCATTCCTCAGCTACCTTGTCAAAAGTGAGATCGCCATTGTTCTTAAATGCGTAATTTGGGATAGGAGTGCTGGGCATTTGGTTGAGAATAGAATCAAATTCCTTCTTTTTTCCTGTAAGCACCATTTTTTGAAGGATCTCATTGGCAAAAAAATCCATGAAATCCTGGTTGGTAAGGTCGTGCAGGATCCCATTGCTCACAAATATGTCCTTAAACCCATTGTTATTCATGTCAAAAATAAGAGCACCCCAGCTCCAATCTGTTTCTGCCACCCCGCTATAAAAGGCAATCTCACTAAAGGTATTGTTCGTATTGTTAAGTTGCAGGGTATTTTGCATATACTGGTGGTAGAAATCACTATCGAGTTTACGCTTATAAAGATCATAGCGCTCAAATTCACTGGTGTTCTTGAGGCGTTCATCATCCTCAGGAAGCATATCTGTTACAAAGATCTCCGGGAACCCATCATTATTAATATCGGCCATATCTGCTCCCATTGAGGAAAGGCTTAGATGAGAAATATAATCTTTGATTTGTTCTTTAAAAGTGCCGTCACCCTGGTTGATGTACAGGTAATCACGCTCGTAAAAATCGTTGCTCACATAGATGTCGGGTAAATAGTCATTGTTAACATCACCTATGGTTACTCCCAGTCCAAATCCTATGAGACTTCCATAAATACCTGCCTCCTCACTCACATCCTCAAAAATCCCGTTATTATTTCTTAATAGCTTGTCCCCACCGCCTTTAAAAACCTCCGGCAGGTTCCAATCATCACTCCTGAGGTCCCTTTTATTAGTATATCCCAGGCTTGATACCGGTATGAAACTGTTATTAAGAATATAGACATCAAGATCCCCATCCCCGTCATAATCAAAGAAGGCAGCGTGAGTGGTAAATCCATTTTCATCAAGCTTGTAACTGGCTGCGGCTTCAGTAAATGTAAGATCGCCGTTATTGAGGAATAATTCATTTCTCCTGTCATCCCCCTCCATATTTCCGGCGTTGCTAACGTAAATATCCAACAGCCCATCATTATTAATATCTACCATAGTTACCCCGGTAGACCAGGAACGGTTTCCGGCAGTGCCGGAGGAGGCAGTTATATCTTTGAATTTGAAATCTCCCTGGTTTAAATAGAGTTTGTTTTCTCCCATATTGGAGGTAAGGTAAACATCGGGAAGGCCATCATTATTAATATCCCCAATTCCTACGCCGGCCCCATTATAAAAATTTCTGTATTTGAAAATATTAAAGTCTTTTCCATTTTTAACATCGTTTATGAAATTTATTCCCGTTTCCCCGCTCTTCATTTGGGTGAATAAATATTCTTTTTCCTCTGCTTCCTGTTCAGTTTTTTTTTCCTTATTGGAACAGGAAGAAATAAACACGGGTATTGTAATAAGAAACAGGAATTTAAATAAAAAAGTAAGTTGCGGTGATGGGGTATTCATTGGGTTTTGATGAATTATATTTTTTTCTGAAAAGAGGACAATTTAAGAGAAATTTATGAGGGCTCAAATAAAAAAGGAGGCTTAAAAAGTATTAACCTTTTAAGCCTCCTATTAAGAGTTATAAGAATGATTTTAGTAACCCTCGTTTTGAACCAGATTCGGGTTTGAAGTTAATGCTACAGATGGTATGGGGAATAGATTCCTGGATTCATCTTTTGCTTCTTTGAACTCCCAGGCTTCTGTGAACTTTCCAAATCTAATAAGATCCTGTCTTCTCCACATTTCTATATACAATTCTCTTCCTCTCTCATCCAGCATATCATGGTCTGTAAGAGACCCAAGAGGGGTTGCATCCCGTAATGTCCTTAATTCATTTACAAGTGCCAGAGCAGTTTGTCCTCCTGTACCACCTCTCATGATAGCTTCAGCTTTCATTAAATGAGCATCTGCATATCTAAACAAGATCATATGGCCGGTATATGCACCATTTGAAGGGTGATATTTAAGAACTCTAATACCTGTACGTTCGTTATTTCCAAGTAAACCGGGAAGTTCTTTTGTATAGTAAAGCGGATTTCCTCCACGATCTTCTTTCATACTTCCATCAAGGTTATATTGCTGTCCAAACAGGAAACCAATTCCTATATCTGAACCATCTACAAACCCATCAGCATTATCATCTTTTCCACCGGCAAAATAACCTGTGGTTGAAGGGGCTGAACCTTCATAAGGAACAAATCCTCTACGCTCCTCTTGTCCTGCATCAGGATGATTATGTTCCGGGCTTCCTTCGAATAGCTCGTAAAATTCTGCAAGGGTTGTGAATCCATTCCAACCACCACCGGTATTATCGGGTACGGTTTGAAAATAATGCAATCCATTCCACATGCGGGAACCAACTCCTGTATTGGTATACCAAATAGTTTCAGAATCTACCGCTGGTTTAAAGATCTCAAAAAATCCACTTTGCAAGCCAAAACCAAATCCTTTAATGGCATCTACATGGCCTACTACGGCTGTCATATCTGCTGCCTCTGCTGTGGCATTCCCAAGGTAAATATGTTTGTTTAATAATATTTTTGCCAATAGGTAATGTGCGGAAGCCTTACTGGCAAAATTTGCAGCAGGACCCGGGCCTGAAGCCGGAAGATCCGGTAAAGCTTCAGTAAGATCTTTCATAACAAAATCAAAAGCCTCACTTCTAGTCAACACTCTGGGATCTACAGATGCTCCTTCATCTACCTCCCGGAAGGGTACCTGTCCAAAAAGGTCCATAACCCAAAACATACTAAAGGCCCTTAGGAATTTTGCCTCGGCCAGTTGTTGTGCATTAGCATTACTTTCCGGAGCTATTATCTCGGAAAGGTTAAAAACATTCCTGTTATAAGCATTCCAGGTGTTTAAGATAAACTGGTGGTTTGGATCCCAGGTATGTTGGTGTAAGGTTCTCCATAATCCATTATCACCCCAGTCTGTTCCGCGGGTAGGTACCAGCATTTCATCTGAAGTTACTTCCTGCAATGCATAAAGGTTTTCCTGTGTATCCAATTGCCCTCGTATTTGGTCATAACTACCTACTAAAGCACTGGGAACATCACTCACTCCAGAGAAACCACCCCCGGCATCCTCACGGAAGATGGAATCGGTCTCCTCGAGCTCAAGATTTGTACATGCTGTAAAACTCAGCACGGCTCCAATCAAAATCGATGATTTAATAAATTTTATTTTCATATTATTTTTTTTTTAGAATGATACGTTAAGACCTAAGGTTACGGTTCTTGCTCTTGGATAACTGGTGTATTCAATCCCCGCCGTAGGTATACCATTTAATGACTTATCTGTATTCACTTCAGGATCCAGCCCGGAATAATTTGTAATTAAAAACAAATTTTGTCCTGTTACACTCAATCTTAAAGCATTAAGAAAACTATCTGGTCCCACTTCAAAATTGTATCCCAAAGTGGCATTTTGCAATCTCAGGAAATCACCTTTTTCAAGAAAACGTGTAGAAACGTCCGGTGCATTGTTAGAGGCTTCTCCATTTCCTATAACATTCCTGGTCACATTTGACCCGGAATTTAAAGCCCCTGCTGTAAAGAAGGCATTTTCAGTATTATTATACACATAGAATCCAAACTGGCCTGTTAGGAATGCAGACAGATCCCAGTTGCGGTATTCCATACGGGTGGAAATACCAAGATTAGTTGTTGGTAAAGCACTTTTCCCTACAAATGTTTGAACGTCACCGTTTGGATAAAGTGTTTGACCATTTGCATCAAATCCGCCAAACTCTCTTAAATAATAGGAGAAAAGTGGTTGTCCTCCTGCAAGTAGCTGGGCGTAGGCATTGGTAAGACCCTGGCCATTGATTCCCCCGGTTTGTACCAATCCATCAAAGTCCTCCACCATATTATCATTATAGGAAATATTGAAACCTAGGTTCCAGAAGAATTCCTGTTCCTGGAAGATATCATAGTCAAGGCTAAATTCAATACCCTTATTAATTACATTGGCATCCAGATTTTCCCAAACAAAATCCTGCGCTGCAGGTTGTGCAGAGAAGGTTTGGAATAAAAGATCTGTAGTTGATTTGTAATAATAATCTATAGAACCGCTTAGACGGTCTTCCATGAAGCCAAAATCAAAACCAACATTCGTTTGGGAAGTTGTTTCCCATTTAAGGTCTTCATTTCTAAAAGTTACCTGACCTGTCCCTGGGATGTTAATATCCCCATTGTCATTAATTCCAAATCCTCCAAACCTGTCGCGTGGCGTGTAAAGGTTATATGGTATTTCCTGGTTACCGGTAACACCGTATCCTACCCTTAATTTAAGTGTAGAAAAAGCATCCGGAATAAAATCTTCATCTCCTAGCTGCCAGGCAAATGCTGCGGAAGGGAAGTAACCATATTTATTATTTCCACCAAATCTTGTAGAACCATCTGCTCTTAGCGTAGCTGTGAAAAGATATTTATCTGCCAAAGTATAATTAAGCCTTCCAAAGAAAGATTGTAATTCATCTACAGTGTAGAATGTGTCTCCTGCAACAGCCCGCACATTAAGTCCTGATGGAGCAGTAGGTCGCTCTGTCACCACATCTGGAAACAACCTGTTTACAAACATTCCACTTTGATCAAACCCATACTGTTGATACGATCCCTGAATGCTTCCTTCCAGAAGGTCTCTGGATCTTTGCAGGTCATTGATCATTGCGCTCATGGCCATATTCTGAAAGCCCCAACCACTCACATTAATCCCTTTACGGTCAAACTCCTGGTAAGAATATCCAATTAATGCGTCTATTTTGGAATTTTCAAAGAGTTTTTCGTAATTAAGCGTGAATTCCATCAACTTGTTGGTATTGTCGATCTCGTTGATCTGGGACCTTCCATTTCCTGGAACGGCACTTTGAACCCCCTGGATATCTCCTGAAATACCAAACCCGCGATAAGATTCGGCTTTGTCATAACCTAGATTTAACCTGGCAGAAAGACCTTCAATGAGTTCATAATCTGCAGAGAAATTCAGTAAAACCCTATCAGTCTCAGTTTCATCCAGCGTATATTTCAACAGGGAATTAGGATTAAGCTGGCCGGTAAACGGCGCATCCGGGTCGCTGGAAAGAGTTGGATTTGCCCTATAAGCCCCTCCCAGAAGATCCCCCTGGAAACCTGCGTTGTTTGAAATAGGTGCACGTTCATCATTTACCCGGGAAATTGCAGTTTGCAGCCCAAGTTTAAGCTTGTCATTTAATAAACGGTGATTGAGGTTCAATCTTCCCGATAGTCTTTCCATGGAGGAATTCTCAACGATCCCCATTAGGTCTGAATATCCAAGTGAAACCCTGTAATTTCCCTTATTGTAGGAATTTGCGTAAGAGAGGTTATGCTCCTGGGTGAAAGCTGTGCGCGTAATCTCATCCTGCCAGTCTGTATCTGACCCAAAATCTGCAGCATTTCTATCCCCACCTATTCCTTCATATGCGTTTAGAAATTCCTCGCGGTTTAAAAGATCGTAAGAGTTTGCCGGTGTAGCAACCCCTAAATTGGCCGAATAATCAAATCTTCCATCCATTCCCCGTCCCGATTTGGTAGTTATTATCACCACCCCATTGGCACCCCGGGAACCATAAATAGCGGTTGCAGATGCATCTTTAAGCACACTCATACTTTCAATATCCTGCGGATTCAGGAAGTTAAGAGGATTTTTGGGTGAGCTATCACCAAAACCAACGTTAGATCCTCCTGCAGAAACATTATCCCCGGCCAGTGGAACTCCATCTACTACAAATAAGGGATCATTCCCTCCACGAACAGAGGTTGTACCCCTAATTCTAATATTAACTCCTCCACCCGGTTCCCCACTTGCCGTGGTAACCTGTAAACCCGCAGTTCTACCCTGGATCAATTCTTCAGGGGATGCTACAACCCCGCGGTTAAAATTTTCAGCATTAACCGTTGCTACCGCACCGGTGGCATCTCTCTTTTGTATAGAGCCATAACCTATTACAACTACCTCACTTAATGCCGAAGCATCTTCCGCAAGGGTAACATTAATTGTTTCTCTCCCATTTACAGGGATTTCCTGAGTTCCATACCCCAGAAAACTAAATACCAGTACGGCATCTGCAGGTACATTGTTCAGGGAATACGCTCCGTCAAAATCTGTTGTGGTTCCATTTGAAGTACCCCGCACCAAAATATTAACACCGGGTAAAGGCATTTCTCCATCTGTTACTGTTCCGGTTACGGTTTGAGCTTCAACAAAGGCAAAGCTTAAAACTGCAAACAGCAACAAATAGTTCTTAAGAAATTTTTTTTTCATAGAATTCATTTTTCAATTGATTAGTTAACACCGATACATCTAATTGCTAAATTTAATAAAAATTATACCGGAAAATCAAATATATTCAATCCGCAAACCTTTTAGTGAAAGCTTATTTTCAAAATTTTTAAAAATTTCTAGTGAAAAAATATACAGAGGTACAGTAATTTTCCCGAGGGCGGACCCTCATTAGGCTGTATAATCGCGGACTTTTTGGAACTTTTGAAAAATTATCTTAACAGCACAGGATTAGAAAAAAAATTATTAATAAATAATTATAAATGACGAATGGGAGCGACTATTCTCGTTTTTTTGGGTAAAATTGTAACCTCAATAGAGTTTTTTCTTCCCAAATACTCTCCGTCTATCTGGAAAGCTACGGCAGGGTCACAGGTTATTTTTGCTTCTGTAGCTGTAATTACTTCAACTACCTCAGGATCAGGATCAACCTCATTTCTTAAGGTTTTTAATATTTCAATAAAATCAAACTCCTTGTAAATTAGGATCTCAAAAACGCCATCGTTTATTTTTCCTTTGGGATTAACCTTAGCTCCTGTGCCATAGGAACTGGCATTTGCAATTGCCAGTAGTATACCCTCGGTTTCAAAAGTTCTGCCATTAGCTTCAATAGTAAATTTAAATGGATAATCACTGGTTACCAAAGTTGGTAAGGTTTGAAGTAAATAACCTAATTTTCCCCTTATCCTGGATTTCTCATACCTGCTTATGAGTTCGGCATTAACCCCAAAGTCACTCATATGGAGGCAATAATCTCCATTAATGGAGATAATATCCATATCTATCACTTCGCCGTTAAATGCAGTGGTTATTTGTTCTTCTAGGGTTGCAGGAAGATGGAGATTGTAGGATAAACCATTGGAAGATCCCGCCGGAATTATACCTATTGGGGTTTTTTTATTTCCCAAAGCTTCGGCAACAAGCTTAATAGTTCCATCGCCCCCGGCAACAACGATCCTGCACGGGTCCTTTTCAGCAATTAATTTTTCCAGTTTTAGTTTATCATTTTCTCCTGTAGTAGAAAATAGTATGAGAGAAACCGCGTTTTGGACCGCTTTCAATTTTATTTCCTCGATAAGTTCAGCTTTATCAATGGCCCCCGAAATAGGATTCACCACCAATAAAACAGTATTAATCTTCCCCATTGGTTAATTTTGTGTTTAAAATTAATTAATTTGGAAGGAATTCTTAGTTAATAAAAAGTCAATAGGGTGAAATTAGATCTTAAGCTATACAGGGGGTATGTAAATAATAATCAACTAGTGGTATTTGGTCATGTCTTTGAATCATGGGCTCCAGACAAATACCGCACAGACCGAAGGGGTATAAAACATGCTTTTTCAATTATTCACATGTTTCGCATAAAACCTATAAAAAATATACAGGTCACCCTCAAATTCAAAAATCTGGAAGTAACTACTAAAACCCTAAATGACGGGTATTTTAGATTTGATGTACCGTTTTTTGAACAATTGGATAGCGGGTGGCATAATTATTATGTGTCGTGTAAAACCGGGCCTATTGGAATTATTGAGGAGGGAGAATTACTTAAACCCTTTGAAAGCAAAGTAGGGATCATTTCAGATATTGATGATACATTCCTAATCTCCCACAGCAACAATTTTTTTAAAAAATTGTATGTAATGCTGCTTAAGAATATAAACAAACGAAAGATATTTGATGATGTGGTGCAGCATTACCACCATCTAAGCATTCACGGCCAGGATAGCAAGCAGGCTTCCAATTCATTTTTCTATGTTTCAAGCAGCGAATGGAATCTTTATGGATTTATTAATGATATGGCTGAAATGCACCAGTTACCAAAAGCAGTTTTTAAGCTGAAGAAAATTAAGACTGGGATCTCTGATTTTCTTTTCACAGGCCGTGGCAGTCATGATCATAAATTTGAAAAAGTAAAGGATATAATTTCCTTCTATCCCAATTTACAATATGTACTATTGGGAGATGATTCCCAACAGGATGCTTATATCTATGAGAGAATTTGCAAGATCTTCCCAATGAGCATTAAAGCAGTTTACCTGCGCCAAACCGGAAAAAAACAAAATCCAAAAGTAAATAAGGTAATGAGTAATATTGCCACTTTGAATGTGGATACCTGTTATTTCAAAAATAGTCAGAAAGCCATTCAGCATTCAAAAAAAATAGGGATCACCTAGAAAAAAAATCCTTCAGAAAAAAAGCAAAAACCGGCTTCTACATATTTTGTAGAAAGATACCTTTGTTATTCATAATAAAAATTTCCTCTTGAATTTAATAGATTTCATAAGTTCCCGTGTTTCCCTTCCTGCTAGTGGGGTAAAAAATACCGTTGATTTACTGTTACAGGATGCCACAATCCCATTTATAGCACGGTATAGAAAAGAACTTACCGGAAACCTGAACGAAGTAGATATAGAACTAATTTCAAATTTTAAAAAAGAATTTGAAAACCTTGAAAAGCGAAAGCTTTATGTAACCCGCGCTATAGAAGAACAGGGGAAGCTCACTAAGGATCTTAAATTAAAAATCTCCCGGTCCTCCACCTTAGCGGAACTTGAAGACATTTACCTGCCATATAAGAAAAAAAGAAAAACCAGGGCAGATGCTGCCAGGGAAGCGGGACTTGAACCCCTTGCAAATATCCTTATTTCCCAAACTGAAAAAAATCCTTTGACAAAAGCAGGGACTTTCCTTAATAAAAATTTGAAAACCCCGGCCGAAGCCTTGCAGGGAGCTAAAGATATTATTGCTGAATGGGTTAATGAGGATCAAAATGTACGCTCAGATATAAGGAAATTATTTACCCAACAAGGCAATATAACCTCCCGGGTTGTAAAAAAATTGGAAAAGGATCCTGAAGCTCAAAAATATAAACAGTATTTTAATCTGGAAGAATCTTTAAAGCGTATTCCATCACATAGATTTCTTGCTATTTACAGGGCAGGGAATGAAGGGGTATTAAGGGTAAAAGTGGAAGTAGAAAAGGAGAAAGCCCTGGAGATCATTTCCCGAAAGTTCCTTAAAAATAATCATAATGCCTGCAAACCTTATATTTTGGAAGCTATTGAAGATGCTTATGACCGACTTTTAAAGCCTTCTTTTCAAACCGAATTCCTTACTGAAGCAAAAAAGAAAGCAGACGAGGATGCCATTGGCGTTTTTGCTGAGAATTTACAGCAACTTTTATTATCTGCGCCCCTGGGCAACAAGCGAATTCTCGCAATAGATCCCGGTTTTAGATCGGGATGTAAAGTGGTATGTCTTGATGAGAACGGCAGTTTACTTCATAATGAAAATATATATCCCCACCCGCCTCAAAAGGAATTTGCACTGGCCGGTAAAAAGATAGGATCTCTTATAAATGCCTATAAAATTGAGAGTATCGCAATAGGGAACGGTACAGCATCGCGTGAAACAGAAATTTTTGTAAAGAAAATTCCAATAGAAAGGGAGGTGTCTGTTTTTGTGGTGAATGAGGCCGGTGCATCGGTTTATTCAGCCTCAAAAATTGCCAGAGAGGAATTTCCAAATTATGATATTACCGTACGGGGGGCTGTTTCCATTGGTCGAAGGCTAAGTGATCCATTGGCGGAACTTGTAAAAATTGACCCTAAGTCCATTGGGGTAGGGCAATATCAACACGAGGTAGATCAAACAAAACTTAAGGATAAGCTGGACATGGTAGTGGGAAGTTGCGTGAACAGGGTAGGAGTAAACGTAAATACAGCGAGTAAAGAATTGCTTTCCTATGTTTCCGGAATAGGTCCCGCATTGGCCGAAAGCATAATCGAATATCGCAGGGAAAACGGAGCCCTCAGGACGCGAAGGGATCTTTTAAAAATACCAAGATTGGGACCCAAAGCATATGAACAGGCTGCCGGTTTTTTACGTATTAAGAATGGGAAAAATCCATTGGATGATTCCGCAGTTCATCCGGAACGTTATGATCTGGTAAATACAATGGCCAAGCAACTTGGGCTAAAGGTTGAAAAACTTGTAGGTGTTGAAAAAGAGGTAGTTAAAATTAATGCTCACCAATATGTAACTGCAGAATTGGGGTTACCTACTCTAAATGATATTTTAAGGGAACTAAAGAAGCCGGGAACAGATCCACGGGAGTCAATAACTCAATTTGAATTTGATCCCGGGATAAAAAAAATAGAAGATCTTAGAACAGGTATGAAACTACCCGGTATAATTAATAACATTACCAATTTTGGATGTTTCGTTGATATTGGGATCAAGGAGAGCGGCCTTATTCATATTTCAAAACTTGCCAATAGTTTTGTGAGTGATGTGAATTCTGTGGTAAAACTAAACCAACATGTGATGGTAACGGTCCTCGACGTAGATGAAAACCAGAAGAGGATCCAACTGTCGTTGGTTGATTAAAATAAAAAAGGGAAACGCATTGTTTCCCTTTCACTTTTTACAAAATTAATTTACCGTCTTCTTCGGTAATTGGAATCATCAAATTCTCTTCTTTCATAAAAAGAATTGTCATCTGGTATCCTTCCTCTATCGCCAACCTGGCGGGCTTCCATCGCCCTTCTTTCACTTTCTCTTCTTTCCCAGTCCAGATCATCGGCTCTTCTTTCACTTTCCCTTCTTTCCCACTCGAGATCATCAGCTCTTTTATCATGGGTGTCGGCATCTCTTCTCACATGCTCCTGAAAAGCGGGGTCCATTTGTCTACGGTCTTCAATACTGGTATCATCGTGGCTATGTTCTCCCCTGCGGTCGCTTCTACCTGAAGAATCTGCAGGCCTGTTTCTGTCACGGCCATAAGTATCCAGAACTACAACCTCGTAATCTCTGTTTATATTATGCCCTCTTGCAAAACGTTTGGTTTCTGCAAATGTTTGATAATTTATAGTATCTGTATAAACGAATTTTTGATCGTTATTAAGATTAACCAATCCTACAGGAATTATTATATGGTTTTCACCCTCTTTATTTATAAATTCGTGTACCCCTTCATTGGCTGGTGTGCCATATGGGTCATGATTGGCTTCAATAATGGTTGGATCAACCTCTACGTCCAGGTATAATACCTTTTCTATTTCTTTATTTACAAGGAGGTTGTCTACCTTCCCAATTACCCTGTTATCTGCATCTTTTACCTGCCAACCTCTAACATCGGGATCATCACTGGAAACCTTATAATCTGACAGTTCATTGAGATAGTAAAGATTTTTGTTTTTATTTTCACTTTTATGTGCCATAATTTTTTGATTTATATATCTCTAGACGAGATGTTTATTAAAATTTAAAGTTGAAGGTTCCTAAATATAATAAGTGTCCTTCTCCTTTACACTGTGTAAACCCGTTGTGTCACCTGGGTTTACTTCTCTTAATTCAGTATCATCAGTATCATATTCATTATCCTCATCTTCATTGGCGAACACTAAAAAAAATATGACCCCCAGAATTATTAATCCTACAAGGATCCAGGGCCATACGGGTTTTTTCTTCTCGATTTTTATTTCTGCCATGATTTTAAATTTTTGGTTAGTTAATAATTAATTTTAAAATTAGTTATTCTCACCCCGTCAAATTCCTAATGAATGGCTAAACTCTTGTTAATTAAGCATTAAATGAGGTTAGGGACAAAAAAATCCCTTCAAATTTTATATTGAAGGGATTAGAAGTCCTGAGCATCTATTTTGATACTACTCTCTCAAAATTGTGAGCAATCTTGTCCAAGCCTGTTTAAGTGCAGTTTTATTGGCTTCTTTTGCGTCCGGCTGAAGGCCACTCTTCATAAAGGCATGTCCTGCACCCTCATAAATTACATAATTAAAGAAATTATTCGCCGCCTTCATAATATTTTCGGTCTTTTCAATAGTACTGTTTACCCTGTTGTCATCCCCTCCATAATATCCATAAACCGGAGTTGAAATTCTTGCCAGCGCTTCTGCATCATCAGGCGCCGTTCCATAAAAAACGTGGGCCTGGGTTACTTCAGGATTATTGGTTACATACCTGAAAGCCTGTGATCCTCCCCAGCAAAATCCAATAACCGCAATTTCCCCGTTTGCAGAAGGATCCTTTTTCAAAAACTGGTATGCGGCATCCAGATCTGCGGTCACCTGGGAGGGCTCAAGAGCATAAATTGCATCCCTTGCCGCATCTGGATTTTCAAAATCTGTAGTTCGTTTTTTGCCTTGTGTGTTGGAAATAAAATCCGGGGCAATTACCAGAAATCCTTCAGCAGCAAGTTTATCGGCAAAAGATCTTGCCCAATCATCAAGGCCGCGATTTTCGTGGATAACAATTATGGATTTGGTTTTGGTGTTTGATTCCGGGTATACCACAAAGGCCTGAACTTCACGGTTTCCATGTTGCAAAGTTACCCATTCGTGATGCCTGGGAGAATTGGAAAGTTCTTGAAGGGCCCTGCTTTCCTGTTCAACGGGTTTAGCCGTTACAAGAACTTCGGCAGGGGTAGTGGGTTCTTTTTTGGTAGTGCCACAGGAAATTGTAAACAAACTTAAAATAATTACTAAGGCGTGTGTAAAGAGTTTTTTCATGATCCTGCTATTAAATTAATTACCGATATGTGCCCGAAGGGAAAACCACGACACTTTCGTGCCCATTTTTGCCTACAGTTGCTACTCCAAAGAAGAAATTATCAATTACAATTCCTTGCAATTTAAACTCATTTACATCGCTCACAAATCTTGAATGTTGCCATTGGGGAGAAGTAGTATCACGCCAGTATATCTTGTAGCCTGCAATATCTCCTGTAGCTTTTTCCCATCGTAATTTGGCAGATGGTTCTACGATACCTCCAATTTCAACTTTTTTAGGGGCAGGTGGTGCCCATGCCAATGCAGCCATATTAATAGCATTTACTGCGGTAAGTTTTGCTGCGTATCCAAAATTTACTCCCTCAATCACATCACCATATTCAATTCCATTTTCTGTTCTAATATCCTGATGTTGGCGGTTATAATTCTCATGGGCTTCCATAATTCGAATTCCGGCAAAACCAAGATCATTAAATGGCCGGTGGTGGCCACCTCTTCCAAACCGGTCCAGGCGATAGATCATCATGGGATTCATTTCCGGCATATAGGTTTGTGTAGTTTTATGGACATAGCGAGCAAGTTGTCTTGAGATACCGTCTACCTCACCGCCATAAAATCTTCTCATATTTCTTTCTTGTTCAGTTTCGGTAGGAGGTACGGGTTCAGAGAATATCCGGAAGCTACGGTTATCTATTACCCCGTCAACTCCTTCAATATTTCCAATCATATCGTTATTTAGGATTCCAATGATCTCCCAATTATTTTTTTGTGCATATTCTCCCAAACCTTTTCCGCCGAACAACCCCTGTTCTTCACCTGAAAGACCTACATATACAATGCTGCTCTCAAATTTATATTTGGAAAGGACCCGTGCTGCTTCAATAGCACCGGCCATACCGCTGGCGTTATCATTTGCCCCGGGCGCATCTGTTTCAAAATCCATTGTGTCGCTGGCGCGGGAATCAATATCGCCGCTCATAATTATATACCTGTTGGGATATTTGGTTCCTTTCTGGATTGCCACTACATTAACTACCCAGGCATCTTTGGGAATCCTGTTTCCATCCTTTGTAGTAACAAAATCCTTTTGGTAAAATACGTTCAGGCAATTACCACAACCTGCAGATATCTTATCATATTCACTCTTGATCCATCTTCTCGCCGCCCCAATACCCCTGGTAGTTGAAACTGTATCGCTAAAGGTATTCCGGGTACCAAAACCGGCAAGTGTACGTATATCATTTTCCAATCTTTCTGCTGAAACATTTTCAATGATCTCATAAATGCGTTCATCTGTTTGGTGTTGAGAATACGTTTTTCCAGGGATTAGGGTTAAACTAAAAATAAGGAAGGTTAGGGGTAAAAGTCTACGTGATATCATATATTTTTTTTAAGGAATCTAATTTAAGTAAAGTTTTACTAAATAAAGCTGCCCAATGGATTTTTAGATTAAAGCCAAAAAAAAACCCCGGATGTCCGGGGTTTTTTTATTTGAATTTCAATTCAATTATTTTGATTGCATATTATGCATATCGGCTTTAGCCTGATGAATTTTCTCTTCAGTCTTTGAGTTGCTCATAGCAGCTTTAGATCTGTTTCTAACCTCATCAACTTTGTGACTTAGATTATCTGAAAATTCATTGAACTTATTTTTAGCATCTTTTAAATAGCTATCACCTGTTTCAGTGATTTTTCTTCTGGTTTCAGTACCTTTTTTAGGTGCAAATAATAAACCTAAAGCTGCTCCTACAGCCGCTCCAGATACTAAACCGGTTAACAATCTTCCTGCTTTCATAATTATGTGTTTTTATGTTTTGGTTTTACAAAATTTGATAATGTAAAATTACTTTATATTCTGTGCCCCACATACTTTGCTTAGTTAACTTATGTATAATTTTTTATCTTAATTCCTAACAATTTTAACACCCTGAACCACGGTTTAATGGGACTCCTTAAACTTTTTCAATAAATCCCTAACCCTGGAAGTGTCCTGTACAAAATAGGTAGCCTCTGTTTTTTTAACTCCTACCTTTACTGTAATTGCCTCCTCCGGCAGTTCTTTAAAAAGAAATTCATCGGTCCAGTCATCACCAATGCCAAAGATAAAATCGAAATTCTTTCTCAACAAAAGCTTACTTGCCGCTCTTCCTTTATTTACCCCACTGCTTTTAATTTCCAACACTTTATTTCCTTCCAGTACGCTTAATCCATGATTTGAGATAAGCTCCTTTAATACGGTAGAAAGTTCATTGGCCCGCATTTCCCCCAGGTCCGGGTCTGTCATACGGTAATGCCAGGCCAGGGAATAATGTTTTTCTTCAATAAAACTTCCGGGAGTCCTGTCGCAAAATGTTTCAATTACGGGCCTAACGGTTTCCATCCAATTGTTCTGCACTTTCTCATTCAATTGCCAGTCCTTACCGGTTCTGCGCATCCAGACCCCATGTTCAGCAATTAGGTCTATTGGTACATCTTGCCACCATGTTCCAAGGGTTTCTTTATCCCTGCCACTTATAAGTACCACTTTGGTTTTGTCCAAGCGGGAAAGGGAATCAATTAGCTCCAATAGTTCCGGATCGGGTTTAGCGTTTTCCGGTTTATCTACAAAATTTACCAGCGTTCCATCATAATCCAGAAAGAATATTCGGTTTTTGGAATTTTTATACTGGTTCAGCATTTCATCTTCAACCTGGGAAGAAATAGGGGTTGCCTTATATACATTTCTGGACTCGTGAGATTTCTCCAATGCTTTCATAAAATCGCTTGCCCATTTTTCAACGCTGTATCGCTTAAGGCGTTTTTGAAGGATGGCGTTACGTCTTTTTTGCTCCTCCACAGGCATATTAATAGCCTGGTAAATGGCCTCGCTTATTTGATCAAAATTATTAGGGTTTATAATAAGGGCTTCATTCATTTCCTGGGCAGATCCGGCCATTTCACTAAGTATAAGGACCCCGGTTTGATCTGTTCTAGTCGCTATATATTCTTTGGCAACCAAATTCATCCCGTCCCGTATGGGGGTGAGCAGGGCTATATTACAAGATGTATAAAGATCTATAAGGTTCTCGAATGGCATAGAACGGTAAAAATACCAGATGGGGATCCAGTTTACTGTTGCAAATTTCCCATTTATTCTGCCTACCAGTTCATCTATTTCTTTTTTCAGAAGCTGGTATTGCGGCACATTGGAACGGGATGGAACTGCCAGCATTACCAATCTTATATTTTCAACATATTCAGGATATTTTTCAAGGAAGTATTCAAAGGCCCTAATCCTGTTGGCTATTCCTTTGGTGTAATCCAGCCTGTCTATGCTAAGAATAAGCTTAGAACCGGGTGATTTCTTACGATGGTTGTTTAATCTTTGCTGCAGGTCAGATTCCGTACCAAATTTTTCATGAGAATGATTTAAGGCTGCCTGCTCAAATTGGTCATAATCTATGCCCATAGGAAATGAGTCTACTTTTACAATTCGGTCCGGAAGGGAGACCTCATTAAAATCTACAGGATGCCTTAAGATACGGCTTACTGAACTTAAAAAATGCCTTTCATAATCATAGGTATGAAATCCAATAAGATTAGCCCCCAGCATCCCTTTAAGGATCTCTTCCCTCCATGGTACTGTCCTAAACACTTCATAGGAAGGAAAAGGAATATGATTGAAAAAACCAATAGAGGCATTTGGCCTCTGTTCCCGTATCATATTTGGAACTAATAATAATTGATAATCATGTACCCAAATGGTGTCACCATCTTTGTAATGCTCAACTACCGCATTGGCATATTTTTGATTTACTTTTTTATAGATGTCCCAGTTGGAAGATTCCCATTCTGTATATTCCATAAAATAATGAAATAAAGGCCAGATACTGCGGTTGCTGAAGCCGTAATAAAATCCGTCTATTTCTTCAGAAGTAAAATTAACTGGAATACAGGCCTCCTTACGAGCCTCATTATATACCTGTTCCTTGAGATTTTCCGGTATCTCCTCATTTGTTAATCCACTCCAGCCTATCCAAATACTATCTCCATCCCGATGAAATGATTTTAATCCAGTGGCCAGGCCGCCTACACTGGGAGATACTTCCAGGATTTCATTTTCAATACTAACCTGTAGGGGTAATCTATTGGAAATGATGATTGTTTTGCTCATAATTATATTTATAGGTTGTTAAGGTAGATGCGTTATTGCTTAAATTTCCGAAATTGTATTTACTTTGCCATCCTTTTAAAAGAACTTTAAGATTAATGGAAAATTTAGATTACGGGATAATAGGGAATGGGAAGAGTGCAGCGTTGGTTTCAAAAACCGGTTCAATTGATTGGTGTTGTTTGCCGCATTTTAATTCGGCAGGAGTATTTTCAAAACTTCTTGACAAGGAAATAGGCGGGAGTTTTTCCCTCGATGTAACAGATGATTACGCAATTATCCAGGAATACCTTTGGAAAACAAATATTCTTAGTACCGTATATGATAATGGAGAGGATGCTTTTCAATTAATAGATTTTATGCCCCGTTATCAAAAGGAAGACGGTTCATACTATTCGCCACCGGATATCATCAGGTTTATCCGGTTATTAAAAGGAAGCCCATCATTCAAAGTTAAATATGATCCCCGATTAGATTTCTCGCATCAAAAAACTTTTAATGAGAACAAAGGTGATTACATTAAAAGTTTTACTGAAGAAGGCAAATATGAATCTCTTTACCTGTACTCCAGTTTAGACCTTGATAAGATCAGGAATTATGAAGAAATTACACTGGAAAGCAATGCCTATATGTTATTGGGATACCATGAAAAACTTATTAATCAAAGTCTTGACCGAAGTTATTTAAAATTCCAGCGCACCAAAACTTATTGGATGAACTGGAGTGAAAAAACCACTCATTACACTTCTTATAATGAGGAGATCCTTAGAAGCGCTTTAGTTTTAAAAGCCTTAACCTTTGAAAAATCAGGGGCGGTTCTTGCCGCCGCTACCACTTCTCTCCCTGAAACTATTGGAGAGGAAAGAAACTGGGACTACCGTTTTTGCTGGATAAGAGATGCATCTATGGTAATAAAGGTGATGGCGGGGTTAGGCCATACCAAGTCGGCGAAGGATTTTCTCCAATTCATTATTAACCTTATTCCTCACAAAGATGAAAAGATCCAGATCATGTATGGTATCAATGGGGAAAAGGACCTTACAGAGCAAATTCTTACACATTTGAATGGATATGAAGGTTCCAAACCCGTAAGGATTGGAAATGCGGCCTACATTCAAAAACAAAATGATATTTACGGGATCCTCATGGAAGTGATCTACCAGCAATTTATTCAATTTGAAACATCGCTTGAAAACAGTGAAGAGCTCTGGACCATTACCCGGGGAATTGTAAAAATTGTTGAAGCCCACTGGAAACAGCCGGATAAAGGAATCTGGGAGTTGAGGACTGAAGATCGCCATTTTGTTTTCAGCAAACTTTTGTGCTGGGTTGCCATAGATAGAGCTATTAGAATAGGGGAGATACTTAGAAAAGGTATCAATGATGAAAAATGGAAAGCTTTACGTACCGAAATTTACAATGATATTTATGAGAAGGGTTGGAATGAAGAGGTAGGAGCTTATACACAATCCTATGGTTCTAAGGATCTGGATGCATCTACCTTATTAATGGAGCAATATGGATTTATTAAGGCCCGGGATCCGCGCTTTGTGAGTACCGTGAAAGCTACCGAAAAGCAATTATGCCGGGACGGGTTACTTTACCGGTATAAAAATCAGGATGATTTTGGAACACCCTCTTCTTCTTTTACTATTTGTACTTTTTGGTTTATAGACAGCCTTTACAAAATAGGGGAGCGCGAACGGGCTAAAGAGATGTTTGATAAACTCTTGTCTTACAGCAACCACCTGGGACTTTTTAGTGAAGATATAGATTTTGAAACCAAAAGACTTTTAGGGAATTTCCCGCAAGCCTATTCCCACCTTGCTCTTATAGAAACTGCAGCTAACTTCTCAAAGGGATTAATTCCCGAGGAAGATCTCATTCCTTCATAAATATAAAGTTCCTTTCAGGTTTAAAAATAATGTTCAAAAAAATAAAACCATCCCGCGGGATGGTTTTATACATTAAAACAAAAATTAAAACGGATTTAAATCAAAATTAAAACGAATATTTATTTTCAGAAATAACCTTATCGGCAATAAGGTTTCTCAATTCAACGATATTAGGATGGTTTTGATATTTTGTATATCGCTTCAATCCCATTAACATCATTCTTTGTTCATCACCCTGCGCGATGGAAATTATACCCTCTTTTGCGCGTGCATTAATTATATCTACAGCGTGATATAAATATAATTTAGACATTGCGATTTGTTCTTTTTGAGTCTCTTCTCCCAATCTTGCAACGTTCTTTTCAGTACGCAGAATCCCCGATTCTGCCATGTAAATTTCAATAAGAATATCGGCCGAGGCAAGTAAAAGCTGCTGGTGTTGTTCCAGTTCGGCTCCAAATTTTTGAACAGCGCTTCCTGCCACCATTAAAAAT
Source organism: Antarcticibacterium arcticum (assembly GCF_007993795.1). Lineage (GTDB taxonomy): Bacteria > Bacteroidota > Bacteroidia > Flavobacteriales > Flavobacteriaceae > Gillisia > Gillisia arctica. The sequence goes on along the minus strand of NZ_CP042476.1, from coordinate 1,318,486 downwards.
ACTTTTTTCAGATTTTGGATGATCTCCTTCTCTTCAGCAAATAATTCAGAATAATCTGGTTTATCAAAAGAGGGGATCCCGGTTAGTTCTTCTCCCACCTTGGTGGCAGGGCCTAAAAGGTCTACATGACCTTTCATCGCTTTCTTAACCAGCATTCCAACACACAGCATCCGGTTTATTTCATTTGTGCCTTCATAGATACGGGTAATACGCGCATCTCTCCAGGCAGACTCCATAGGCGCATCTGCAGAGAAGCCCATTCCACCAAATATTTGAACACCTTCATCTGTGCAATTCTGAAGATCTTCAGATACTGCCACTTTAAGAATAGAGCACTCTATGGCAAATTCTTCAACCCCTTTCAATTCGGCTTCCTGGTGTGATTCCCCATTTTCCTGTCTTATTGCTATCCTGTCTTCAATATCTTTTGCTGCCCGGTATGAAGCAGCTTCACCAACATAAGCTGAAGTTGCCATTTCGGCCAGTTTTGATTTTATAGCTCCAAATTGCGCGATAGGGGTGTTAAATTGTACCCGTTCATTGGCATAATTCACTGCAGAAGTTATCACTCTTCGTTGCGCGTCAAGACAAGCTCCCGCGAGTTTTATACGGCCCACATTAAGTGCGTTCATTGCGATTTTGAAGCCGCTGCCTCGCTCTGAAAGCATATTTTCTACAGGAACTTTGGTCTCATTAAAAAATACCTGGCGGGTAGAGGAGGAGTGTATTCCCAGTTTCTTTTCTTCTTCTCCAAGACTAATTCCATTGGGATTCGCCCGGTCATATTCTACTATAAATCCTGTAATATTCTTATCATCTTCAATTCTGGCGAACACTATCATTAAGTTACAGAAACCGGCATTGGAGATCCACATTTTTTGACCGGTGATCTTGTAATGCGAGCCATCTTCAGAAAGAACGGCTTTAGTCTTCCCGCTGTTGGCATCACTACCAGCTCCCGGTTCAGTAAGGGCATATGACCCAAACCATTCTCCCGTTGTAAGTTTTGGTAAATATTTTTTCTTTTGCTCTTCGGTTCCGTAAAGGGAAATAGGCAATGTACCAATTCCCGAGTGGGCGCCAAAGGCGGTAGAAAAGGATCCTGTGGCTCCTGAAATATGATCTACAACCAACATTGTAGTTACAAAGCCCATTCCCAGTCCGCCGTATTCCTCTTCAACGGAAACCCCCAGAAACCCCATTTCTCCTGCTTTACGCATCAACTCTTCAGTAAGTGCGTAGTTTTTCTTTTCAAATTCTTCCTTGTGAGGCCAGATTTCGCGATCAACAAATTCCCGTACAGAATCTTTCATCATTTTTTGCTCATCGGTAAAGTCTTCGGGAGTAAAAACCTGCTCGCTTTTGGTCTCCTTTACCAGGAACTGGCCACCTCTAATGAGGTCTTGTTTAGTGTTGGTTTGTGTGCTCATAATTTCAATTCGTTATTTTAATATTTTGGTTCCAGATTATGCTCCGGAATAATTCTTCAATTCTTTTCTTTCATCATTTTAAGAAAGAAATTCATAGACGCCTGCTGCTCCCTGTCCCGTACCTACACACATGGTAATCATTGCATATTTGTTCTTAAGATCGCGTTTTCGCATTTCATCAAAAATCTGTACTGAAAGTTTTGCGCCGGTGCATCCAAGTGGGTGACCCATAGCGATTGCACCTCCATTTACATTTACCCTGTTTTGATCCAATCCCAATTCCCGCATTACTGCAAGGGATTGCGACGCAAAAGCCTCATTCAACTCGATCAATTCCAGGTCATCCTGTTTTAAACCGGCTTGTTTTAATGCTTTTGGAATTGCATATACAGGACCCATACCCATGATTCTGGGTTCCAACCCAACTGGGGCATAGCTTACCAACCTTGCAATGGGTTCAAGATTCAACTCTTTCACCATCTCTTCGCTCATCACCATTACAAATGCCGCCCCGTCGCTCATTTGTGAAGAATTTCCAGCGGTTACGCTTCCACCCTCCGCAAACACAGGCCTAAGTTTGGCCAAAAGTTCTTTAGATGTATCTGCCCGTGGGCCTTCATCCTGGTTTACGGTATAGAAACGGGTTTGTTTTTTGTTGTTTTCATCAACATAAGTCTGCTCCACTTTAATTGGAACGATCTGATCCTGAAAACGGTTTTCCTGTTGCGCTTTCAGTGCTTTTTGGTGAGAATTGTAGGCAAATTCATCCTGGTCCTGGCGGCTTACATTGTATTGATTGGCAACAGCCTCAGCTGTTAACCCCATTCCCCAATAGTAATCTTCATTCCCTTCTTTGGCCACCTTATAATCCGGCACGGGTTTATAACCTCCCATGGGAATGTAGCTCATACTCTCGGCTCCTCCGGCAATGATACAATGGGCCATTCCTGCCTGAATCTTGGCAGAGGCAATGGCGATAGTTTCAAGACCAGAAGCGCAATAACGGTTTACTGTCATTCCGGGTACGTCTTCAACTTTTAATCCCATAAGGGAAATGAATCTACCGACGTTTAATCCCTGTTCGGCTTCCGGCATGGCATTTCCAACTATCACGTCGTCAATTCTTGTTTTATCAAAATCCGGCAACTGCTCCATCATATAAGTAATGGTTTCAGCAGCCAGCTCATCTGGTCTTTTAAATCTGAACACTCCGCGCGGTGCTTTCCCCACGGCTGTTCTATATGCTTTTACGATGTAAGCGGTTTTTGTCATTGTAATCAGTATTTAGATATTAGTATTGGGTATTGAGATCAACTCAACGCCCTAAAGATTTTATTAAGGCATAATTCATTTTCTGTACTTCTATTACTTCATTAAGTACAGGAATTACTTTTTCTTTTTCTATTAGTTTAAGGCGATAAGAAAGTATTAACTGTGTTGAGAGCTCGTAGGAAGAACCGTTTGCAATTCCCAGGAAATTTTTAAATTCTCCTTTTGTATTGCGACCGGCACCTTCAGCAATGTTCGAAGGGATGGAAATAGCACTTCTTTTTATCTGACTTATTAATCCGAATTTCTCATCTCTTGGAAAACCGGCTAAAAGCAAATAGGTCTTTTCAGCTATATCCATAGCTTTATTCCAAATTTTAAGATCTTCCAGTTTATGCATTTAATCCTTTCAAATGGTTACTACTCACTACTCAATTCTCACTACTCAATTCTATTAATTTCTTAGCGGCTTCCCTTTCTTGATCATATGCTCAAGTCTTTCCAGGGTTTTTCGTTCTCCTGTAAGGGATAAAAATGCTTCCCGTTCAAGATCCAGTAAATATTGCTCGCTTACATAGGATGCTTCTGAAAGGTCTCCACCGGCCATGACATAGGCCAGTTTATTGGCGATCTTCTTGTCGTGTTCACTTATATAATTACCTGCTAGCATTTGATCGGTTCCTACATAAAAGGCTCCCAGGGCCTGTCTTCCCAGTACCTTAATGTCTTTTCTCATAATGGGTTTGGTATACCCATTTTCAGCCATTAACAATGCATGCTTTTTGGCAATTGCCAATTGCCTGTCCGGATTCACAACAACTATATCCCTGCCTTTTTTAAGGATTCCCAGATCATAAGCTTCATAAGCCGAAGTAGAAACTTTGGCCATTCCTATGGTAAGGAAATGCTCCCGCAACCTGTTCAATTCCACATCATCTTTCTCAAAGGTATCGGCTGCCCGCAGGGTCATTTCCTTGGAACCACCCCCGCCGGGGATCACCCCAACTCCAAATTCTACCAATCCTATGTAGGTTTCGGCGGCCGCCACAACCATGTCTGCATGAAGGGAGAGTTCACACCCACCTCCAAGTGTCATTGCATGCGGTGCTGCTACCGTTGGGATTGAAGAATAACGCATACGCATCATAGTATCCTGGAAATACTTTACTGCAGCATTCAATTCATCATATTCCTGTTCTACGGCCATCATAAAGATCATCCCGATATTTGCACCTACAGAGAAGTTCTTTCCGTTATTGGCAACCACCAATCCCTGGTAATCTCTTTCTGCAAGATCAAGTGCCTTATTAAGACCATCCAGGACATCACCTCCAATGGAGTTCATTTTACTGCGGAATTCTACATTAAGGATCCCGTCACCAAGATCTTCAACTACAACCCCGCTGTTCTTAAATACCTGTTTGGATTCCCGGATGTTATCCAGCAGAATGAAAGCATCCTGTCCCGGAACTTTGGTCTGGGCTTTTTGGGGAATATCATAATAATAGGTATTCCCGTTTTTAACTGTATAAAAACTATCGCTGCCACTCTCTGTCATTTCCTTCACCCACGCAGCAGGTTCATAACCCTCCGCCTTCATCATTTCTATTCCCTCTTTGACCCCAACGGCATCCCAGATCTGGAATGGGCCCTGTTCCCAGCCAAAACCGGCACGCATAGCGTCATCAATCTTATAGAGTTCATCTGTGATCTCCGGGATCCTGTTTGATACATAGGCAAAAAGGGCCGCAAGATTCTTCCTGTAGAATTCTCCTGCCTTATCTTTTCCTTTTATTAAAACCTTGAAGCGGTCCTCGACTTTTTCAATGCTTTTGGTTTGTTCCAGGGTAGCGAAGCTGGCTTTTTTGCCGGCCCGATATTCCATGGTATTCAGGTCCAGGGAATGAATATCACTGGAGCCATCCTCATTCTTTATCTTTTTATAAAAACCCTGTCCGCTTTTACTACCAAACCATTCATTGGTCACCATGGTATCTATAAAATCAGGCAATGCAAAAAGGTCGTGCTGTTCATCCTGAGGCACCCCTTTATGCAATCCATTGGCTACATGTACCAGCGTATCAAGTCCTACCACGTCTACCGTGCGAAAAGTGGCCGATTTTGGCCTGCCTATAACAGGTCCGGTAAGTTTATCTACTTCCTCGATGGTCAAATCCATTTCCTTTACCATATGGAAAAGGCTCATTATGCTGAAAATACCAACCCGGTTCCCGATGAATGCCGGGGTGTCTTTTGCAATAACTGAAATTTTCCCAAGGAATTTTTCTCCATATTCATTCAGGAATTCCAGCACTTCCTGTGAAGTTTCCGGCCCCGGAATGATCTCAAATAATCTTAAATATCGCGGCGGATTGAAGAAATGGGTTCCGCAGAAATGCTTTTTAAAATCATCACTTCGCCCTTCACTCATTTGTTGGATAGGAATTCCAGAAGTGTTGGAGGTTATTAAAGTACCAGGTTTGCGATGTTTTTCAAGATCATCAAAAACCTTTTTCTTTATGTCCAGTCTTTCAACTACCACCTCAATGATCCAGTCAACTTTTGAAACCTTTTCGATATCATCTTCCATGTTACCGGTGGTAATACGGTTTGCAAAATCCTGGTGATATATAGGAGAGGGTTTGGATTTTAATGATGTCTGTAGGGAATCATTTACCAACCTGTTTCGTACCTGCTTATCATTTAATGTAAGTCCTTTCTTTTTTTCCTGCTCATTAAGTTCTCTTGGAACAATATCGAGAAGTAAAACCTCCACGCCAATATTGGCAAAATGACAAGCTATACCACTTCCCATTATTCCGGAACCAATAACTGCAACTTTGTTAATTCTTCGTTTCATATGTTATTTTAATTATATAATTCTTCAAATGCGCTTAAATAGCGCAAATGACATTATTTGATCTTTGTTTCCTGATTATATATTTTCTTATTTGCGATTAGGTCCATCATGGTATTAGCAACCCTTATAAAAACTTTCAGGTCCTCTTCGGGAACCGCTTCCTTTACTGCCTCATCAAATCGCAAAACTACCCCCTTCGAATATTCTCTCATTTCTTTTCCAAATTCAGTAAGATGGAGGAGTACACTCCGCCCATCTTTTGGATGTTTTTTTCTTATAATGAGTCCTTTTTCTTCCATAGATTTCAGGATGCGGGATAAACTGGTCGCTTCCATTCCCATTTTAGGCCCAAGAGAGGTGGAGGGGGTCCCGGTTTCAGGATCAATGCTAAGTAAGGCAAAGCCCGTAGCCATGGTGCTACCCGCTTTTCCCGCCTCTTCATTGTACATTTTTGAAACTGCTATCCAGGTGGCCCTGAGAACATAATCAATGGTTTTTTCCTTCATTCAGAAAATGTTTATTCCCAAAGTTATGAAAAAATATTATGCGTGCATAATAAATAGGAAAATATTTGTTCTTTTTGGAGGGTGATATTAAATTTAGAGTAATTACCAATTAAAAACTCCGCACAAGGGCGGAGTTTAACAATTTATTAATAAATATAACAAGCAAAGAATTCCTGATAAATTTCTGCAAATGAGAGATTTAAAAATTTTATTTGCAGTGCCTTATGCAGGATCTGAAACCAAAACTTTTTCTATCTCTTCCAATTCATCGCTTGAGAATGAAATGTTTCTTATTGCCTTAAGATTATCTTCTAACTGGGCTACGTTGCTCACACCTACCAGTACAGAAGTGATCCTTTTATCTTTAAGTAACCACGCCACGGCCATTTGGGCAAGAGATTGATTTCTTGAATTGGCGATTTCATTTAACTGTTTCACCTTTTTTATAAGCGAGGGGGTGATACCGGAGCTGTCCAGATATCCTCCTTCTATAGCGGCGCGGGAATTTGCAGGGATCCCATCCAAATATTTGGAAGTTAAAATTCCCTGTTCCAGAGGTGAAAATACAATGCTCCCAATACCAATCTGTTCCAGTGTATTTAGTAATCCATCCTCTACCCAACGATCCAACATATTATATCTTGGTTGATGAATTAGAAAAGGGGTACCCAGCTCTTTTAAAATGTTTGCAGCTCTCAGGGTATCTTCAGGGGAATATTGGGAAACCCCCACATATAGTGCTTTTCCCTGCCGAACGATCTGGTCAAGGGCACCCATAGTTTCTTCGAGCGGTGTATCGGGATCGGGGCGGTGGTGATAAAAGATATCTACATAATCCAACCCCATTCTTTTTAAGGACTGGTCAAGACTTGAAATCAAATATTTTCGGGAACCAAAATTCCCATAAGGTCCTGGCCACATATCCCATCCTGCTTTGGTAGAGATCAATAATTCATCGCGGTATTTAGCAAAATCCTCCTTGAAAATTTTTCCAAAATTTACTTCGGCTGACCCGTATGGCGGCCCGTAGTTATTGGCAAGATCAAAATGGGTAATTCCGTTATCAAAAGCACTTCTTAAAATTGCCCTTGCGGTTTTTTGATCGTCCCTGTCGCCAAAGTTATGCCAAAGGCCAAGGGAAAGCAAAGGCAGCAATATTCCGCTTTTGCCACATCGACGATATTCCATTTTTTCATAGCGTTGCTCAGAGGCTAAATATTCTTTCATATTTTCAATTTAATATAGTCTTATAAAATTAACCAAATAAACAATGCCCGGAATTTACTTTCCGGGCATTGGTATCAATTATTTGTAAATATTACCTTTCGTAAATTTTGTTATAAAGGTTTTCATACAGCGCCTTAATATTTCGCCTCTTTAATTTCATAGTAGGGGTTAAGTGCTCACCTTCGATACTCCAGACATCGGGGGTAAGTTCAAACTTTTTAACCTTTTCCCAATGTCCAAATTTAGTGTTATAAAAATCAACCTCTTCCTGGATACGGTCTATAACTTCCTGGTTGGTAATAATTTCTTTATTGGTGGATCCAATGTTCAGGTTCTTGCGTTTGGCCCACTCCTGGACGAATTCAAAATTTGGCTGAATAAAAGCTGCCGGCATTTTTTCACCTTCTCCAATTACCATGATTTGTTCTATAAAACGTGACTGTTTCATAGTATTCTCAATAAGCTGTGGAGCAACATATTTTCCTCCCGAGGTTTTGAACATTTCCTTTTTCCTGTCGGTGATCTTTAAGAATCCTTCTCCATCAATTTCTCCAATATCACCTGTATGGAACCAGCCATCTCCATTTATTGCTTCCCTGGTTTTCTCTTCATCTTTGTAATAACCCATCATTAAGTTGGGTCCCTTGGTTAAAATTTCACCATCCTCGGCTATTTTGACCTCTACTTTGTCAATTACCTTACCTACTGTTCCAATTTTAAAACCTTTGTTACGCTGATCATTCACAGCAATTACGGGTGAAGTTTCCGTAAGGCCGTAACCTTCCATTACCGGAATCTCGGCGGCTGCAAAAACCCGGGCCAATCTTGGCTGCAGGGCAGCACTACCAGATACTATTAATTCTATATTTCCACCCAGGCCTTCTTTCCATTTAGAAAAAATAATTTTCCTGGCAATATTTAACTTGGTTTCATACCACCACCCGTTTGCACCGTATGGCTCATATTGCAAACCAAGCTCCACGGCCCAGTAAAACAATTTTTGTTTGACCCCGCCCAAGGCAGTTCCTTTTGCAATGATCTTATCATACACTTTTTCCAGCAATCTTGGTACCGCTGTAATCACGTGTGGTTGCACTTCTTTTAGGTTATCACTTATCTTCTCAATAGATTCCGCAAAATAAATAGATACGCTGTAGTATTGATACAGGTACATGATCATTCTTTCAAAAATATGGCAAACCGGCAGGAAACTTAATGCGGTATAGGTACCGAATTCAAAAGGCACCCGGCTGGCGCTTGCCAATACATTACTTACAATATTATTATGAGAAAGCATTACACCTTTAGGTCTTCCGGTGGTACCCGACGTGTAAATGAGTGTGGCAAGATCCTCGGGTTTTACCTGGCCTTTTAAAGTTTCAACTTCATTTTGATTACTCTCATCTGCACCCAGCTGAAGGACTTCTTTCCAATTCTTGCAACCTTCAATCACATCAAAACTGTACACTTCTTTGAGTTGTGTATTATGTTGAATACTTCTTACCTTTTCCAACACCTCACTATCTGAAACGAAACAATAGATAGCCTCACTATGATTAAGCACATATTCATAATCTTCCTCAGAAATTGTTGGATAGATGGGAACATTTTGAGCACCAAGCTGTAGCACGCCTATATCCATAATATTCCATTCTGTCCTGTTTGAGGAGGAGATCACTGCGATCTTATCATTAGGTTTAACCCCAAGCCGAAGCAGGCCCCTGCTTATTGTGTTTGCTTTATCTATATATTTTTGGGTAGATAGGGTTTCCCAGGTACCATGATATTTGGTACCTAATGCTTTTTCCAAAGGGGAATTTTCAAGTTGGTAATATGGAAAATCAAAAAGTCTTTTAATTTCGATCATGAGGTGATTTAAATAAGATATTCCCTGCAAAATAGGAATTTAACGGGGTATTTCAAATCTATTTTTTAAAAAAGGATATAAAAACCGCATTCAGAAGTTTTGGATTATTTAAATAAGCGGTTTTGTTAATTTTCTGCGGGATTCATAAACCTCCGGCGAAAATTATAACAGGTTGAGAAATACAGAATTATAAAAATTATAATTTTTTAATTATCCTCTTTTTAAATGTAAACCTAAAAAAAAGCCCTTTCGAAAAAAGGGCTTTTTGTAATAATTATCAGGCTGATTGTTCTTCCAGCCAATTTCTTGCATTCACAAATGCTTCCATCCATGGGCTTACCTCGTCTTTCCTGTCTTTTGGATAATATGCCCAGTTCCATTGGAAAGTAGACCTCTCAAGGTGGGGCATCATCACCAAATGCCTTCCCGTATCATCTACCATCATTGCGGTATTGAAATGTGAACCATTAGGATTTGCGGGATATTTGTCATATCCATATTCGGCTACAATATTATATTGATCCTTAGAATAGGGTAGTCCAAACTTTCCTTCGCCATGAGCGGCCCAAATCCCAAGTTTGCTTCCTGCCAGAGACCCCAGCATTATGGACCTGTTTTCCATGATCTCCACAGAGGTGAAGGTACATTCAAATTTTTTGGATTTATTATGCAACATTTTTGGTTTCTGGTCGTGGTTGGGATTTATAAGACCCAGTTCCACAAATAGCTGGCAACCGTTACAAACGCCAATAGACAGGGTATCATCCCTTTTAAAGAAATTATCCAGTGCTGCCTTTGCTTTTTCATTGTATAGAAAAGCTCCTGCCCAGCCTTTGGCACTTCCCAGGACATCGCTGTTGGAAAAACCTCCAACTGCGGCAATAAATTTTATGCCTTCCAGGGTTTCTCTTCCGCTTATAAGATCTGTCATATGCACATCTTTTACATCAAAACCAGCCAGGTGCATAGCCCGAGCCATTTCCCGCTCACTGTTAGATCCTTTTTCCCTAATAATTGCAGCTTTGATCCTGGGTTTTGAAGCATCAATTACAGGAAGTTTTCCTGAGAAATTTTTAGGGAAAGTAAATTGCAAAGGTTGCTGACTGTAATTCTGGTATCGCTGTGTTGCCAGGTCTGTTCCGCTTTGTTTTTTATCAAGTAAGAAAGAAGTTTTGTACCAGGTATCTCTTAATTCATTGATATCAAATTCAAAGTTTTCATTTCCGTTTTTGATTTTTAATTGCGCTCCTTCGGTAGCCTTTCCAATTTTAAAGAATTCTATGTTATTCTCTGTAAAGATCTCTTCTACGGAAGCGTCTTTAGCCTGGAAAACAATTCCGCAGTTCTCATTGAATAAGAGTTTTACGGCATCTTTTTCATTAAGAGCAGTCAGGTCTAAATTTGCACCCAGGTTAACATCTGCAAAACACATTTCCAGCAGGGTGGTTATCAACCCTCCTGAAGCCACATCATGGCCGGCAAGAATGAGATCCTGTTTTATAAGCGCCTGAATGGCATTGAAGGCTGTGGCAAACTTTTTATCGTCCTTTATAGTAGGAACTTCTTTTCCTACCTTGTTTAGAATCTGTGCAAACGAAGAGCCTCCAAGCTTAAAGGTGTCATTTGATAAATTGATATAGTAAATTGGCCCGCCATCTTTTTGCAGCACAGGTTCCACAACTTTGGTAATATTATCGCAATGTCCTGCAGCAGATATTATCACGGTTCCCGGTGATAAAACTTCTCCGTCCTTATATTTTTGCTTCATTGACAGGGAATCCTTTCCGGTTGGAACGTTTATTCCCAGTGCAATTGCAAAATCTGAAACTCCCTGTACAGCCTCATAAAGCCTTGCATCCTCTCCTTCGTTATTGCTTGGCCACATCCAGTTTGCTGAAAGGGATATAGATTTCAGTCCCTTTTCCAGCGGAGCCCATATAATATTGGAAAGTGCTTCCCCAATGGAATTCCGTGACCCGGCTACAGGATCTACCAGGGCCGACACAGGGGAGTGGCCAAGGGAAGTTGCAATTCCCTCTTTTCCATTATAATCCAAGGCCATCACTCCACAATTGTTCAATGGCAGTTGCAGAGGGCCTGCTGTTTGTTGTTTGGCAACCCTACCGGTGACACAACGGTCAACCTTATTGGTAAGCCAGTCTTTACAGGCAACTGCTTCCAGTTGCAGGACCTGGTCCAAATATTCTTTTATTTTTTCCTGGGTGTATTGTACATCTTCATATTCCCGGGGAACGGTTTTATCTTTCATCACAATTTTTGGAGAACTTCCAAACATATCTGCAAGGGAAATATCCATAGGTTTTTCCCCATTGCTTTTACGCTGAAAAATGAAGTTGTGATCATCTGTTACCTGCCCTACACTATACATGGGAGCACGTTCTCTGTCTGAGATGCGCTGCAGGATATCCATATCTTTCTCTGCGATCAACAATCCCATTCGCTCCTGAGATTCGTTCCCTATGATTTCTTTTGCTGATAGGGTAGGGTCACCCACGGGTAATTTATCAAGATCAATATTTCCACCGGTATCTTCCACAAGTTCGCTCAGGCAGTTTAAATGACCTCCGGCACCATGGTCGTGAATGGAAATTATAGGATTATCATCCCGCTCTACCATCCCCCGAATAGCATTGGCGGCTCTTTTTTGCATTTCCGGGTTGGCACGTTGCACCGCGTTTAATTCAATTCCTGTACTAAATTCTCCGGTATCTGCAGAAGAAACAGCGGCCCCACCCATTCCTATACGGTAGTTGTCGCCACCTAAAACTACGATCTTATCACCTTTTTTTGGAACTTCCTTGATTGCCTGATCTGCCTTGCCATAACCAATCCCCCCGGCCAGCATGATCACTTTATCAAAGGCCATAAGGCGGTTGTGTTCTTTGTGTTCAAAAGTGAGTACTGAACCAGTAATTAGGGGCTGTCCAAATTTATTTCCAAAATCTGATGCGCCGTTGGAAGCTTTTATCAAGATATCCATAGGAGTTTGATAAAGCCATTCTCTTTCAGCTACTTTTTCCTCCCATTTGCGGTCTTTTTCAAGCCGTGAATAAGAAGTCATATAAACTGCGGTTCCTGCGAGGGGCAACGAACCTTTCCCACCGGCAAGCCTGTCCCGAATCTCTCCACCACTACCTGTAGCAGCCCCGTTAAATGGTTCTACTGTAGTGGGGAAATTGTGGGTTTCGGCTTTCAGGGATATTACCGAATCAAAATCCTTACTCTCATAATATTCGGGTACATCTGCTCTTTTTGGAGCAAATTGTTCTACCCGTGGCCCTTTTATAAAAGCCACATTATCTTTATATGCTGAAACTATCTCATTTGGATTAACCTCTGAGGTTTTTCTTATTAATTTAAACAAGGTGGAGGGTTTCTCAAGCCCGTCTATCACAAAACTACCGTTGAAGATCTTATGGCGGCAATGTTCAGAATTCACCTGGGAGAATCCAAACACTTCAGAGTCTGTAAGTTTTCGTTCCAGTTTTTGGGAAAGGTCCTGCAGGTATTGTACTTCTTCTGCATTTAATGAAAGTCCTTCCTGTTTATTAAAACCATCTATATCATCAATTTCTAAAACGGCCTGTGGTACAGCATTCACAGTAAAAACTTCCTGGTCCAGCCCATTGAATTTCTGTGACAGCATTGGGTCAAAATCGTGAAATTTTGAATCTACTTTCAGGAATTCCTCAATGCGTATAATGCCTTTTATTCCCATTGTTTGGGTAATCTCCACAGCATTTGTACTCCACGGGGAGATCATTGCAGCACGTGGCCCAATAAAAAAATCTGCCAGGGCAGATTTATTGAGGTGTTGAGCATTTCCAAAAAGCCAGTTTAATTTTGAAATATCCTTTGCTGAAAGTGACGCGTGCGTTTGCACTGCATAAACCTTAGAGGATTGGGTTCCGAAGAATAGGATCATTCTGCTTGGTTTTGTATTGTTTGAGAAAGGCCAAATTTAAGATTTTTTGACTGAATAACTGTAAAAGGTTTGCCCGGAATATTGAATATTTTGCGAATTGAAAAGATTGGAAATTCACGGCAAATTTATGGTAAACATGAAATTTAATACCGGCCTAGGTTATTTACCGAATCTATTTCAAGAGTTTCCCAACCCGCAGGATTGAATTCTTCAGAGGGCCCGGTAGAATCATATTTTCTTATAAGGGTTACGTCCTTCCCAAAATCTTCAGGATCGTTGAAATTCCCTATAATATCTATAAGCACCCCATTCTTGAAAAGACCTATAGGATCATTACCATTAAAATCCATTGGCGCACCTGTTTTAAGAATATTGGCATTATTAATAATTTCAGAAAGTTCTGCGTTTTCATTCCCAATCACATATACATTGCGGTGTGGTAAAGAACCTGTAAGCAGTAATTCGCCCATCCATTCTCCCGTGCCATTTGATTGCTTTCTTATGGAATATCCCCCGGCATTGAGATCTACTATTCTCCCGGTAAGATTTACGATCTCGAGCGCTTTGTTAAAGGAGGAACCCTCAACATATTCTGAAAAAAATAAATCGGTAGAAAAATCTTCTTCCTGAAGTATGGGTTGCATGGCATCATCACTCCCGCAGGACAGAAGGATACCAATTACCGGAAGAAGCAAAAATTTCAGGTGTTTCATATTTTATAAAAACCAACTTTTAAGATAGTAATTATATATGAAATTACAATTTGAATTATTGGTTGGAATTTACTTTGCAGTGTTCTCAAGTAAAGCCATATAAAAACCATCAAATCCTGTTTCAGAGGAGAGGATCTTCTCTTCTTTTACCAGTTTAAAATTGCTCCCGGCTTCCCTGGCCAAAAATTTCTCCACCTGGTCCTGATTTTCTGAAGGTAAAACCGAACAGGTTGCGTACACCATTTTTCCTCCCGGTTTCAGGATCCTGGAATATTGATCAAGGATCTCTGCCTGGGTTTTCTTAATGGTCTCTATGAATTCAGGTTGTAATTTCCATTTGGCATCCGGATTACGGCTAAGAACTCCCAGACCGCTGCAAGGTGCATCAATCAACACTCTGTCTGCAGTACCATACAGTTTTTTAACCACCTTGGTAGACTCAATAGCACGCGGATCAATATTATGAGCCCCGGCACGTTTTGCCCGGCGTTTCAATTCTTTTAATTTATTCTCATAAATATCTGTAGCGATTATCTGGCCTTTATTTTCCATAAGCGCAGCCAGGTGTAAAGTTTTACCACCGGCACCGGCACAGGTATCTACTACTCTCATTCCCGGTTCTACTTCCAGAAATCGAGCTACCATTTGAGAAGAGGCATCCTGAACTTCAAAAAATCCATTCTTAAAAGCTTCGGTTTTGAAAACATTGGACCTTTCTTCAAGTTGTAAAGCATCGGGGTAACCTTTGATCGCTTCAGTAGCTATTCCTTCATCCTTTAAGGCGCTTCGCAGTTTATCTTTGGTGGTTTTAAGTGTATTTACTCTAAGGATTACAGGAGCCTGCTCATTCAAGGCGTGGATCTCCTTTTCCCAGGTTTTCTCACCCAATTCCTTTACACCCATTTCATCCATCCAATCTGGGATAGATTCACGGTATTTTCTAATTTTGCTTAACTCATCAAATTTTCCTTTGATCTTTCTGCTGGGAGTAGGTTCAATTTGCTTCCAGTCCGGAAGGGTTACCCCACGCAAAGTGGCCCATACCGCGAAAATTCGAAAAAGATTTTCCCTGGAGTAGGGAGCTTTCACATCGGCAATTTCAGTATATAAACGCTTCCAGCGCACAATTTCATAAGTGGTTTCAGCAATAAAGCTACGATCGCGCGCTCCCCAGCGTTTATCCCGTTTCAGGACTTTTTCAATTGTCTTGTCGGCATATTTTCCTTCATTAAATATCTCTGAAAGAGCATCAATGGTTGCAAATACTAAATTCCTGTGTAAGCGCATAGTTTTATTTTAAAGGTGCAAAGGTACATTTTTTTGCTGCGGAAAAATTTATCTTTGATCCAAATTCGTAATTATGAAAGTTATATACTATTTGTTGATCCTTGTTTTTATTGGGTGTGGTTCAAAAGAAGAGAAAGAGGAACGCAGCACTTTTTCTCAGGTAGAAATCGAAACTATCCTGGAGGATTCCGTGAGTGTTCGCGCTATAGAAGTAATGGGTAACAATCTTGCATTTGCCTCAAACAGGGGTTGGTTTGGATTTTATAATGATGCCACCGGTGAGTTTAAGGTCAACCTACAGGAGCAGGATACCTTGGTGCCTGAGTTCAGGGCTGTGGCCAGTACAGAAAATGACTTTTTTATGTTGAGCGTGGGAAATCCTGCCCTTCTATATAAAACCGGTGACACCGGCCAAATGGAACTGGTGTATCGTGAGGACAATGAAAAGGTATTTTATGATGCCATGACGTTTTGGAATGATAATGAAGGAATTGCCATGGGCGACCCTACAGATTCCTGCCTCTCCATAATAATAACAAGGGACGGCGGAAAAACCTGGAATAAACTTAATTGCGATATTCTGCCGGAAGTTGTTGAAGGAGAGGCAGCATTTGCCGCCAGTAATTCTAACATCGCAGTATTGGGTAATAATGCCTGGATCCTTTCAGGAGGGATGAGCTCCAGGATATTTTTTACGGCTGATAAAGGGAATACCTGGGAAGTTTTTGAAACTCCCTTAAAACAGGGCACATCTACGACCGGAGGATATAGCCTTGATTTTTATAATAACAACAAAGGAATTATAGTAGGAGGGGATTACACCCAGCCGGATGATAATACCGGTAATATTGCCGTTACTGAAGACGGGGGAAAAACCTGGAAACTGGTAAGCGAAGGTAAAGGCCCAGGTTATTTAAGCAGCGTACGCTATGTTCCCGGCCGTGGAGGGAATGAAATTGTAGGCGCTGGCCCAAATGGGATCTCATATTCCTTGGATGGAGGTGAAAATTGGGAAACCCTAACTACACGGGGATTTCACACCATAAGATTTGTTACAGATTCTACTGCCTATGCAGGAGGAAATAACAGAATTGCTAAACTGAAGTTCAAATAAGGTATAGCTGGTTTAAAAGACATAAAAAAAATATTCCGGATGTAAATGCATCCGGAATATACAATCAACTAACTAATTAACTAACCAACTATTTTCAACTCAAATTCTTTATCTCTTTTCCCCTTTCATCCGTTCTCTGTATTCCCTTATGAGTTTTTGATGAAATGAAGCTTCTAACTCATGAAGTTTTATGATCTCCCTTGCGGTGAGGAATTTTTTAAGATCGGTGAAGAGTTGTTTTTTAATGGTGTACTCTTCTTTTTCAATAATCAGGTATTCCTTCAACATTTCCTCTGCGCGGGCTTCATTGATGCTGCCAATAGTAGCCCAATCGATGTTTTCCCTTTTATGCAATTCCCGTTTATTGATCTCATATTGATTATAGACCGGCCAGAATTTTTGCGCTACCTCAGAATTCATATTTAATTCCTGGGTTATGTATGCAACTTTTAAGGCTTTAATCTTTTCCCTGTGTGCTTCTTTATCCTGCGCCTGTAGGGAAGAAAAAGCAAAGAATGCCAGGATTAAAAATGTAATTTTATTTTTCATTGTTATTCAAATAATAAATTTGGGTCTTCCACATTTTCACTTATGTACTCCAACACGGCCTCGTCACTTAATCTTGACGTGCTAAAATTGTCTAAAGTGTAACTATAATCTGTCATAAAAACAGAAATTTCTTTCTTGTCAAAATTGAGATATTCATCATCAAGGTAATTTTCAATTGCAGAAAGTTCCAGAGAGTCTATGTTAATATCATTACCCGGTGGATTGAATAACAGGGTTGAAAACAGACCGGTGAAAACAGCTGCAACCGCAGCAGCATAATAAAATTTCTTCCTTCTGTAAAGAGGTATTACTTTAGTAACAGTTCTTTCTTCATTAAGTTTTTCAAGTACCTTACCTTCAAACCCCTCGAAATAATTCTCAGGCACCTTAAAGCCGGGGTCGCCCTTGTAGGCGTTTCCTGATACTTGAGGTTCGTTGAGCTCTTCCATTAATCGCGCCTCAAAATCCCTGAAATAATTTTCGGGAAGGCTGAAACCGGATTTATGATGATTAGGTAACATCTTATTTTTCATTTGGTTATTTGACTCTTTATACTTAAAAAGGTTTAACTGCCTTTTAAATATTCTTCAATTTTCTTAACTGCTATGTGATAGGAAGCTTTGAGGGCCCCTTCACTGGTTTCAAGAATATCTGCCATTTCCCGGTATTTCAACTCCTGGAAATATTTCATGTTGAAAACCTGCTGTTGTTTCTGCGGCAGCAGGGCAATAGCACGCTGAAGTTTCAATTGAATCTCATCGCCTTCAAAATATACATCGCTTTCAATGTTCTCTATAAGACTGGTTTGATATTCTTCTGAAGAAACCTGGAGTTTCTTTGCTTTATTGTTCAGGAAAGTTATGGCCTCATTAGTGGCAATCCTGTACATCCAGGAATACAACTTGCTGTCCCCTTTAAATTTATCAATGTTCCTGAAGATCTTTATAAAGGTATTCTGAAGTATATCATCTGTATCGTCATGATCTTTGACCATATTACGCACATGCCAGTAGAGGCGTTCCTTATATTGTGACACCAGTTGCCTGAAGGCATCATTTGATTGATGCGGATCCTGTAACTGCTGTACTAAAATATCTTCCTGAGTCTTCAATGCCTTTACTTAAAAACCTAAAGTTATTGAATTCTTTATCACGAATAGAAAATATACACACTTAGATTTGTGGGAAAAGACTTTCAATTGTGTAGGAAATTTAATACAAGAATCGATAAAAGACATAAAAAACAGATAATTTGCAATTTTTTTTTGGTGAAATGAATTTTTAATTTATCTTTGATATAACAAAACGATTTAATCTTTTTTTGCCCCAACGAAAATTAATTGAATCTGAGCTTTATTTTCATTTGCCCCAAAATGGAAATATTTAAAAATGGATGAACCTACTTCATCCATTTTTTTTTGGTTTAAAACTTAAAAACCTCCCCTTTTAAAATTAAGGGGAGGTTTTTTTTATAACAGAAACGGTTATTCAAAGGATTGCATTTCTACAAGCTTTCTGTAAACGCCATCCTTTTCCAGTAAATAATCATGAGTACCCTGTTCTACAATTTCTCCATGATGCATTACGGCAATAAAATCGGCTTTTTGAATAGTGGAAAGCCTGTGGGCAATTACAATGGAAGTTCGGTTTTTCATCATATTCTCAAGAGCCAGTTGCACCAGTTTTTCACTTTCAGTATCCAGGGCAGAGGTTGCTTCATCCAGGATCATAATCGGCGGATTCTTAAGCACGGCCCTTGCAATGGAAAGACGTTGCTTTTGCCCACCACTCAATTTATTACCACTATCCCCAATATTGGTTTCAAGTCCCTTAGGAAGATTACGCACAAATTCCCAGGCGTTGGCCACTTTAAGAGCCTCTATAATCTCCTCCTCGGTGGCATCAATTTTTCCAAGAGCTATGTTGTTTTTAACGGTGTCATTAAATAGGATGGAATCCTGGGTTACCAATCCCAGCATATCGCGAAGGGAGCGTTTGGTAATATGCCTAATGTCATTCCCATCTATCTTAATAGCTCCTTCATTAACATCATAAAAACGGGTAACCAAATTGGCTATGGTAGATTTACCACTACCAGACTGGCCTACTAAGGCAACCGTTGTTCCCTTGGGCACACTCAGGCTAAAATTTTTAAGCACCAGGTCCTCTTCATACCTGAAGTTTATATTCTCAATTTCAACTGAATTTTTAAACTCCTTATAATCAATGGCATTGGGAGCATCTGTAATATTTGAGGGCGTGGACAGGACATCGAGAATTCGCTCTGCAGCGGCATTTCCTTTTTTTACACTATACGAGGCCTTGGAAATTTGTTTGGCGGGTGTTAAAATATTATAGGACAACGCCAGAAATGCAATAAATGTTGCCGCGTCCAGTGTACCTTCAACCAAAACCATATTCCCTCCAAACCAAAGGATCACTACAATTACAAAGATTCCAAGGAACTCACTGGCAGGGGATGCCAGGTTTTGGCGATTCACCAAACTGTTTAAAATGCTATTTAGACTGTTGGTTGATTTTTTAAATTTTTGTTCAAATTGATTTTCAACATTGAACCCTTTTACAATTTTTAAACTGGACAGGGTTTCCTCAACAATAGAAAGGAAATTGCCATTTTCCTCCTGCGCCCGGTGGGATTGGGCTTTTAATTTTTTTCCTATAAGTGAGATCAAATAACCGGAAACCGGTAAGAAAATAAACACGAAAATGGTGAGTTTAGGGCTTATTAACAACATCGCGATAATGGTAAATAATATCGTGAGGGGTTCTCTCACAATAAGCTCTAAAATAGAAAGGAAAGAAAACTGCACCTCATTAACATCGGCCGTGATGCGTGAAATGGTATCTCCTTTTTTCTTTTCAGAAAAGTATGCAATGGGCAAATGGAGTATTTTTTTATACAGCGCATCCCTAATGTCGCGTAGCACCCCGTTTCGCAAGAAAGTTATAAAGAAATCTGCCAGGTACCCAAACAGGTTTTTCAGGAAGAACAAGATTACTACGATCCCACAAATAAAAACAAGGGCCGACACTTCATCTTCAGCCACCCTCTGGCTTACGTTGTAATTAAAATAATCTACATAATAATCTTTTGCACCCATCCAGCCACTCCAAACCGGGATCTCATTTGTCCTTTCTTCAGGATTTACCAATATTCTTATAACCGGGATAAGGGCAATAAAGGAAAGGGTACTAAAAAGGGCATAAAATATATTACATATAATATTAAGGAATGCAAAGCGCTTGTAGGGCTTTGCAAATTCAAGAATTCTTCTGAAATAGGTCATTAAAACTTTTTATTCCACCTTAAGATCATCTTTGATCCCGGCGATTCTTTTTTGTAACTGCATATTAACTTCCTCATATTCTTCCACAGAGTTTAGAGAAGCATTCACGCTAATGTAAAATTTGATCTTCGGCTCTGTTCCACTGGGCCTGGCGGCTATTTTTGTACCTTCTTCAGTATAATAGATCAACACGTTGGATTTGGGAATATCAATAAGTCCTTCGGTATGATCCAGAAGATTTCTGGTGGTGGAGGCCTGGTAATCTTCAATTAAAACTACTTTTTCTCCATTAACCTCGTTTAAAGGATTCTCCCGCAGGTCAATCATCATTTGTTTTATTTGCAATTCTCCTTCTATACCTTTTTTCACCAGCGAGATCAATTCTTCCCGGTACAAACCAAACTCTGTGTATAGGTCCAGTAATTTTCCATAAAAAGAACTTCCGGCAGCCTTCATTTGGGCTGCGATCTCGCAGGCCAGTAGGGTAGCAGTGGCAGCGTCTTTATCCCGCACAAATTCGCCTACCATATATCCAAAGCTTTCTTCCCCGCCACCTACAAAATCCAGGTCTGGATTATCCTTGATCATTTTTGCGATCCATTTAAAACCGGTAAGTACTTCGTGATATTGCGCGCCGTAACTTTCAGTAATATTTTTAAGCATAGGAGTGGATACAATAGTGGAGGCAACAAAAGAATTCTTATTCAATTTCCCCTGCTTTTTCCATTGTTCCAAAAGAAACCAGGTCATGACCACCATGGTTTGGTTCCCGTTAAGAAGTATTAATTTGTTATTCAAATCGCGCACAGCGATCCCAAGACGGTCCCCATCTGGGTCTGTACCTATAACTATATCAGCATTTTTTTCTTCTGCCAGTTTTAATGCCATTTCAAGGGCTTCCGGTTCTTCAGGATTGGGTGATTTAACCGTGGGGAAATTTCCGTTGGGCACTTCCTGCTCTTTTACCGTATATACATTTTTATAACCCGCTTTTGCAAGAACCTGGGGGTTTACGGTAGAAGCGGTACCATGAAGCGACGTGAAAACTATCTTAAGTCCATCTTTTGATTCCTGGGCGGTATTAAAACTTCCGTTTTTTACAGATGCTTCCAGGAATGCATCATCTACCTTAGAATCTATAAGTTCGATCAGGTCCTTATTTGCCTTGAAATTAATCTCGGAATATTGCAGCTTACCTATTTCATCTATTATAATACTATCCTGGGGCGGTACCAATTGTCCCCCATCCTGCCAATAAACTTTGTAACCGTTATATTCCGGCGGATTATGGCTTGCGGTAAGTACAATACCGCAGTGACATTTTAAATAACGTACCGCAAAGGAAAGCACAGGAGTGGCCCGAAGATCTGAAAACAGGAACACCTTAATTCCATTGGCCGAAAATACATTGGCCACAACACGGGCAAGTTCTTTACTGTTGTTACGGCAATCGTAAGCAATCACCACTTTCAATTCTTCTCCCGGGAACTCGGTTTTAAGAACATTGGATATTCCCTGGGTGTTTTTTCCCAGGGTATATTTATTGATTCGGTTAGGGCCCACTCCCATAATATCGCGCATTCCCCCGGTACCAAAAGAGGTGTTTTTGTAAAACGACTCTTCCAGTTCTGCAGGGTTTTTATCTATAAGCTGCTGCACTCCATCTCTGGTTTCCTTATCAAAGATATCTGACAGCCAGGATTGCGCGGCAGCAAGTATTTCAGGTTTAATAGTAGACATAGCTAAAAATTTAGGCAGTAAAAATAAGGATTAATGCTGAAAATGCTTAATTAATACCTGTTGTTTTGCTCACCAGGTATTGTTCTTTTTCCCGCTTGCTTCTTAATATGAGTTCCCCCAGAAATCCTGCAAGAAAAAATTGAGTTCCAATAACCATTAAGATAAGGGAGATATAGAACCATGGATTTTGGGTAACCAGAATATTTGGGAGATTGTGGTACATTTTATACAATTTGGAAAGACCAATCCAGGCCGCTGCTATAAATCCAAAGAAAAACATGAGAACTCCCAGGGCCCCAAACAGGTGCATTGGCCTTTTTCCAAATTTGGAAAGGAACCAGATGCTTATAAGATCCAGAAACCCATTTATGAAACGTTCCATTCCAAATTTGGTCTTTCCGTATTTTCTGGCCTGGTGTTTAACCTCTTTTTCGGTGATCTTAACAAAGCCGGCATTTTTTGCCAATACCGGAATGTACCGGTGCATTTCCCCGTACACATCAATATTCTTCACTACTTTTTTATGGTAGGCTTTGAGACCGCAGTTGAAATCATGTAATTTGACACCGGAAGTCTTCCGCGCCGCAGCATTGAATAATTTGGATGGCAGGTTTTTGGAAATAACAGAATCATACCGCTTTTTTTTCCATCCGGACACCAGGTCATAATTTTCTTCCTGTATCAATCGGTATAAAGCGGGAATTTCCTCAGGGTTGTCCTGTAGATCTGCATCCATGGTAATTACCACATCCCCTTCAGTAGCCAGGAACCCCGCGTGGAGTGCCTGTGATTTACCGTAATTCCTGTTGAATTTTATTCCTTTTACGGAGGGATTTTTAACAGAGAGTTCCTGGATGATCTTCCAGGAATCATCTGTACTGCCATCATCTATAAAAATTATTTCATAAGAATAAGAATTGGATTGCATCACAGATACAATCCAATTATATAATTCGGTTAAAGATTCCTCTTCATTAAGAAGGGGAATTACTATAGATAACTGCATTCAATATTATTTTCTATCCCAGATACGGATTTTTATTTTTCATGATAAGTCCCGCGATAAGCGAAATGATAAGACCCATGAATAAACTTCCAATTAAAGTAAACGCCAGCAACATATACGGGGAACTAAACTTTGCGTTAAATTCCATTGCTGCATCCATTTGGGCATCAGTCATATTTGGATTGGTTTCCATCATAGCCTCTCTTTGAACTTCTGCAAGTTGGTTTACATACTCGGGTTCAATATAATTCATCAATAAAAACATCCAGATAGCACCTATGATTCCCCCAATTACAGCAACGCCAATTCCCACTTTCAGAGCTTCCCCCAGCCCTAGAAAACCATCATTTTCGGTTTTAAAAGCCCGAATAGCAAGTGAAATAACAACAACTGTAATAAGAAAACTTATAGTACCGGTTATCCAGCTGGGGTTAAGGTAAGCATTGGTTACATAGGTTATCACACCCATTAGAACAGACAGGATACCTAATAACACCCCGTAGTTAAGAACAAATTTTTTTGCCTCAGTTTTTTGAGTCTCCATTTTATTAATTGATTGGTTATGCCGGTTAGTAAACAAATATAATAAAACGTTACATACGGTGGGGGATTAAGTGTAAATTGAAGTCTTTTAAAATTTCATAGGGATTTTGTTTGTTATTTGGTAAAAATGCTTAAATTTGCCACTCGAAAAACGAACACGATTTTAAAGATTAAAGCGATGAAGCAGGGAATCCATCCGGAAAATTATAGATTGGTAGCATTTAAGGACATGTCAAATGACGAAGTGTTTCTTACAAAGTCTACTGCAAATACCAAAGAAACTATTGAAGTTGAAGGAAAAGAGTATCCATTGGTAAAAATGGAGATCTCAAGAACCTCTCATCCATTCTACACCGGAAAATCCAAATTGCTGGATACAGCTGGTAGAATTGATAAATTCAAAAACAAATACTCTAAGTTCAAGAAATAATTTTTCTTGTACGCAGTGCATAAAAGCCTTCAGAAATGAGGGCTTTTTTATTTTGAAGAGCTTTTTGTTTTTTAAAATTGCTTAAATAATAAGGAGTCCAGAAGTTTTTATTTTCCTTTTACCTTTATTTTCTTAATTTCAGTTTATGAATTATATTCTATTTGATGGTTCGGCCAGAAAGCAGTTGCTTCCATTTACTTTTACAAGACCTGTGGCCGATATTCGTATTGGTATACTAACCATTCGGGAAAAATGGGAAAAGATCTTAGGATCAACTACCTCTACCGTAACCGAAGATTACCTTTCTCAAAAATGGCCTTTGGTAGAAATGCCTGAAAATATAATGATTAATGCCTCCTATTTGCCAACGCCGGAGTTTGTGGCGCAAATAGATAATCTTGAGAAAAATCAGGCTATTTTCCACGGAGATGAAGTAGTTGCTTTTTTTAGCCTTGAAGATGAGGAAGTAAATTTCGATAAATACACGCAGCTGGAATTACAGGGAGAAGTCCTTAATATTTCTAATACGTGGGATATTTTTTCAAAAAACGGGGAAGCCTTACGGGCAGATTTTGAATTGCTCACCAAAGATCGTAGCAGCAGCCCAATACCTGCAACCAATAATGTTATAAATCCCGAGGATATTTTTATTGAGAAAGGTGCAAAGGTAGAATTTGCAACCCTTAACGCTTCAACGGGTCCTATATATATAGGTGCCAATAGTGAAATCATGGAGGGTTCATTAATTAGAGGACCTTTTTCCCTGGGCGAGGAAGCAGTGGTTAAAATGGGAGCCAAGATCTATGGCCCTACCACAATTGGTTCTTTTTGCAGGGTAGGAGGAGAGGTTAATAATTCGGTTATGTTTTCTTATTCGAATAAAGGACACGAAGGATATCTGGGGAATTCAGTTTTGGGGGAATGGTGTAATTTGGGAGCAGATACCAACAATTCCAATTTAAAGAATAATTATGCTGAAGTGCGTCTTTGGGATTATGAAACTGAAGGTTTTGCAAAAACCGGATTACAGTTTTGCGGCTTAATGATGGGAGATCACAGCAAATGTGGTATCAATACCATGTTTAATACCGGTACCGTTGTAGGAGTAAGCGCCAATATCTTTGGAAGCGGTTTTCCAAGAAATTTCATTCCCAGTTTCAGTTGGGGAGGCAGTGCGGGTATGACCACCTTTAAAACAAATAAGGCCTTTGAAGTTGCCGAAGTAGTAATGAGAAGGAGAAATATCGAATTTTCACAGGAAGATAAAGCAATCCTTGAACAGGTTTTTGAAGATACCAAACAGTGGAGAAGGGAATAAGCTCTCCTAAGTTTTACAACCCCCATTACGGTGTGGTTTTTACATACCCATAAAAACCGGTATATTTGCACTCTCAATTTTTCAGCGTAATTATTAAAAGAACAGGTAATGAGCGATCCAAAAAAAGTAGCTTTTTATACCCTGGGCTGCAAGCTCAATTTTTCTGAAACCTCTACGATTGCCCGTTCATTTAAGAATGAAGGTTTTGAAAGAGTAGATTTTTCAGATAGTGCAGATATTTACGTGATCAATACCTGTTCAGTTACAGATAATGCTGATAAGAGATTTAAGGCAATAGTCAAACAGGCACAAAAAGCCAATGCTGATGCATTTGTAATTGCCATAGGTTGTTATGCACAATTGAAACCCGAAGAACTTGCCGATGTTGATGGCGTAGACCTGGTTTTGGGTGCCACTGAAAAATTTAAGATCACAGATTATTTAAATGACCTCACCCGCAGCGAATTTGCCCAAATTCATTCCTGCGAGATAGAAGATGCCGATTTTTACGTGAGTGCCTACTCGTTTGGAGACCGTACCCGCGCATTTTTGAAAGTTCAGGACGGTTGCGATTATAAATGTACCTATTGTACCATCCCTCTTGCCCGGGGTATCTCCCGAAGTGATAAGCTGGAAAATGTGCTGAAGAATGCCGCAGAAATTTCAGCTAAAGGAATTAAAGAGATCGTTCTTACCGGGGTTAATATAGGGGACTATGGGAAAGGTGAGTTTGGGAATAAAAAACACGAACATACATTTTTGGACCTTGTACAGGCACTTGATGAAGTGGAAGGAATTGAACGCCTGCGAATATCCTCTATAGAACCAAATTTGCTTAAAAATGAGACTATACATTTTGTTTCGCAGAGCAAAACATTTGTACCTCATTTTCACATTCCCCTGCAAAGCGGTTCCAATGATATCCTAAAAGCAATGCGCCGGAGGTATATGCGCGAAGTGTATGTAGACCGGGTTGAAACTATTAAAAGCGTTATGCCCAATGCCTGTATTGGGGTAGATGTAATTGTAGGATTTCCGGGTGAAACTGAAGCCCATTTCCTGGAAACTTATAATTTTTTAAACGAACTGGACATTTCTTATCTGCACGTGTTTGCTTATTCTGAAAGGGATAATACACCTGCGGCAGAAATGGAAGATGCCGTCCCGCTTAAAGTTCGTAAAAAGCGATCCAAAATGCTACGGGGGCTTTCAGCAAAGAAGCGCAGGGCTTTTTATGAGAGTCAGCTGGGAGGTACTCATACTGTTTTGTTTGAGGGTGAAAATAAAGAAGGGTATATCCACGGGTTTACAGAGAATTATGTAAAAGTAAAGACGCCCTGGAATCCTGAACTTGTAAACACACTTCATCCAATTGTTCTTGATAAAATTGATGAAGATGGAATGGTGCGGTTCAACTATGTAAACTCGCGGGCTACAGTTTAAATATTTATACCTACAGGAAGCAGGTCTTTATATTTTCTGCGATGCTTTCTTATAAATTTTGCTATTTCGGGACTTGTTGGTACTACCCGGTCTCTTCCTTCCTGGATCTGGCTTAAAAGATTTTCCAGAAAAGGATCTAAATACCCTTCTTCCTTCAGAAAATCGGGCATTGTTAATTTGGTGAGAAAAATTTTTCTTTCTTGTTGAGAATATTCAACGGTAACCAACTCTTCTTTTAATACAGCTTCAAATTGTCTTAAAAATTCATTTTTTGTAATGACAATATTTCCCTCATTCATCGTTGTAGTATTTTAAGTTAATAGGTATCCTTGAATTAAAACCTACCCACATCATTTATTCCAATATTTAAAATTGGGCTGGATATTTGAAAACATAAGGGCTGGTCCATAAAATAGGAGTAAAAGGAGCCAATTTCCCTTGAGTTCCCTCTTTACAAAGTTAAAGTATTAATCTACATAAAGCAATCTAAGTTTGTGTTGCGAAGTAAAGCCGTGAATTTCTTGTTTTTTTTAATTGAAGGATAGGTTGGGAAAGCAATAAAAATTCCTTTAATTTTGAAGAAGGCCAAAAAAATTAATTGCTTATTCATTTAGACAAGTTCAATCATGCGTGAAATAAAGGAGATTATACATGTTTATTTTATGCCGGGCCTTGCAGCAAACCCGTCCATTTTTGAATATATAAAATTACCGGAAGACCAGTTTGAAATTCATTTGCTGGAATGGATCATCCCGGGAACCAATGAAACTTTGAAGGATTATGCCCTTAGAATGACCCGTTATATCAAACATGATAATATGGTTTTAATAGGGGTCTCATTTGGCGGGATAGTTGTACAGGAAATGAGTAAGTATATAAATGTTAGCCGGCTTATTATTATTTCGAGTGTAAAATGCCGGGAGGAATTACCCCGGAGAATGATATTTTCAGCCAAGACCGGATTTCATAAAATTTTACCTGTAAGCCTGCTGGATTACATTGATCATTTTGAAAAATTTGCCGTTAACGATTTTCTAAAAAAACGCGCCAGGCTTTATAAGAAATACTTATCTGTACGAAATAATAAATATTTAAACTGGGCTATTGAACATATGGTAAACTGGGAATGTGAAAAGCCTATGAAAGATATAGTACATATTCATGGAGATAAGGATCTGGTGTTCCCTTATAAATATATAGGAGATTGCATTACAGTAAAAGGAGGAACCCATATTATGATTATTAACAGGTATAGATGGTTCAATAAAAATTTACCGGAGATCATTTTAACGGGGAAATTAAAAGAGAAAAAAGAAAAATTAAACCAGGTGCTATGAAAATTTTAAAGTTATTATTAATGGGTACAGGATTTATCGCAATAATAGGTGTTAGTATCCAGGCCGTGCAGGAAGGACCCCACACAGTGGAAAATGGTTTTATTGCTGAAGAAAAGATAACAGGAGATTATAATGTTTATTCGCTCCCAATGCCCGAGAATTTAAATTTTGCGGGCGAGGCTGTCCCTATAGAAGATCCCGATATATATGAACGTATGGACAGGGAACTTTTGGTGAACACTTACTGGCAGTCCAACGCCCTTTTATTAATAAAACGTGCGAATAAATACTTCCCTGTAATAGAACCTATTTTGGCCGAATATGGGGTGCCTGATGATTTTAAATACCTGGCTGTAATAGAAAGCAGTCTTACCCAGGCCGTCTCACCGGCGAAAGCCACCGGTTTCTGGCAGCTTATGGAAGGTACAGGAAAAGACTTAAAACTGGAAATCAATTCAAATATTGATGAACGGTATCATATTGAAAAATCTACGCGCGCCGCGTGTGAATACCTTTTGAAATCAAAACGGGAATTTGGTAGCTGGACCATGGCTGCAGCGGCTTATAACGCGGGGAATCGCGGAATAAACAGGCAGGTAGATCGGCAGGATGTTGGCGAATATTATGACCTTTTATTTGGGGAGGAAACAGGGCGATATGTGTTCCGGATCCTAGCTATTAAAGAGATTATGAGCAATCCAAAGAAATATGGTTTGAACATGGATAAGGCTCATTTGTACACTCATATTCCTACCCGCACGGTTAAAGTAAATACTCCGGTAAAGGATTTTGCTGCATTTGCCAAGGATCATGGTATTAACTATAAGATATTAAAGATCCACAATCCCTGGTTACGGGAAGCGCATTTGGAAAATAATTCAGGGAAAGTTTACTCTATTGAAATACCGGAAAAAGGATATTACCGGGAAGTGATGTAACAGGAATCTTCTAAAGATGGGAATTTCTTAATTAAGCGCCACGGGTTCTAATTTGGAGCTGGAATTTATTTCTCCAAGTAAATGGTTGGCTATCCCGTCATAAATTGAATTATAATTTACATCTATAGATTCCTGAAGGCCTTTTTGATAGGTATGCGAAACTCCCCGGCGAATATCAAGGATCTGTTTTTTACCATCCATTAAAAAAGTTGTGGGAAGGCCAAGGGAGTGTTTTAAACGGCTTACCACAAAAGCATCTTTGTTCTCCAATTCATCAACATACAGTACTGTTATATACTTATTATAGGACTTTGCTGCTTTTTTGGTTGTTTTATGGCTATCCCAGAACAGGATAACAAAATCGATCTTATCATTGTATTTTTCGGCTAATTGATTGAGCGCCGGTATCTCACCTTTGGTGGTAATACACCAGGAAGCATAGGTAATGAGATATACGGGTTTTTTAAAATCATACAGGGAAACCGGCTTTTTGTTCAGCTTATTAAACTTGAAATTATCCATATAACTTCCCTTTAATCCAAATCTAACCAGGGAGTCAAAAAGGACCTGGGCGCCATCGTAATCGCGATGCCAGTAGGCTTTTTTTGCTTTGGTTTCATATTTGGGTAAATGCAATGCAAGGGCTTCAGAAAAGAGGGTGGTATTTTCTTCCTGACTATAGGTGTTTTGCACCAAAAATAAAGTAAGAATAAAAAGTAATAGTCTTACCATTAAATGCATTTAGGGTTCTAAATGCAAAATTAGGGAAGTAGGAAGGCTACACGAAATCTATTCGATAAAAGGCAAAAAACTTAGATGAACTACCAAATACTCTAAAATTATTCTAAAATTTTTAACAATTTAGGAATTTTAGATCTTTTTCATTTGTTGTTTCATCATGGTCATTTGTTCTTTCAACATTCCATGTTTGTCCAGCTTTTTTGCTTCGGTAAGAAGTATCTGGGCTTCGCGTTTCCGGCGCTTGGTCATGGCAATTCCTGCCAGGTTCAATTTAGCCATTGCAAGATCCTGATCCATGGAAAGACCTAGTTTAATAGCTTTTTTGAAATATTTTTCGGCTTTGGTAATATTGGTTTGGGAAAGCATAAGCCCGTGTAGATACCAATAGTAACCTTGTTGTTTTGTGATAAGTGCAGCTTCCGGATCCTTGATCTTGTCCAGCCATTTTTTGGCTCCCGGGAAATCCTGTTTCCTAAGCCTTAAAAAAGCCATTAAGATCATTTCATTCTTGAAATACAGGAAGATAAAAATGAGAGAAAGAAGCACGAACATGATGCCGTTCCCGATGTTTCCCACTATAAATTGCCATACCGCAATTGCAATAATTATTCCGGCTAATACTATTTTGATATTCTTATTGAACATAATGCCTTTATTTTACAGGCGGCAAAGTTAATAAAAACAATTCGAAATTATTTTTATTTAGTTTTTGGAAGACATAAAAGTCTTTGTATATTTGCCCGCAGTTTTAAAGAAAGGTTTAGAGCTGCATTAACTAAGATCCCACAGAAGAATAAAAGATAATTAAAATGAAAAGAACGTTTCAACCATCTAAGAGAAAAAGAAAAAACAAGCACGGTTTCAGAGAGCGCATGGCAAGTGTGAACGGAAGAAAAGTGTTGGCAAGACGCAGAGCTAAGGGTAGAAAGAAATTATCTGTATCTTCTGAAAACAGACACAAGCACTAGTGAGAATTAGTTCAAAAATAATAAGGTGTTACTTTTATAAGTAACGCCTTTTTTTATATCTAAACGCTTCCTATTTTTATATAAATTAAATTACCTTTTTAAAATGCCAAAAAACAAAGAATTAAAATGTGTGTTGATTATTGGATCCGGACCTATTGTTATAGGCCAGGCCTGCGAATTTGATTATGCAGGGGCGCAATCCCTGAAATCTTTAAGGGAAGAGGGAATTGAAACCGTTTTAATTAATTCAAATCCGGCCACGATCATGACAGATCCTGCCATGGCAGATCATGTGTACCTTTTACCCCTTACCACCAAATCCATAATAACCATCCTCAAAAATCATCCAAATATTGATGCGGTTCTCCCAACAATGGGGGGCCAAACTGCATTAAATCTTTGTATTGAGGCAGATGAGAAAGGCATCTGGAAGGATTTTGGCATACAGTTAATTGGAGTTGATATTGATGCTATTAATATTACTGAAGACCGTGAAAAATTCAAGCAGCTTATGGGCCGCATTGATATTCCGGTTGCCCCGGCAAAAACCGTAACCTCTTATTTACAGGGGAAAGAAGTTGCCCAGGAATTTGGCTTTCCCCTGGTAATACGTGCATCTTTTACCCTTGGAGGAAGTGGAGCCTCCTTTGTTCACAGAGCAGAGGATTTTGATGAATTGCTTACTATGGGGCTGGAAGCTTCACCAATTCATGAGGTACTTATAGATAAAGCACTGTTAGGATGGAAAGAATATGAGCTTGAACTTTTAAGGGACAAAAATGATAATGTGGTAATCATTTGCTCCATTGAAAATATGGATCCCATGGGTATTCATACCGGGGATTCCATTACCGTTGCTCCGGCAATGACCTTAAGCGATACCACGTATCAAAAAATGCGTGACATGGCAATTAAGATGATGCGCAGTATAGGCGATTTTGCAGGCGGTTGTAATGTTCAGTTTGCAGTAAGCCCCGATGAAAATGAAGACATAATTGCCATAGAGATAAATCCGCGTACTTCCCGGTCCTCAGCTCTTGCATCCAAGGCAACGGGGTATCCCATTGCGAAAGTTGCATCAAAACTTGCCATTGGATATACGCTTGATGAATTGCAAAACCAGATCACCAAAACAACTTCCGCTTTATTTGAGCCAACCCTGGATTATGTGATCGTTAAGATCCCACGATGGAACTTCGATAAATTTGAAGGCAGTGACCGTACCCTGGGCTTGCAAATGAAATCTGTAGGAGAAGTGATGGGAATAGGAAGATCATTCCAGGAGGCGTTGCATAAAGCTACTCAATCACTCGAGATTAAACGTAACGGGCTGGGTGCCGATGGAAAGGAAATTAAAAAATACGAAGAGATCATAGATAAACTCACCCACGCAAGCTGGGACAGGGTATTTGTGATCTACGATGCGATAAGGGCAGGGATGTCTTTAACCAAGATCCACGAAATAACGAGGATAGATATGTGGTTCCTTAAACAGTATGAGGAACTTTTCGCCCTTGAAGTTGAAATTTCAAAATATAACATTGACAGTTTACCAAAAGACCTTTTGCTTGAGGCTAAACAAAAAGGTTTTGCCGACAGGCAAATTGCCCATATGCTGAAATGCCTGGAGAGCCAGGTATACAACAAACGCGATGAACTGAATATAAACCGGATCTTTAAATTGGTGGATACCTGTGCTGCAGAGTTTAAGGCTGAAACCCCATATTATTACTCCACCTTTGAGGCAGAAATTGAGACAAAGGACGGTAAGCGTTATGTAGATAATGAGAGCAAGGTAAGTGACAAGAAAAAAATAGTTGTTTTAGGTTCGGGCCCCAACCGTATTGGACAGGGAATTGAGTTTGATTACAGTTGTGTTCACGGGGTGCTCGCTGCGGCCGAATGTGGTTATGAGACCATCATGATTAACTGTAATCCTGAAACCGTTTCTACAGATTTTGATGTTGCAGATAAGTTGTATTTCGAACCGGTTTTCTGGGAGCATATCTATGATATAATACGCCACGAAAAACCTGAAGGAGTAATTGTTCAGTTGGGAGGCCAAACAGCCCTTAAACTTGCTGAAAAACTGGACCGCTACGGAATAAAGATCATTGGAACCAGTTTTGATTCCCTGGATCTTGCTGAAGACAGGGGAAGTTTCTCAAGATTACTGGAGGAAAACAATATTCCTTTCCCTGAATTTGGAGTTGCTGAAACTGCTGAAGAAGCACTGGAAGTTGCTAAAAAACTGGATTTCCCTATTCTGGTTAGGCCATCTTATGTACTTGGTGGACAGGGAATGAAGATAGTGATCAATGAAAATGAACTGGAAGCTCACGTAGTAGAATTGCTTAGGTCAATACCTAATAATAAATTGCTGCTAGACCATTATCTAGATGGAGCCATTGAGGCCGAAGCTGATGCCATTTGTGATGGAGAAAATGTATATATTATTGGAATAATGGAACATATTGAACCTTGCGGAATTCACTCGGGAGATTCCAATGCCTTACTGCCTCCCTTTAATTTAGGAGACCTTGTAATGCAGCAAATAAAAGATCATACTCATAAAATTGCCCTTGCTTTAAAAACAGTAGGACTTATCAATATACAGTTTGCAATTAAAGATGACAAGGTGTATATCATTGAGGCCAACCCACGTGCTTCCCGTACAGTTCCGTTTATTGCGAAGGCGTATGGAGAACCTTATGTGAATTATGCTACCAAAGTAATGCTTGGCCACAATAAGGTTACAGATTTTAAATTTAATCCGCAATTGAAGGGGTATGCAATTAAACAGCCGGTTTTCTCCTTTAATAAATTTCCGAACGTGAATAAGCAACTGGGCCCAGAAATGAAGA
Source organism: Antarcticibacterium arcticum (assembly GCF_007993795.1). GTDB lineage: Bacteria > Bacteroidota > Bacteroidia > Flavobacteriales > Flavobacteriaceae > Gillisia > Gillisia arctica. The sequence goes on along the minus strand of NZ_CP042476.1, from coordinate 1,285,083 downwards.
GTACTGGTGAAAGTATCTTGTTTATTGAAAGTTTAAAGGATGATGCGTTTTACGATCTGTACTCCAGAAGAAAAATGTACCTGAGTAAGTAATTAAAGCTTTCATAAATAAAAAGGCTGCCCAATATGAATGGGCAGCCTTTTTTTATTTAAGCAGAAAAATATTAATTCCTTTTTGTCATCTCCAGGACCTGTACGGTGTTCTTTCCATCGGTAGATTTCCAGACCTGTTTTTTCTTAGTGTTTGTCACCATGATCCAGGTTTTATCAAAATCAGATTTTTGCCTGCTGTCTGTGCTGTTTATGTTAATAATGTTTTCGCCCTGCATAGACCAGCGAAATGACTGCATATCGCTGAATTCGTTTTGGAACATATTATATTCCACTTTTTTCTCACCGGTGCCGTTCTTTTTCAGAATAAGTTCTCCGGCATTACGGGTGGTGAAATTTTGCCCCTTTTGATTATCTACCTCATATTTGTCTATATTCCAGGTGCCAACCAATTTTGGGCTACAACTGGTGAAAGAGATTGCTACAAGGGCTATAAATATTAATTTTTTCATGTTTTTTTTATAAAGATAGTATTTATAGAAGATTATGAAGGGTTTCCTGGTATAGGGCGGGGAAATTTCACGTAATTTTAGCATATGAAAGAATTACTTTTAACATTTGGCGGTATTTATGGAATGCTTGCCGTAATTTTTGGGGCATTTGGAGCGCACGCATTAAAGGGAACCCTGGACCCGGACCAACTAAAAAGTTTTGAAACCGGAGTTAAATACCAGATGTATCACGCATTATTATTAATAATCCTTGGAATTACATTTCCTTTTCTCGACACCTCCCAGGTGATAATGGGATGGTGCTTTATTACCGGAATTTTCCTTTTTTCCTTTAGTATTTATGGCCTTGTTTTAAGTTCTTCCCGGGGCAAAAAGTTAAAGATACTGGGCCCGGTTACACCGCTTGGAGGATTACTCCTGGTAGCTGGCTGGATCTTCTTTACTGTTAATGCAGTAAAATATGCCGCTTTCCTTTAATTGATTCCCTGCTGTTTTAAAAGTTCTTTTTGCAGCCATTGCTTGCGGTATCTTTCCGCGTAAAGGGCCACAAGGAGAAGTTGCAGAATGTGATAGAGCATAATTGGCAGGAGAAGTAAGCCAAGGCTGGCACTACCGCCAAAGATAATTTTTGCCATTACAGATCCATGAACCAGGGATTTCTTTGTGCCTGCAAATTTCACTGTAATAGTATCTTCTTTGCTGAAATTAAAGAGTTTGCAAAGATAGCCTGTAAGTGCGTAAACTATAAAGAAAAGCCCCATCACAATCGCTGATAATTTCAACAAATTCAATGGATTAATTGAAGCAAATAACCCCGAGGAAAAGGAATTGCTGAAACTTGAAAAAACGATTAAAACAATAACCGATTTATCAAAGAGCCCTAATTTTTTGCCGTGAGTTCGTGCAAAATTGCCCAAAAACCCCTGTAATAATAATCCGAAGATCAAAGGGAGTACAATTTGAAATAAAAGTTTGGTAATAATTGTAGAAATGGCAAAATCCCCGGTTTTCGTCATAAACAGGCTTAACCACAATGGTGTGGCAATAATGCCAATTAGCCCCGATATACTCGCGTTAAATATGGCAGTGGGCAAATTTCCTCTGGCGATAGCTACCATTACTACAGAGGAGGAAACTGTGGACGGTAAAACTCCCAGAAAAAAAATAGCCAGCCAAAGCGGGGAGGAGGTTCCACCTTCAAAAAGGGGAATAAATAAAAAAGTTAATATAGGAAACAGTACGAACGTGGTAAGCTGAATTAAAATATGGGATTTGTAATTGAGAAACCCCAGTCTTAATTCAGATGGAGCCAGTTTAAGGCCGTAAAAGAAAAAGATAAGGCCAATCCCAACATCTATAATACTGCCCAGCGGTAAGGCGCTAAGAGCGGCCGGAAAAAGCCAGGCCAGCAAGATGGCTGCAAATAAGGCAGCAATGAATCCGTTGAACTTCAATTGAGCTCAAGTTTTACATTTTGACCATCGAGGAAATGCATATATTCATCAGAAGAAAAATCGGTTTCATGAAATTCCCTGCTTCGTTTAAGTTTCATCTTATAGCGTTTGATGGCTTTTACAAAACGCCTAATATCATTATCGGTTTCAAGGATAAGGCCAGGGACATTTACACTTTTTCCTTTGTCATCTTTTGCAACCATAGTAAAATGTGAAGAATTACAATGCTTCACAGCCCCGGTTTGAATATTTTCTGCTTCTACACGTATCCCAATTACCATAGAAGAATTGCCTGTGTAGTTTACAGATGCTTTCATGGTTACAAGCTCTCCAATTTCTATGGGCGCAAGAAAATCTACCGTATCAACGCTGGCGGTTACACAATAAACTCCGGAGTGTTTTGAGGCGCAGGCAAAAGCGATTTGATCTAGCAGGGAAAGAATATAACCCCCGTGGATCTTTCCATTAAAATTGGAATGGGAGGGAAGCATCAATTCTGAAATTACCACCTGCGAATCTGTTACCTTTTTAAATTTTTTCATGCTTATCTGTCTCTAAAATGTGGGGATCTTGCTTCTTCCACTTTTTCAATAAAATATTTTGTGTCACCCCAGATCATAAAAGTGGCATATCTTTCCTTATAAGTGAGTTTTACGTAATTGCCCTCATTTTCCTGAAGCGTTTGTATAACATCCTTCTTGCTGTCCAGTACAGAGAATTGGAAGATCTGGGCCCCGCTAATTCCCTGACTAATTTCCCCTTCCCAGGTTTTAGAAACAACCCCTTTTTTACTGAATTTTATAAGTTCACCGGTGCGGGTTCCCTCGCTGTAGGGCACAAAATATATAAAAGCGAAATAGGCCAGATATAGCAGAAAAATGCTCCCCAGTATATAGAATAATGTTTTTTTCATTTTATAAAGCGGAATAAACTTTGGTTAAAAAGGCTTCAATTTGCGAAGGTTCCAGCCATCTTGTTACGATCACCAGATTTTGTTCACGATCTATCACTATAAAATTCCCTCCGAATCCTGCAGCATAGAAGAGATGCTCGGGTAGGTTTTTCCACTGCCGGCTTCCTTCCTTATTAAGCCACCACATATAACCATAATTGGAATTGGAAACAGAGGGGGTTATTGCTTTTTCAATACTTTCAGCTGAAAGAAGTTGCTTCCCGTTCCATTTGCCGTTATTTTCAAACAGCAAACCAAATCTGGCCATATCAAGAGTATTGATGAACAAGCCGCCCCCGGAATGGCCTCCACCTGTTACAGATTGCATTTTTAAACCATCTATGTTCACCCAGGCATTTTCATATCCAAACCATCTCCAGGATTGAGATGCATCAATTGGATCCATTATTTCCTCTTTTAAAACCTGGGGTAAAGGTTTTCTCCAAACCTGTAAAAGGGAATAAGCAAGAAGATTTACCCTCACATCATTGTATTTAAATACGGTTCCCGGTTCATTTAATTTGCGATCCTTCCAATCATCTATATTGCCAGAGGAAGGTGGCCTGTCGGCCCAATCATAACTATTCCATAATTGCCCGCTCCAGTCAGAAGACTGGTCAAGTAATTGTTTCCAGGTAATTTTACTGTTATGGGCGCCCTCAAAAGTATTATCCCACACGTAATCTATTACCTTATCATTTACATCTTCAATCAACCCTCGGTTTAAGGCTAGAAGAGCGGTGGTAGAAAGAAAACTTTTGGTTACACTAAAGGTCATATCTACACGCTCCACATCTCCCCATTGGGCAATTATATAACCATTTTTAAGAATCACTCCCGCGGGACCACCGCGGCGCTTGGTAGGCCCCATTATTTCATGATAGGGTTCATTTTCAAAGCCTTTTAAAATCGCCTGTCTAAGGTCTCTGGAATCTTTATATTCATTGGCTGATGCAAAATCTACAGCCTGTTTTAAAGATTCAGCTTTAATTCCAAAACTGGCCGGGGTTTTCACCTGCCAGTTTCCCCGCTCGGGAAAGTAAGTGGTTTGCCCAAAGCATATCGAAAAACCAAAAAATAAAATAATTACATTGATAAATTTCATGCTATTCCAGTTTGAGAGTGTTATCCATTTCTATTTCTTCCTCCTCATTTTGGGAACGCGAAATAAGTTTGTGGTCAAGTTGTTTGCTTGCTTTTGCTCCCAGTTTTTTCAATTTTTCCACACGGTTTATTAAATTTCCTTTGCCGGTGAGCTTCTTCATAGCAGTTTCATAACTGCCCTGTACGGTTCCAATTTGCCGTCCCACCTTCAAAAGATCTTCCGTAAGATTGGCAAAGGAATCATATAGTGCGCCTGCCTGCGTAGCTATATCAATGGCATTTTGTTTTTGTTTCTCATTTTGCCACATGCTGTCCACGGTTTTTAATACTGCCAGTAATGTGGTAGGAGTTACAATAATAATATTTTTATCAAATGCATCCTGGTACAACTTAGGATATTGATTGGATGCCATGGCAAAAGCAGCTTCAATGGGAATAAAAAGCAACACAAAATCTGGGCTTTCAATATCGTATAAGGTGTGGTAGTTTTTAACTCCAAGTTCGTCTACCCTTTTTCTTACGGAGGTTAAATGATCTTTTAAATGCACCTTTCTTTCAGCATCTTCAGGTTCGTTGATACAACGCTCATAGGCTACCAGGGAAACCTTCGAGTCTACGATCATCTTTTTATTTCCCGGCAGATGGATCACCACATCTGGCCTGATATTCCTGCCTTCACTGGTGTGAAAATTCTGCTGCACAAAATATTCACTGTCTTTTTGAAGTCCGCTGCGCTCCAGCACACTTTCCAGGATCATTTCACCCCAATTTCCCTGCATTTGTGAATCACCCTTCAGGGCTTTTGTAAGATTGGTCGCTTCTTCGCTTATTTTTACGTTCTGCTCATTTAAATACTGTAACTGTTTTCCCAATTGAGCGTGGCGTTCTATAAAATCGTTGGAATTCCTGTCAACTTTTTCTTCAAAGCTTTTGATCTTATCGTTGAGAGGAGTGAGGATATTCTGAATATTTTCCTTGTTGAGCAGGGTAAATTTTTCCGATTTTTGATCCAGGATGCGGTTGGCAAGATTTTCAAATTCCTTTGTGAATTTTTCCTGAAGTTGTGCTACTTCGCTTTTTTGTTCAAGGTTTCTTTGTTGCAAATTTTCAAATTCAGCGTTTCTCCGAGTAAGTTCATTGCTTAAAAATTCCTTTTCCTTGCGCAGCGAATGAAGTTCATTTTCAACTTTCTCCAGCCGGTTTAAATTTTCGGCTTTAACTAACTCAATATCATTATTATGAATTTCCCGTTGAGTGATAAACTGGGAATTAAGGTTTTCTATTTGAAGTTTAAGTTGAGAGTTAATTTCTTCTTTGAGCCTTACTTCCCCTTTGAATTTAAGAGCCGAAATTTGCTTTCCAATAAAAAATCCAATTAGCAAAGCAGCCGGGAATATGAAGAGTAAAAGTGAAGTTTCGGTCATATGCAGTTGGAAAGGTTTACTCAAAGATACCTTTCTTTTCTTCAAAATAAAACCTCTGTTTTAATGGAATTGTCAGGTATTGATCTTAAAGGATTGGAATAGCTTATCAAAAACGATAAGATCACCGGGGAACATATGGGAAAAAACATCCTCTTTAATTAAATCGGCGGGTGTGCCGGTAATAACCTTTTGATTATGCATAAGTACAATGCGGTCGCATAATTGGATCGCCAGGTTTATCTCGTGCGTAGCAAACAATATCCCCTTACCGGTTTGCTTGGTTAGATCTTTTAAAAGTTTTAATACGTATGCCTGATGATAAATGTCCAGGTGAGTTGTGGGCTCATCAAGGATTATTAAAGGCGTGTCCTGGGCAATTGCACGTGCTATAAGGACTTTTTGCAGTTGCCCATCACTAAGTTCGTAACATTTTTTATGTTCCAGAGGCTCAATATCAACTAATTTGATGGCTTTTCTAATATGCTCCAGATCATTATTTGTTAAGCTGCCAATCCAGTTGGTGTAGGGTTGCCTGCCTAGCGCAATAAGTTCAAATACACTCAGGTTTTTGGAGATAGGCTGTTCTGTAAGCACAATGCTAATAAGCTCTGAGAGCTTACCCGAGGAAATTGTTTTTAAAGATTCCCCTCCAATGATAATTTCACCCCTCAGGGCGTCCTGAACTCCGCTTAAACTTCTTAATAGAGTAGATTTCCCTACACCATTAATCCCAATAATGGCGACCAGTTCTCCTTCTTTAACTTCCAGGCGTATATTGGAGGCGATAAGGTTTTCCACCTTTTTGCTCCGGTAACCTACCTGCAGGTTGTCTGTTTCCAGGATGATATTTGAATTCTCTTTTTTGATAACTAAAATAAAAATTTTCTTTTCCTTACAAGAAGCCAGATAACAACGGGGGCTCCCACAAGGGAAGTAATAGCGTTAATTGGCAAAGTGAACTGGCTACCCGGCATTTGTGCTGCAATATCACATACCAGCATGAGAATGGCACCTCCCATGACCACGGCCGGTAACAGAATTCGATGATCATTTACCGGGATCACTTGTCTTATAAGATGAGGTACTGCAAGCCCTACGAAGGCTATAGGTCCCGCAAAGGCAGTTATACTACCGGCAAGCAGACTGGTTGCAATAATGATAACCAATCTATTCCTCCCAATACTCACTCCCAGACTCCTGGCATATTGTTCTCCCAACAAAAGGGTGTTTAAATTTTTTATGCAGGTAATAGCTAGTAACAAGCCTGTTGCCCAGAATATTGTTAAAATAATAACTTCTTCCCAGGAGAGGTTACCCAGACTCCCGAAAGACCAGAACACGTATTGCTGTAATTGGGCGGCCGGGCTAAAATAAGCCAGAACACTTACTACTGCAGCTGTTAGGCTGGCGAACATTAACCCAATTATGAGTATTGCCATAGTATCCCGTAATTTGGCTGAAGCCAGCAAGACTGCTAAAAGAACCAAAAGACTTCCTAGACTGGAAGCTATTACCAGGCTCCACTTGGAAAGCAACAAACCCGCCAGGGGGCCTCCAAAAAAAGTCGCCCCCATAATCACTAATGCCACTCCCAGGCTTGCCCCGCTACTTAACCCCAATACATAAGGCCCTGCCAGCGGATTTCTGAAGAGAGTTTGCATTAAAAGCCCGCTCACTGCAAGGCCTGAGCCTGTAAGGATTGCGGTAAAAACTTTTGGTAGGCGATATTCCATTATAATATACCTCCAGCTGTCATTACTTACCTCGCCCCCAAAGAAAGTAGCCAAAATATCCTTATTGGGAATAGTTACAGATCCCAGGCTAAGATTTACAAATGCGGTAAGTATTACTGCGACAAACAGCAGGATTAAAATTCCTTTATATGTCCCTGAATTAGCCATTTAATGCAGGGGTTTAAAAAATGCTGGTTCATAACCGGGCATTAAGGAAGGATGAAAAATTGAAATCAGGTCTTTAAGGATGAGATCAGGGCGGGATGGGCCCAATTCATAATATAGTACCCCACCGGTATTCCCAATTGTATTGCTATAAGTAAAAACATTTTTATTTTTTACAGCCTTAAAACGGTTGTAGTGAGTTGAGGATTCTATTAACTGTTTAAAACTACCAAATTGACCAGGGGCTATCCAGAAGTCGGCATTTCCTGCATCGCTCAGTACACTTTCAAATGCCAGGGCCATACTGCCACTCCCGCGGGTTTCTTTATATATATATTCAGCATTTGCATCTTCAATAAATCTGGCAGACCAGGAATTACCATAGGGGACGTACCATTGGTCTTTGTACATAGAGCCGCTTAACACAGTAGGAACGTGGGTTGCCTGGGCGGCAAGTTCTTTAGCCTCGTTATAAGAATTTTCGACCTCGTTAAATAATCTTTCGGCTTGATCTGATTTATTACACAAAGCACCGAAAAACTTGATCCATTCCGCTTTTCCCAGCGGAGACTCTTCTGTCCAGTCACCATTATATAATACCGGGATCCCACTTTTCTCAATAGTTGAAAATGTTTTGCCGCCACCGTTCACCGCAAATCCAACTACCAGAGATGGATCAAGCGAGATAAGTACTTCGGTATTTATGGCTTCATTTTTCCCCAATTCCGTTATTTTCCCTGAGTCAATAAGAATCCGGGTTTTTTCCGAAGAAACATAATCCAGGCCAGGAAATCCTGTAAGGGTGCTTTCAACCCCCAGCGCTTCCAGTGAAGGAATGTGAGTGGTAGAGGTTACCACAATTTTATTAACGGGAATAGTGATCTTATGATGAAATTCCAGCTCCCGCGGAATTTCACTCCCTTCTTCGGCAAGTAGGTAAGTATATGTAACATCTGCATTTGGCCAGGGATCTTTCACCGTTAAAAGTTTGTATCCCTGGTATTGCACAATGTTAAATCCATGGGCATGTGTAACCGAAATGGTATCTCCCGTTTGGAGGATTTCTGCGGGGGTTTTTCTTTCAGTTTTACAGGAAAGAAGAGAAAAACTAAAAAATATTAAAAACAGATATTTCAACAGGATCTTTATTTGAACCTCAAAAGTAAGATTATTTAAAATTTTACTGTGGTAAGAAACATAAATGTTTAAATTTGAATCGAAATTTTGGTTTGATTCGGTTTTATAAATTAAAACCCTGTCGATTAAAAGGGAATCAGGTGATTTAAAATAATTGATCATTTTAAAAAATCCTGAGCTGTTCCCGCAACTGTAAGCTAAGTCCGCCAATGACGGATGGCTGTTGTTACTACTTCAAACACCACTGTCCCGCAAAAGGGGATGGGAAGGTAAGCAACGGTACGTGAGCCAGGAGACCTGCCACAATTCACCTAATGTCAAACTTTCGGGATAAAAGTTTGGTGTAGTTTACTACATCTTTTCTCCTGGTAATAACTTAATTTAATGTACAAAAAATTATGGCTTTGTGGTGCATTGTTATGCACAGGTCTGACCTATTCACAGGCGACCAATGAAGAAATCGAATCTTTGGATGAAGTAGTCCTTATTGATTCAAAAACAGAAATCAAACGCGAAAACAGCGGTAAAGTAGTGACCAGGATCACTGCACAGGAAATTGAAAGGAGTAGTGGACAAAGTATCCCGGAGGTGATAAATCGTGTAAGCGGGATCGAAATAAACGGCACCCGCAGCAATGATGGCCAGAATCTTGGATATTACGTGAGGGGAGGAAGAAACCGGCAGGTGGTTATTATGGTAGACGGGGTGCAGGTTAATGATGCATCTTCTATAGCCAATGATTTTGATCTAAGATTATTGCCCCTGGACCAGGTCGCAGGTATAGAGATCATAAAGGGGGCTTCCAGTACGCTTTATGGTTCGGGAGCGGCAACGGCCGTAATTAATATTACTACAAAAGAACCAGTGAATAAAGTGATTGGGTTACAGCTTCAATCTACATTGGGTACCAATAATTCTCAGCAGAACAAAGATCTTAGTATTGCCAGATTTGATAATGCTGTGGCTGTAAGCGGGAGGGCTTCAGGATTTGATTATCAGGTGAATTTCAGCAACAGATTTTCAGAAAAAATGTCGGCAGTGAAAAGCGATAGTACAATTGGAGATGAAGAATTTGAGGAAGACCCTTTCAATAAGTACAATTTGTATTCCCGCATTGGGTACAGGATTAATGAACGTTTAAAATTTCATTTCTACGGAAATTATGACAATTTCAATTCCTCTTTTGACGATGCATTTATGTACCAGGATGCCGAAAATAACCTGGAAAGCTACCAGTTTAGGACCGGAAGTCATTGGGAGGCAAATTATACAAACGGTTCTTTCATTTTTAGCGACAGTTATACTGTATTAAACAGGGAAGTCACATCGGCTTACCCCGTGAAATATGATAGTAAGGTGTATGCTTTCGATGCCCATAATAAGTATATTTTCAATCAAATATTCCATACTGTAATTGGGGTGAATGGGATTTTGAGCGAGTTTAACAGCTTTGGTATTCCCTTTGGGGAAACAGATTTCGTCCAGACTACTAATGCAGAGGAAGCAAATTTTGATATCATAGATCCATATGTAAATGTGGTATATTTATCAAGTTGGGGTTTAAATGTTAACACAGGTGCCCGTCTTAATATTCACAGTGAATATGGTAGTCACCTGGTTTATAATATTAATCCTTCATACACGCACTCCTTAAGCGAAGGGTACTTAAAAGCCCTGGCCTCTTATGGTACGGCGTATATTACCCCATCCCTGTATCAATTATATGATCCCATTTACGGAAATCCCGAACTTAAACCCGAAAGCAGTGGCACCCTGGAATTGGGAATGGAATTAGATTGGAAAGATTTTCGATTAAGTGGAGTTTACTTTGAGAGAAAAACTGAGAATTTTGTTGATTTTGTAACCATAGATCCTGAAAATTTTATTTTTCAGTATCGTAACATCGGGGAGACTTTTAAAGCCCGTGGTGTTGAAGTTGAGGTAAGGGCAGAGATTCTGCCGGATCTTGATCTTACCGGAAACTACACATATACAAAAGCAGCAGAAAGGTTTGCCTTAAGAATTCCTACCCATAAGGTAAATGCAGTTCTGGGATATCAAATTACCGACGATATCTTTTCATCTCTCACATACCAGTTTAACGATGAACGAACTGATACCTTTTTTAACAGTGAAAGTTTTCAAAATGAGAGGGTTCTTTTAAACGGTTACGGAATTTTGAATTATTTTCTAAGCTACCGTGTCAATGAAAATATAAGAATGTTTGCCGGGATTGATAATATTACCAATGAATCTTACGAAGAAATTTACAGGTTCACAACCCGCGGTAGAAATGGCCGTATAGGCCTTGCCCTTAATTTTTAAAAAACAAAAAAGGGTTTCAGTGCATCTGAAACCCTTTTATCTTATAATTAATGTTTTTTTATTCCTCCAGCACAGGAAGGCTGAAATTATCAAGGTACATTGCCTGGTAATTAGGTTCAAACATTTGGTTATCTCCAACCGGGGCATACGTTTTTACATCTTTAATAGAAACCCTGTTGCCCTTAATAAAATCAATAGCAGTTTTAAGTAAAGGTTCATTAACATCTCCAAGCGTTCCTAAATTTTTAATATCCTCCCGTTGCACAAGGTCTGGATTTAGACCATTCACATAATCTGATACATCATTTGCATTCAGGGATTTAAGGACCAAGGGTTGCATTGCGTAGGTATGCGTGGTCTTTAAAGCAGCGCTTTCCTCAGAAAAATTGGGAGAATCATAAAGGGTTACAGAAGCCTGAAATTTTCCGGTTGTTACATCTCCAATATGTATTACATCTATATAAGGATCCAGACCATTAATGATCAATTCACTGGCCGAGGCTGAAGCCCTGGTGGTTAAAACAAAGACCCGGTTTAAATTCAAACTGTTAATTGCCGTTCCCGTTCTCAGGCTTTTATTAAAGTTATTTAGTAAACTTTGAGGATCCTGCTGCTCATAATATGCCTGGTATTTCTCATTCCATTTTTCTTTCATAAAAACCTTCCCGGAAAACTGCCCTGTGATCATTGCCGCAAGATCTGTAGCTGTCCTTACAGAACCTCCACCGTTATAACGAAGATCCAGAACAAGGTCTGTGATACCATTTCCTTTAAAATCTCCAAATGCAGCATTAAGCTCCTCATCAAAATCTGCATCAAAGCTGTTGTAATAAAGATATCCCACTTTAGAGCCGTCTACATCTAATGTTTTAGTTATCACGACTGGATTCGAGGTATGGCTTCTTTTGGTAAGGGTAATTTCCTGCTGTAAATTGCTTACTGTATTGTCCTCTATTTTTGCAAGTCCAATAGTGTAGGTTGTTCCTGCCAGCAGGGAGCTGTAATTGGAGGTGGTAAGCTGCTGCCCCCCAATCCTGTTAAAGATCATCCCCCTTTTTACACCATTTTGATCTGCGTTTGAACCCGGCAGAACATTTCTCACGTATCCTAAAACTTCTGAACAACCACTACAGTAATTTACCAATCCAAACTCCATACCTGTAGTGGAAGTGGTACCTGATAACATCTTATCCATTTCCTCATAATTTTCAATAAGGTAACTGAAGCGATCCTGGGAAGACATAAATTTTTTAAATAGGGCTGTGGGGGAAGAGATGGTAGAAAAATAATTATTTTTTTCAGCCTGGCTGGCAAAATAATTTTCTTTTAAAACTGCCACATCATTCTTGTAAAGGTAAACATCGCTCATCCCGCGATATATAAAATTTTCCACTTCAAATTCTGCCGTTACAGGTGGTGTAGTCGCAGCAGCAGTTGCTTTTTCTACTTCCTCTGTATCTTCAGAACAGGAAATAAAAAACAGAGCGGTTAAAAATGTAAAAAGAAATATGGGTAAAATTTTCAAGTATGATCTCATATGTATTTTTTTAATATGGCCCCAAAAGATGAAATAAAAACATTCTATTTTTTCGAAGGTCCAAAATATTATTAAAATTTCAATTAAGCCTGTGAATTTCAAATAAATATCTTCACAAAATGGCAAAAGAACTCATTACTTCATAATTCATATAATGTGCCAAAATTTATTAAATCCAATAAAAAAGGGTTTCAATTTAAGTATGAAACCCCTTTTCAGATTTAATATTTGTAGTTACTCCCGGGGGATAACAGGAGGTAACTCATCTATATACATCCTTTGATAGTCGAGATCAAACATATTGCTTTCTCCCATAAATTTAAATTCTTCAACACTTTGTGGTATAGATACCCTGTTGCCTTGTATCACATCTAAAGCAAGTTTAAGCAAAGGCTCATCAGGATCACCAAGCACCCCAAGTGTTCTAATGTTTTCTTTTAAGGTATAATCGGGGGTTAAACCATTCACATAATCTGAAACTCCCGCCGAATTTACAGATTTTAATACCAGGGGTTGGATTGCGTATTTATGAGTGGTATTAGCATTAGCCCTTCCAAAATTAGGGGAATCATACAAGGTAACGGAAGCCGTAAATTTTCCTGTAGTTACGTCACCAATTTGTACCACATCAATATATGGATCAAGGCCATTAATAACCAGCTCGCTGGCAGAAGCCGATCTTGCCGAAGTTAATATATATACTCTTCCAAGATTAAGACTGTTAATGGTTTCCCCGGTTTTAAGTTTAGTATTAAATTTATTCAACAATCTTTCCGGTTCGTTTTGCTCGAAATATGTTTGATATTTCTGGTTCCAAACCTCTTTCATAAAGAGCTGGCCGGCAAATTGGCCGGTAATCATTGATGCAAGGTCTGTCGCGGTTCTTACAGATCCCCCTCCATTATATCGCACGTCCAGAATAAGATCTGTTATACCAGCCGATTTAAAATCTCCAAAGGCATTGTTAAGCTGCACATCATAATCTGCAGTAAAACTATTATACATTAAATAACCAACCTTTTGGCCTCCAACATCCAGGGTTTTTGCAATAAAAACGGGATTTGAATTATATTCCTGTTTGGTAAGCGTAATTGTTACATCAGTATCAGTAAGTACACTACCCTCCAGTTTTGCAAGAGTAATAGTGAAGCTTGAGGCTGCCAAAAGAGCGCTATAGTTACTTGCAGTAAGTTTTTGACCATCAACTTTCGTAAAAATATCCCCACGTTTTACTCCCTGAGCTTCTGCAGAGGTTCCCGGAAGTACATAACGTACATAACCCAGAATATCATCAGATCCCTGCGCGATATAACTCAGCACATAGGACATTCCTGTTGTAGTACTTATCCCGCTAAAAGAATTTTCCAGTTCAATATAATCATCTACGATAAAACTAAATTTATCCTGGGAAGCAGTTAAACCTTCATAAAAAAGATCTTCCGGGGTAGCATAATTATCAAGAAAATCATTTCTTTCAGCCTGAGAAGCAAAGAAACCATCAGCAAGCTGAGGAACATTTGCCTTATATAGATAAATTTCGTTAAGGCCACGGTAAATAAAATTTTCTACCGTAAGATTTCTTGTAGGCCCTGTTGGTAACTCGCCTTTATCATCTTCATCAGTTGAACAGGAAGTAAATCCAGCTACCAAGAGGGAAAGAAAAAATAATTTGTAAATTTTCATATTTCGTTTTTAGGGTTTTTCGAAGCTTTAAAAGTAACGACAAAATCGTAAATTAAAAATTTTTGTAACAATTATGTAACCTATTCGTCGTAAAGATAGAAAGGTACTAACAACCACTTTGAATGAAGCAAACCACATTTATAAGGTTAATTGATCCTGTTAAAGATAAAATGTATCGTTTGGCACTGCGTTTGCTTACATCCCGGGAAGCAGCCGAGGATGCAATACAGGAAGTTCTTTTAAAATTGTGGAGCCGAAATGATAAACTCAAGCATTATGCCAATTTAGAAGCATTTGCGATGACGGTTACAAAAAACCATTGTCTGGATCAATTAAAACTGAAACAGAACAATAATTTAAAAATTGTTCATAGTAATTATGATAATAACCAGACCAACATCCATGTGCAGTTGGAGTATAGCGATGAATTGGAGCAGGTGGAGCGAATACTGAAAAGTTTGCCGGAGCAGCAAAAACTCATTTTTCAATTGCGTGATGTGGAGCAATATGACTATGAGGAGATATCAGAGATTACCCAAATGAATGAAACAGCCATAAGAGTCGCATTGTCGCGGGCAAGAAAAAAAATAAGAGAAGAATTGCTAAAAAAACACCGCTATGGAATTAACTGAAATAAAAGTTTTACTCGAAAAATATAAGGAAGGAAATACCAGCCTTGAAGAAGAAAAATTATTACAGAAATATTTTACTTCAGGAAATGTTCCGGATCACTTAAAGGAGTATGAGACATTATTTTCTTTTACATTGAATGCCCGGAAGCAAACTTATTCCAAAGACGCAGTTCTGTCTAAAAAAAGAAAAGGATTTGCATGGTGGGGAATTGCGGCCAGCATTTTAATAGCGATTGGAATATTTACCGCGGTGAATAATACTGGGCCGGAACTGGATCAAAATAATCTTGGAACAATTGAAGATCCTGAAGAAGCCTATTTAAAAGCCAGGGAAACCTTATTATTGGTCTCCCAGGCCCTGAACACCGGGACTGAAGAAATGACTTACGTAACAGAATTTGATAAAGCAAAAAACAAATATTTAAAAAAATAACTAAATCATAGAACCCATGAAAAAATCGATAATTTTAGCGCTAATTGGTATAATCTCATTCACAGGTTACGGCCAGAATTTTGAGAAATATGATTCCATGAAAGACGTGGATGCCGTTGTAATGACGAGTAAAATGTTCAAACTATTGTCCAAAGTTGACCTTAGCAGTACAGATCCGGAAGCACAGCAATATCTCAACCTTATAGAGAATCTAAAGGAAATACGTATTTACACCTCCAATCTATCTTCAGTACGTTCTCAAATGGCTACGGATGTTTCGGCGTACCTTAATAAAGGATCTTTGGATGAGCTAATGAGAGTGAGTGAAAAGGGGAATAATATTAAGTTCTACTCTAAACCCGGAAAAAACGAAAATTTTGTTAGTGAACTTTTCATGTTCATGGAAGGTGAAAAAGACGGTAAACCTATATCCGTAATTATGAGTATTACGGGAAATCTTGACCTTACAAAGATTTCTCAATTAACTTCAGATCTTAAAGTTCCCGGGT
Organism: Antarcticibacterium arcticum; assembly: GCF_007993795.1. Classification (GTDB taxonomy): domain Bacteria; phylum Bacteroidota; class Bacteroidia; order Flavobacteriales; family Flavobacteriaceae; genus Gillisia; species Gillisia arctica. Next base: position 1,269,433 of record NZ_CP042476.1, on the reverse strand, counting down.
CTGAGGAGTTAAAAAATGTAAAGAATAAAAAAACCAAATAATGAGATTTCTAAAGTTTTTAAGCGTTGTTATTTTGGGTATTGGAATAACCGCTTGTAACGGCGAGCAAAGTTTGCAGGAATATTATGTTGAAAATCAAAATAACAAAGATTTTGTAGCAATAGATATCCCCGCGAGCATGTTAACCAATATGGGTTCCCTGGATGACGCCCAAAGGCGTACCCTTGAAACGGTGAAAAAAGTAAATGTGCTCGCCATTCCCAAAAAGGCAGAGAACATTGAAAAAATTGAAAATGAAAAGCTTAATGTAGCCAATATCTTAAAAGATGAAAAGTACCAGCTGCTTATGCGATATGGTAGTGGAGATACCCGGGTAGAGATCTATTTTACCGGTGAGGAAGAAGCAGTAAATGAGATCATTCTATATGGATTTGATGAGAATAGGGGAATGGGACTTGCGCGTGTTCTTGGAGATGAAATGAATCCCGGAGATATTCTTGCCCTGGTAAAATCAATGGAAAAAGGTGACATAGACCTTTCAGGTTTTTCAGGACTTAACGGGTTATTTGCTGAAAGAGTACAATAGAAAAAGAAAAATTATATTTTAAAAACCCCCGCAGGTTTAATTCCTGCGGGGGTTTTGTTCTTTATATTCCCGTGTAATTTTGGGGAGTTATAGATTTGAGCTCAATTTTTATTTCTTCTGAAACATTTAGGGTTTCTATAAAATTGGAAATACTTTCCTGTGTAATTCCGGTATTGGTTCGGGTTAAGCCTTTGAGGGCTTCATATGGATTTTCATATGCTTCCCTGCGCAGGATAGTTTGAACAGCCTCAGCAACCACAGCCCAGTTATTTTCGAGATCCTGGTTGATCTTGGTTTCATTCAGCAATAATTTATCCAATCCCTTCAGGGTAGATTGAAAGGCAATTAATGTATGACCCAGGGGAACACCAATGTTTCGCAACACTGTACTATCAGTAAGGTCACGTTGTAACCTGCTTACCGGCAATTTAGCTGAAAGATGTTCAAAAACAGCATTAGCTATTCCAAGGTTTCCTTCACTGTTCTCAAAATCTATAGGGTTAACTTTATGAGGCATTGCAGAAGATCCTACTTCCCCTTCCTTTATTTTTTGCTTGAAATAATCCATGGATATATAGGTCCAGAAATCCCTGTTTAGATCTATAATAATAGTATTAATGCGCTTGAGATTATCAAACAAGGCAGCCATATTATCATAATGCTCTATTTGTGTAGTTGGAAAGGAATGTTCCAATCCCAAATTATCCTTTACAAAAGCACCTCCAAATGCTTTCCAGTCTATTGATGGGTACGCTACTTTATGAGCATTGAAATTTCCGGTAGCTCCTCCAAATTTTGCAGAGTGCGGGATGGCTTTCATTTGCTCCTGTTGTACTTCAAGCCGGGTAATAAAAACCTGTAATTCTTTGCCCAAACGGGTAGGAGAGGCCGGTTGACCGTGTGTACGTGCCAACATTGGCACCTTTGCCCATTCCTTGCTTAAAACAGATAAATTATGGATGATCAAATCCAGTTGTGGCGTGTATACTTCGTGAACCGCCTCCATAAGACTTAAAGGAATTGCAGTATTATTTATATCCTGAGAGGTTAATCCAAAATGTATGAATTCTTTGAATTTCCCTAATTGTAATTGATCAAATTTCTCCTTAATAAAGTACTCCACGGCTTTTACATCGTGGTTGGTGGTTTTTTCGATTTCTTTTACTGCCAGGGCATCTTTGCTGCTAAAATTTCTATAGATATCGCGCAGTTTATGAAACACTTCATCATTCACATCCTTAAGCTGTGGTAAGGGAAGGTTGCAAAGGGCGATAAAATACTCTATCTCAACCCTTACCCGGTATTTTATAAGTGCCTCCTCACTAAAATAGGGAATAAGAGATTGGGTTTTTTGATGATATCTTCCGTCTATGGGTGAAATTGCAGTAAGGGATGTCATTATATATTTTTTAAAATTTGAAAGGCTAAAGATAAGCCTTTACCCATTTTTAAAAAGATTGTAGCGAAGTTAATTTCAGAAGCAATTTTATTTATACTTTTTAAACCTCTTCCAGAAGACTATCCACAAGTTGAGAAACCCCGGTGGCTGCGTTTTTCTGGATCACCGTTATATTAGGTCCAGAAGCAATGGAAGGTTTTGGATCTATAAAAAAGACAGGGGTCCCCATCCTCACCATATCCATAAGTCCCGCAGCAGGATAAACCTGCATCGAAGTTCCAATAATTAATAGAATATCTGCCTGTTCTGTTACTTCAGCAGCAATTTGAAACATGGGCACAGCTTCTCCAAACCATACTACATGAGGCCTCAATTGATGATTATGTTCACAAAAATCCCCAATTTTTAGATCTGTCCTCCAGTCCATTACGAGATCTTCATCAAATGTACTTCTTACTTTTAATAATTCTCCGTGTAAGTGCAGCACATTTGTACTCCCTGCTCTTTCGTGAAGGTCGTCTACGTTTTGGGTAATGATGCTTACCTTATATTTTTCTTCAAGCTTTACAAGGGCATAATGTGCGGGATTTGGTTGAACTTCGAGCAATTGCCTGCGCCTTTTAATGTAAAAATCCAACACTTTCACCTGGTTTTGTTCCCATCCCATGGGTGAAGCAATTTCCATAATATCATGACCTTCCCAAAGCCCGTCTTCGTCGCGAAAGGTTTTTATTCCACTTTCAGCACTCACTCCGGCGCCTGTAAGAACAACTATATGTTTCATGATATGTACATTAAGAATATTTAAACAACTTTTTGAATCCCATAATGAATACTACCCAATGTAAATATTTTAAGGAAATTTTAAAATAAAATTATTAGATTTATATCCTAACTCGTACAACTGTTAATTTATTGTCAAAGACAGGCTTAACTTTTTCAAATTAAATACATTAGTAGGAATTTAAAAACCTACACCATGAAAAATGTATTTCTTGCCCTGTTTTCTGTTAGCCTATTAATAGGTTGTACCACAGATTCATTAGAAGATTATGAACAATACAACGTCGACCGAACAAAAATTCAACGTCCGGGTACCCAGGGAATCTATATGGAAGAAGTTGACAAGGATAAAATACGACGACCAGGTTCTCAAGGTAACGATTAGAACTTTTGCAAGTATTCTGGTAGCTTTATCCGGTTTAGTACTTTTTGCCGATAAAGTAATTTCCTTTGACCTTTCAAATACCTATGGATTTGCAGATACCCAGACTTTCATCTGGGTGTTTATGCAAACGTTTTCTCCATTGTTATTAATCCTTGGGTTAATTTTCAGGCCCTATAAGGTTGCTATAATTATACCTCTGTATATTTATTTCATCCAAATGTATTGGGTGTTTAGTCCCGGGGTACGGTTTGATGATGCATTGCTTCAGGCCTATGCCATTGGAGCTGTAATTGGATTCATTGCGCTTATAGCCGTTATCAACTGGTATTTCCATCATGCTACCAACAAAAGACAAAGAACTATTAGTCAACTTGAACAGGCCCTGGATCTGGATCTTATAGGTGGAATTCAAAATCTAATTAGATTTATTGTGGTTGATGTTAAGCGAAATTATATTGCCGAACAGGATAAAAAGCGTTTCGTTAAGGCTTATATGGCAGAACTGGACAAAATTGATAAATGTTGAAAACACCGCAGGCTTTTGAGATCTTGGCACGACTAAGTGAGAAGGGAATTTTAGGGAAAGCCATGCTTAAAGAAATAAATAAGGATATCGAATCATTTCTAGAAGAGGAAAGGTTCAAGGAAAAACCTTTGTGAACATTTTTAAATAAAATAAAAAAAGGAAATCCCTCTCAGGATTTCCTTTTTACTTTTTTCAAAACACGCTTTCTGTTTCGTCTTACGGAATATTTAATCTCTTGTTTTATTCTCCATTCAAGATCTGCCAGAACATTCATATAATTCAAAAAAGCTTCATAAGCGGAGTTGTAATGACTGAAATACTGGTGCACCTGGCCATCATCGTCTGTTTCCTTAGACATATAATAGAAATGATCTGAAGTTTGAAGGTATTTATAGTCTCTTATCAAAGCAGGATTTTTGACCTTTTTAATAAGTGGATTTAATTTTTTAAGAGAAGCAAATGCATCCCTTTGCAATTCATTCCCCAACCACGCGGTTTTATCCTTTCTAACATCTGCCCAGGAAGTAATACCTGGGCTGGAAATTGAGTATTTGGCAGGTAAGATCTCCATCGCCCGGGTTGGGTTTAAAAACTCCATCACGGAGCTATTAGCGGCTTTGGAAATAAATTCTTCCATAAATGCAAAGATCCCTTCTTCTTTCCTGTGATGTTCTCCCAAAGTTTCGTAATCCATTCCAATACATATAAAATTTCCGGGGTTTGTGAGGTTCTCAAGCCAACTAATATATTTTGTTGCGGTTAAAGGCCATTCACTCCAGTTTGTGTTTGAATATCTAAAGGCAATATCGTCACTTAAAATATAATTTCTTGGAAAGAGGATAATGGGCAAGTGAGGATGTTTAAATAATTTATTTTGATCCAGGTCCTCAAATAACCGCTCAACCCCTTCAAGATAAATTCCTTTAAAACCCAGCTTTGTCACTATTTTGGCTATATAATTCGAGTACAACAATTCTGTATTTCTGAAAATGGAAGGTTGTATCCCAAAATATTCCCGAATTTTCTTGGAATGTTGTTTTATCTGGTCGCAAAATTCCTCTTCATTAATGAGGAAGGAAAGGGAATGGTAATAGGTTTCGCCCAGGAACTCTACACAACCGGTTTTGGCCAGCTCACGAAAACTTTCAATAACCTGGGGCGCATACAAATTAAACTGGTCTAATGCCGTACCTGAAATAGAAAATGTTATTTTAATGGCAGGATTTGCCTTAATGAGCTGCAGCAACATATTGTTGGCAGGTAAATAACAATTATGGGCTATCCGGTTAATTAAGAACCTGTTAAGATCACCATTAAAATAAGACCTGGAAGTACCTATATCGAAAAATTCAAAATTTCGAAGCCTTCTGGGCTGGTGTACCTGAAAGTATAAATTAAGGTAAGTGTGTTTATGGTTTGGTTGTGCATACTTCATGATATTGATTTTTAATCTTTCTGGCAGCAATATTCCAGGTAAGATGTTCCAATTCCTTTTTGCTTTCCTTTCTAAGGGAATTTGCCAAATTTTTGTTTTGAAGAATTTGAATGATCGCTTCGGCCAGCGCAGTAGAATCCCAGAAATCAACCTTAATAACATTTTCCAACACTTCTGCCACCCCGGACTGGTTTGAGACGATTACCGGTACTCCTGCCCTAATTGCCTCCAGCGGGGCAATACCAAAAGGTTCAGAAACCGATGGCATTACAAATACATCACTCACAGACCAGATTTGCTTGATTTTCTCTCCCTTTAAAAACCCTGTGCAATGTACCCTGGAGGAGATCTTTAATTGTGCAATTTGATCTATTGTTGATGGCAAAAGATCCCCGGCACCCGCAATTATAAAATGGGTTTCAGGGAACTGCTCCAAAACCCTGGCAGCAGCCTGGACAAAATATTTTGGGCCCTTTTGGTAGGTTACCCTACCTAAAAAAGTAACAATGTTTTCACTTACACGGGTGATAGCGGTAAATGGGGAATTATCTTCCTCCTGTATACCGTTATGCACTACTACTATTTTATCGGGATCTATTTCATAAATTTCTGTAAGGATCTCCCTGGTCCAATTACTTACCGCCATTATTAGATCTGCCGCGTTGAATCCGTTTTTTTCGATCGCCACAATTCGGTGGTCCATATTTTTTAATCCTGCGCGGTCATATTCCGTAGCGTGAACATGAACCACAAGGGGTTTTCCGGAGTTTTTTTTTGCAGCAATTCCTGCCGGAAACGTTAACCAATCATGAGCGTGGATGAGATCAAAATTATGTTGGCGCGCAATTTCCCCTCCCACTTCTCCATATCTCTTCACCTCATTTAGGAGAGATGGCCCGTAAGTACCGGTGAATCTATAACGAATTCCCTTATTCTTAACTCTCTCCACCGGTACTTTATCAGTATCCAGCCGGTAATTCCAATTCTTTATTTTCTCACGTTTATCCCAGATACCGGTTTCTGAATAGGGGGTTAGGGAAGAGGAGACATGTAGTTTTTCAAATCTTCCTGTTTTTTTCTTTGTTCTTCGTATGCGTGCAGGAGTAGGTAAGGGCTCTTTTATAATAATAGATGAAGCATTTACAAGTTCCATTTTTTCATTGCCAAAAACCCTGGGAACAACAAAAATAATAGAGACATTTTCTTCCTGAAGGGCTTTGGTAAGGCCATAACATGCCGTTCCCAGCCCTCCGGAAATATGAGGAGGGAACTCCCATCCAAATGTTAACACCTTCATTTTCCCCTGGTTTTTTAATTTACTTTAATGCCATCTTAAGTTAAGTATATTTGGCTGATTATAAGGAATTTAAACTCTTAAAAAAAAGGTGATATTTGTTACTCTGAATTTTAAAAAGCCATAATGGAATAGTATAAGTTTGTCAAAATCTTAAATTTTTTCCGCAGAACTTCTATGAGGGAAGTGAGGATTTGAATTTTAATTTCGAAGCACTACTATGAGTAATAAAAGTCATTTTCCCCAAGGACTAATGTTACTCTTTTTCTTGTTGGAATTTAATAGATTTATAATATCAGATTAAAGATAAAAGGCTGGCCTTTAGAGGTCAAACTAAAATGTAGCTTTTCACTTGAAATTCTTTTATTTTAGAACTAAAGATGGGATTGTAAAGGCGCATAGCAGTTAAATTCTGAGAATGTTGATTTTGGTGAAGAAGCCAGAATAACGTAGATCTGACGTTTTATATCTCCGTTCTTAAAGTTTTCTTTTTGGGGGGATAAAAAATGAAGCGGGAAATTTTTCTTGGAAAGATTCCCCGCTTTTGCTTTAATTATACATTTTACAAATTTTATTTAGTCCTTCCAGGTCAATTAAATTGATCTTTGTTCCGGTTGTGGAAATAAGGTGCTCCTTGCGGAATTCAGATAATAACCGGTTTACGGTTTCCTTGACTGTTCCCACATAACCAGCAAGATCTGCCCGGGTTATGAGAACTGAATGATACCCGTTGTTAAGGGTATTGAATTTTTTATCCAGGTCCAGGATGGCTTCTGCGAGTCTTCCCCGTACAGGTTTATACGCCAGGTCAGCTATTTTCCTCTCTACCTGTTTTATATCTACACACATTTGGTGCAATAGCTTTTCAAACAGATAATTTTGATCCCTAAGCAGGGTCCAAAATTCCTCTCTCGAAATGAACAGTAAATAAGAATCCTCCAGTGCTTTTGCAGAAGTACTGTATTTAGAATATGTAAAGAGATCAGAATTACTTAAAAATTCCCTTTGTGAAACTATTCTCATGATCTGTTCCTTTCCCTGGCTTGCAGTCTTGGAGATTTTGACCTTTCCTTTTTGTAAAAGAAATGCCCCCAGGGGCGTACTGCCTTCAGAAAAGATAAGTTGTCCTTTTTTAAAAAAGAGCACGTCAAGTTTTTCCAATACGGGTTGAGGGATCTGGAAGGGAAGATCAGCTGGTTGTAGATTGTCCTGTAACATTACTTTATATAATGAATGATTAAAAATCAATGACTTATAACCTTGAAGTTAATGTTTTTTGATCTTCGTAATGATGACAAATGTCATTGAACTGAATTCGAATTTTAACCCTCATTCGGCAAAATACCCGCTGTTTTTTCACCTTATATTTCTGGAAATCATCTTTAGTCCCATTCCGGTTCTTCTGGATCATAGGGGACTTCGGGCTCACCGGGTTCAGGTATATCCGGTGGGTATACAGGATCTTCTTCCGGAGGAACAATTGTAGGTGGTTCTGTTGGTGGTAAGTAAGGTTCTTCTTCAGGAGGAAATTCCGGTTCTTTGGGCGCACCATTAGGCTCCTTAGGAGCACCGGCCGCCGTGCTGAGAAATAAATTGCTTTTCATTATAATTTTTTAATCTGAAAAATCCAGGTTGTTGTAATTCCAATTTCTTAAAAAAATCTTTCCCGGCTAATGACAATTATCATATTTAAAACATCCTGTTTGGACTAACTTGTATGCAATCAAAACTTTATAAAGTGGACATTTCTATATTTTTAGCCAGGTTCTGGGGTTGGTATCTAATTATTTTTTTTATCATTTTAACCTTTAACCCTATAAGGATCAGACAAATTTTTGCTGATCTAAGGGATCAAAAATTCCTTATTATTACGGCCTTTCTGGCTATAATACTTGGATTGGTCTCCCTCCTTTTACATAATATATGGGAACCTGGCTGGAAATTTATTATAACTGCCATTGGCTGGACATCTCTCTTCCTGGGACTTGCCCTTTTTATTTTTCCAGATCCCTCATCCAGGAAACTGGAATCAATTAATATCAAGTTTGTGCAGGTTATCTATGTAATTCTTTTTTTAGCAGGCCTGTACCTTTTAAATATTGGGTATTCCATTTTGCTTTATTAAAATAAAACTCTTTTAAAATGACAGTTTTAATTAAAAAATTTAAAGAAATAGGTATAGCAGATCTTCCGGTGGTAGGTGGGAAAAATTCTTCCCTGGGAGAAATGTTCAATGAATTATCTAAGGAAGGAGTGAGGGTGCCAGATGGATTTGCAACCACCGCCAATGCTTTTTGGTTATTTCTGAAGGAAAATGAGATAGAACAGGGTTTGAGGGAACTTATTACAAAATTAGACCGGAAAAATTTTTCCAATCTTAACGAGATTGGTTCCAATGCAAGGAAATTGATCATGGATTCTCAGTTATCTCAAAGATTTTCAGAAGAGATCATACAGGCTTACCGTGACTTGGGAGGAAACGAAGACATAGAAGTGGCCGTACGCAGTAGCGCTACCGCTGAAGATTTGCCAGATGCCAGTTTTGCGGGGCAGCATGACACCTATCTAAATATTATTGGAGAAGATGCCTTACTTACGGCTGTATTGGAATGTTTTGCCTCTCTTTACACGAACAGGGCAATTAAATACAGGGAAGATAAGGGGTTTAAGCATGATGAAATTGCCCTTTCTGTAGGGGTTCAAAAAATGGTACGAAGTGACAGGGCCTGTTCCGGGATAGGTTTTACCCTGGAGCCTGAGTCGGGATTTAAAGACCTGATACAACTCTCCGGGGTATACGGCCTGGGGGAAAACATTGTTCAGGGATCTGTAAATCCCGATGAATTCTATATTTTCAAACCTACCCTTGAACAAGGTAAAAATGCCATTATTCAAAAAAGATTGGGAAGTAAAGAAAAAACTATGATCTATGCCGAATCTCATGGTCATGCCTCTACCACAAATATTGATACTGAAATTTCCAAACAAAATAAATATGTGTTGCCCGATGAAGAAATTCTTACCCTGGCTCACTGGGCGCTCGCTATTGAAAAACATTATGGTAAACCCATGGATATAGAATGGGCAAAAAACGGGATTTCCAATGAATTGTTTATCACCCAGGCCAGGCCTGAAACAGTGCACCACACTGCAGAACAAAATGTTTTTATTGAATATAATTTAAAGAAAACCGGCGAACTGCTTGCAGCCGGAAATGCCATTGGATCCAAAATAGCTGTAGGCCCTGCAAGGATATTAGGATCACCCAAAGATTCACACCTGTTAAAACCGGGAGATATTCTTGTTACCAATACTACCAGCCCCGACTGGGACCCATTGCTTAAAATGACCGCCGGGGTTGTCACAAACCGGGGTGGGCGTACCAGTCATGCTGCGATAGTAGCACGGGAACTGGGCGTTCCGGCCATTGTGGGAACAAATGATGCAACCTTAAAAATCAGGGATGGCGAAATTATTACCGTTTCCTGTGCCGAAGGAAAAACGGGGTTTGTTTACAAAGGTGCGCTGGAGTTTGATGAAAAAAGAATTGATTTCTCTGCAATAAAACTTCCCAAAACCGAAGTAAAATTCATCCTCTCAGATCCTGAAAGGGCATTTCAGCTTTCGCTGTTTCCAAATAACGGGGTAGGATTGTTGAGAATGGAATTTATAATAACCCATATGATCAAAATTCATCCCATGGCCCTTGTAAATTTTGATCAAATTAAAGACCTGGAGGTTAAAAAAGAAATTGCAGTACTTACGCGAAATTACGCTCAAAAAGAAGATTACTTTATAGATGAGCTGTCCCAGGGAATTGCAGTTATAGCCTCGGCATTTTATCCAAAAGAGGTAATAGTGAGAATGAGTGATTTTAAGACCAATGAATATGCTAACCTCTTGGGAGGAACCCAGTTTGAACCCAAAGAGGAAAATCCTATGTTAGGGTTTCGGGGGCGGCCAGGTATTATAATGAGCTTTATAGGGAAGGTTTTGCCCTTGAATGTAAGGCGATAAAAAAAGTTCGGGATGACATGGGACTTACCAATGTGAAGGTAATGATCCCATTTTGCCGTACCCTTGACGAAGGTGAAAAAGTAATTGAAATAATGAAAAAGAATGGGCTGGCTCAAAAGGAAAATGGGCTGGAGATCTATATGATGGTGGAAATTCCCAGCAATGTGATCCTGGCTGAAGAATTTGCCAGCCTCTTTGATGGATTTTCAATAGGATCCAATGACCTTACCCAACTTACCCTGGGAATTGACAGGGATTCAGAGCTTATGGCCTCTCACTTTGATGAAAATGACAATGCCGCGAAATCTATGATCGCAATGGCTATTAAAAAGGCAAATAATGCAGGAATAAAAATTGGTTTATGTGGGCAGGCTCCCAGTGATTTTCCGGAGTTTGCCTCGTTCCTGGTAAATGAAGGAATAGATAGTATTTCTTTTAACCCCGATGCTTTATTAAAAGGAATAGATAATATTAATATAGCTGAAGCTGAAAAAGAAATGTAGCCTTATTAATGAAATTAAAATAACAGAGGTGAAAACCTGTTTCTCACCTCTGTTTCCATTTAGCTTAAATGCATTCCACCATCTATGATTTGAATGGTTCCCGTTAAATAACTACTGTCATCACCGGCTAAAAATAAAACCAGTTGGGCAACTTCTTCAGATTCGGCATAGCGTCCAAAGGGAATTGTTGCCTCAAAACCTTTTTGCACTTCTTCCGGATTATTAACAGACATTTCCTTTTCTATTGATCGCATCATGCGGTTATTTACAGGTCCGGGATGAACACTGTTTACCCTAATCTTTCTTTCAGCACATTCAAGGGCAGCGGTACGCATAATACCCACACATGCGTGTTTGCTGGCTACATAGGCCCCAAGGCCTTTAAAACCTTTAAGTCCTGCCACAGATGATGTAATTATAACGCTACCTCCATTATTCATATTTGGAATACCATATTGGCATCCCAACCAAACCCCTTTTAGATTTACACCTATTATCCTGTCAAAGGTTTCTTCGGGATAATCTATAATGGGTTTTACTTTTCCTTCTATGCCCGCATTGTTAAAAAAAATATCGACTTTGCCATAAGTTTCAAGGGTTTTATTTACGTATTCGCGCACCTCGTTTGCCTGTGACACATCGGCAATACAATAAGAAACATTTCCGCTGTTAAGTTCTTTAACGGCTTTTATTAATTCGGGTTCCACAATATCTACCAGCATTACACAGGCTCCTTCCTGCAAAAAGAGTTTTGCGGTGGCAAGGCCAATACCTTGTGCCCCGCCAGTTATTATTGCTACTTTATCTTTTAATTTTTTCATTATTGATGAGATTACTATTGATTAGAGTTTGCTTGTTCAAGTATGCTAATTGCTTTAGAGTCAGTCACTGCCTCAAAATCTTCATAAAACTGGCCTACTGCCCTGAAATTTTTTGGTGTTTCCAGGCACACCACTTCCCGGATCTTTTCCAGGTCTCTTAATTTTTTTATTGTACCTGCAGGGGCCACAGGTACCGCTACAATAATTGAATTAGAATGCTGTTTGGCCACCAATTCTACGGTTAGGGCCATTGTGTTTCCTGTAGCAATTCCGTCATCAATAATTATAACCGTCTTATTTTTAATACCATGTACGCTCACATTTTTATAGTACTGCCGGTAGCGTAATCCCAGAATTTCCCTTATATGAGCTGTTTCCTGCGCAATATAACCTGAAGGTGTAATCTCATTTGGATCTATAATAGAATTCTCCAAACTCACCGCTCCAATGGCATATTCCTTATTAAAGGGATGGCCTATTTTCTTACTAAGTGCAACGTTGAGAGGTGCCTTCAAATATTTTGCAACAATTTCAGCTACAGGTATTCCACCACGGGGTATTCCCAAAACCAGGATATCCTCACCTTTGAATTTCAAAAGTCTTTTTGCCAATTGGTGTCCGGCATCATTTCGATCCTTAAACATTCGTTTTGTAGTAATTATAAATTACTGCTTCAATAACCTTTTTTGTTTCTGGTGTTTTAAAACATCAGACACAGTGGCAAAAATTGCCTTTTTTAAAATCCTGTAATCCCTTGTATAAGCATTCATTTCTTTTAATAGTTTTCTATGCTCATCGCGGTACTTTTTTTCCTCACCGGGTTGGTCTATCCCATCTACCATAATTTCCAGGGCGTTATAATGTTTTATTACTTCTTTGAGCAATTGTTCTTCTTTTTTTTCTGAATCACTTAAGCGTATGATCATTTCCTTGGTCTCAACAAGATGCTGTGACTCAATTATGGGTAGGGTGTACTCTCTGAGCATGTCTTCCAGGAATTTATGTTCATCCCTTATAAATTTTAATTCAGAAGTCCATTGCAAACTGGAAAAATGCATTTCTTCAGGACTTTTCCATTCGATATACCTGAAATTTTGATTTTCGTTTTTCATGATATTAGTGATTATATATAATAAAATTTGTTTTGGACCTGGGCGGGATGCCGCGATAGAGCAACCCGGAAAATTCATTAAATGTGGGATAGGATAAAGGCTTATTGGGGATGTGATCTTTACCGAATGGTATGAAGTTTTTTAAGATCCAGGATCTTTATATTGCGTCCTTCGATATCTATTAAATTATCTTTTTTTAACTGTGAAAGGCTTCTTATTAAACTTTCTGTAGAAATTCCGGCAACGCTTGCGAGGTCGCTCCTGGAGATCTTTATTGAATCCTCCGGGGTCTCCTGTATATTTTCGGCAAACTGAAGAATTGTATAGGTAGTTTTTTTAAGTACTGAACCATAGGCTGTATCCAATAGATGCTTTCTTAAATTGGTAAGATTTTCAGAAAAAAGATCTGCCAGTTCGAGGGTTAATCCCGGATTAAGTTTTAGGAGTTTCCGAAATTCCAGGCTAAGTATCCTGTAAGCCATACCATCTTCGAGAGCGGTAGATGTTTCGGCGTACAAAGAAGATGAACCAAAAGAATAAAATCCCAGGAGGTCTCCTTTTTTATAGAGACCGGTGATCAATTCCTTCCCATACTCATCCATTTTGTAATTCTTCACTATACCATCTTCCAGCAAATAAATATAATTGGCATTTTCATCTTCGCGGTAAATTATACTTTTTCTTTTGAAGTCGTAGTATTCCCCATTTAATTCAATATAATCCTTAAGGTCGCTAAGATTGTTTACGGGTGCTATTGCTGAATTTTTTAAAGGGAAAGAGTAATTTTCCTGAAGTTTCGAATACTTCTCCAGCCGGCTTTGAATGGTGCTTATAAGCTCCTCTTCTTCAAATGGTTTTGTAAGGTAATCATCTGCACCCAGGTTCATACCACTTCTTATATCTTCTTTATCTACTTTGGCGGAAACAAAAATAAATGGGATGCGGTAGGTTAATCGGTTTTCTTTTAAAACCTGGAAAACCTTATAACCATCCCAAACAGGCATTATAATATCACAAAGAATAATATCTGGAGAATGTTTAAGTGCAAGGTCCACCCCAATTTTTCCGTTTTTTGCGGTGAGTACTTTGAAATTGGAAAATTCCAACATCTCTCTCGTGTTCTCCCTTAATACAGGATCGTCCTCTATATATAATATGGTTTCCATACGTATAAGCTTTGTATGTGTTTGTAATAAAACCAAGAGGGGTAGAGGGGGAAAAAATCTCAGGGGTTGAGAAAGCTTGTTTGGGGTAAAATTTTCCCATTTTAATTGCCAGTTAAATATAACCAATTTCTCTCACATAATTGTTTCCCGTAACAATTATTACCTGTTCATCTAATAAAAAAGCCTGATTAATATCATTGTAATTTTTCAATCTTACACTTAATTTAACTACACCTTAAAATCGTTGAGATGTATACGCTCGAGGACCTTTATTCACAGTTGGGAAAATTATTCTACGCCATTGCAGCATCAGATAAAAGGGTGAGGGATGAAGAACGAAATACCTTAAGGATCATCCTGGAAAATGAATGGAAAAATGATTTGGTGAACGCGGGGGAATGGGGATATAATGCGGCAGATCAAATTGAAATGACCTTTGACTGGATGGACCTGAATCAACCCTCGGCCTACGCAGTTTTCAAAGAGTTCAAGGATTTTAAAAACGATAATGAGGAGCTTTTCACGCCGGAGATCAAACAAATGATATGGAAAACTGCCGATGGGATTGCCTCCACTTTTGCAGGCAAAAATAAATCGGAGCTGGTAATGCTCTCAAAGCTAAAATCTATTCTTTAAAAATTAAAACCCATATAAATACCTAAAAAATACTTCAACTAAATATTTCCAGTCATGCAACAACTTGCCAAAATATTATTGCTCACAGATTTTTCAGAGGTGTCTGAAAATGCCACCTGGTATGCCCTAAAAATTGCGGGAATCACTCAAGCCACCGTAAATATTCTTCATGTTGTAAACACGCCTGTAGACTGGAACGTAATTTCAATTGAAAAGGAAAAGTTATATCCCGAAACCAGAGCAGAAATAAGTGATGCCAAAATTAAACTCAATTCCATTACACGAAGGTTTGAAGATAAAGGCATTATTACACACCCTCTTTTAGTCTATAATCTTGGAGCAGAGAATATTGCAGAGTATATAAAATTTGATGAGATAGACCTTATTGTAATGGGTTCTCATGGATCAAAAGGGATCATGGATTTTTCCCTTGGATCCAATACCCAGAAAATCATAAGAAGTGTTTCAAAACCCATTCTAATTGTAAAAAATGCGCCTGGCCGTGATGAAATTGGTAAAATGGTATTTGCCTCAACTTTTGGTGAAAAACAAAAAAATGCATTTAAAAAGGTGTTAGGATTATCGGCACTTCTGTCAGCGCCATTGGATCTTTTATATGTTAATACACCTTATAATTTTAAAGAAACGCAGGAAACTGATATGCTTTTCAGCCAATTTTGCGAAGGAGAGCAGAAAGATTTATGCCGGACAAATATAATTAATGCCAATAACGAGATAAGGGGTATAAAATATTTTATGGAGAAGGAAGAGATAGATATCTTTTCTATAGCCACTGGTTCAAAATCGGGCCTGGCTCAGTTCTTTATCCCCAGTCTCACAGAGACCCTTATCAATCATATGGAAGTTCCTGTTTTGAGTATTCACCAGAAAGATAAGTAGGGATTTACTTCCAAGATAAAACAGGAAGATATTGTTTCAATTGAAAAAGCCGGGAAAATTTTCCCGGCTTTTTATCTAAAATGTAGCGAGAACGAGATTTGAACTCGTGACCTCCGGGTTATGAACCTGGTGTTTTACCTATACAATTTCAACTAAAACTCCATAAAACGAATGATTTGCAGGGATTTATATAATACTCGATTTTAAATGTAACGCGTTAAAATCAAATTATTCTGTACTTATTCTGTACTAACTATTAAAACATTCTATTATCTTTACTTAATTTTAAATTAAATGGTTATGGCTAATGTAAAGATTGTTTTACGAAAGAATATGATAAGAAAGGATGGTACAATTCCCCTTGCATTGAGGATTAGTGAGAATTATAAAACAAATTATCATTGGCTTGGACAGTATGTGTTCGAAAAGGATTGGGATAATATTGCCGGGAAAGTTAAGAGGACTCATCCCAATTCTAGAAAGTTGAACAATTTTTTGATGAAAAAGTTGACCGAGATTAATGATATTTATTTTGATTCCAAAGTTCGTATTACTCCCAAACAAGCCAAAGAAAAATTAAAAGGTCCTGATGGATTAAAATCTTTTTTTGCATTAGCAGCTGAACGCATAAAGGAAAAATATGAAAGGGGGACATTCTCTGTAGCTAAATCCGAATTGTCAATCCTCTATAATTTAGAAGAATTTTTAAACCTAAAAAAAACTAAGAACAAAGCTACAGTTATTAAGGAGATCAAAGAAAGGCGTACAGAGCGTATAAGTAGGGCTAAAAAATCCGAATATGTGTGGATGGATGGAGTGAATTATTTCCAAAAAAGTACAGCTTTACGATTTCAGGATATTGATGAGGCATTTCTAAATAAGTATAAAACTTTTTGTCTTTCTTACCTAAATCAAAAAACAAGAACTGTTACAAATCAGCTTATTTTTATTAGAACACTTTTTAATTTAGCAATAAAAGAAGGTATTATTGATCAAAAATATTATCCTTTTGCAGGGGAAAAAGAGAAAATTCGAATTGGTTCTGGTAACAAAATTGGTCTGACTATAGAAGAGGTTGAAAAAATTGAAGCTCTAAAATTGGAAGAAGGTGCTTCAATTTGGCATACACATAATGTCTGGCTTTTCGCCTTCTATTTTGCAGGCATACGTATTTCCGATGTGGTTAAACTGAAATGGTCTGATTTTAAAGATAATCGTCTTTATTATGTAATGAATAAGAACGAAAAACCATTGAGCCTGAAAATCCCCCATAAAGCTGAGAAAATATTAAGTTATTATAGAAATGACAAGACACATTATAATGGACATGTATTTCCTTTTCTGAAAAAAGTCCATCCTAAAGATGCTGAAAAAATTTATATTAAAACAAAAAATGCTACCAAGCTTCTCAATAAATATCTAAAACGAATTGCAGAGGAATGTGGTATAGAAAAAAATTTATCCAATCACATTGCAAGACACAGCTTTGGGAATATTGCAGGTGATAAAATACACCCCTTAATGCTGCAAAAGCTCTATCGACATAGTAATTTGAAAACTACTTTAAACTATCAGGCTAACTTCATTCATCGAGATGCTGATGATGCGTTGGATAGTGTCATTAATTTTTAGTTTTGAGGAAGTCCGAAATTTACATTTGCGAACTTACTTTTTTCTTTTCGAATAGCAGAAATTCCAAGAATGAAGACAATTTCATTTCATAATTCCACTCAGCCCATTCCCACTCCATTCCACTGGCCCGGTTTAAAAATATTTTAAGTTCTAAACCAGTGGGCATTCCTATTCCATTTCGTGAAAGCCTACTCCTCAAGAGTAGGTTTTCTTTTCAAATTGAAAAAGAGACATAGATAAGTATTCAATCAATATCGGCGCAAAGTTAAACTCGTAAAATATTCCCATCAAAAGACTACGGCATAAAGCCGCTACTGCACTCGCTATTTATTCCGTTTCCTTTTGAGCCGAGATTTTATCTTCCGTTTGGTTCTAGCTTAAATATTTATTGTTTAACTAAAATCAAATGTTATGTATTTATCAAATTTACAGCAGGATCAAATCTTCGTTCCATCAGAAATGAAGTCTTTGAGAAGCCTGACACAAATGGAATCCCGAAGGGGACTTGAAAATGCCGTTATCTCAAATGGCAAAATTGTCAACGTGGTGTCCAACAGCTACGGCCACGTACCCAATGAACTTTTCTTCAAGAAAGCCGAAGAAATGTTGACCGGTGCTGGACTGAACTATCAGAAACGGACAATCAACAGGAATGATAGGTCATTTATAACCGACTTTATCATCGATGACAATAGCCAATTCTCGGTCAAGAATGAAAAAGACCTGATACTGCCAATGCTACGGTTCAAGAATTCCTATGATGGGAGCGAAAAAACATCTGGGCATTTTGGCTTTTACCGGGAAGTATGCTCCAATGGCCTTCACGTTTCACAATCGGAAATTGAGTTTGCTATCAAGCACAGTAAGAACAATACCGACCTGATAATGCCAAGGTTGAACAATTTGTTCGATAAGTTCCTGGACAATGAATTTTACACCATTACCAGGAAGTTCGATAGAATGAAGGAATTCAAAATCATTGACACTAAAGAATTTGTGAAAGCAATCTTGGACAGATCGAAATTGTTCCGGTTTGAATGTAGCGACAAGAACAATGATCCTTCAAAGAAATCCCGTGAAGTCCTTGAAATTCTGGATAATGAAGCTCTGCTGCTTAATGAAGCACCCAATTTATGGATAGGCTATAATGCTTTTAATCAAATGCTTCACAATACATTGAAGAAAAGCTTTTCACAACAAGAACGCTTGGACAAAAAACTGTTCAATGCTGTCTATGAAATGGCTTAATGTCATAAAAGGTTCATCCAGTACCTTAAACTGGAATTTTTTATTTTCAAAAATAGGATATACTAGAAAGGTTTGAACTATAATCCCACTCAGCCCATTCCCCTGCATTCCGCAGAAAAAGCTCCATTCCGGGAAAAGCGCTTCATTAAAAAGGTCTTGGACCCAACTCCAAAGCTTCCGATTTCCATTGCGGTACCCCTGCTGAAATACGCAGGAATGCTCCATTCCCATCTACATCTTTGAAGTCAAGTCCGCTTTACATCCTACTTAAAAAGGACAACCCCTTTTCATAAGCGGTCAGCACATTGCCACTCCATTTTGCGAAAAGCTGCATTCCGAGCAAAGAGCTTTCCTACAAAGGTCTTGGACACCATTCCCGATTTTTCCTTTCCATTCCGCTAACCCATTCCACTGCGCTGGAACGGAACGCTCCATTCTCAATCCAAAATCGGGAATGGAGTCCGCTTAATCGGATTTCCATCCTTTCTTTTGGCCCCGCTTCCAATGTTTTTGTAATTCACTTAAAGACTTTAGACCCACTTCCGCGCCGTCACTGTCCCTTCCCTTTTTTTGACAGCAAAATACCAACATTTGGAAGTTGAACAGACTGCATAACCGGTCGCACACTCCCTTTTATAAGTCCTTATCAATTCCAAATATTGAAAATGTATCAGCAACAAAAAAAGGTAACGTGACGGCACTACGGGAAGTAAATCTAAAATGAACATTATGAAATCGCACAAAAACATCAAAAAGGAAGCGGGGCCAAAAAAACAAAAAAAGGAAAACGCTCAAGATACAATAAGTAAATCGCTTCAAAAAAATATAAACGAAAACTGCCTGAAAGGTTCAGGTAGTCTATTAATTAACCTTTAATTCTTTTATTATGAGTACTATTAAAAATCACGTACAGCTAATTGGAAACGTTGGTCAGGAACCAAGCATTACCAACCTTGAAAACGGTAAAAAAGTAGCCCGTTTTTCACTTGCAACCAATGAGTATTACAAAAACGACAAGGGCGAAAAAGTGCAAAACACCGAATGGCATTCTATAGTAGCCTGGGGCAAGACCGCTGAAATCATTGAGAAGTATGCAGGAAAGGGTAAGGAAATTGGAGTTAGCGGAAAATTGAAATCCCGTAGTTACGAGGACAACGAGGGCGTAAAACGCTATGTGACCGAAGTGGAAGCCAACGAAATCCTTTTGTTGGGAGTAAAAAACGGCAATACTTCAGCCGAGTAAATTAAAACAAAGAGGGCGTTCCTCTCGAAAGTCGCGCCCTCTTTTCATTATTAACTCCTAAAAAGAAATCAAAATGAATGCACAAGTTAATGAAATCGTGATAAGTTATAGTGGAAGTTTAAAAGCAAATTTGCTTCCCAAGATAACCTGTTCCCAAAGTGCTGCAGATTTAGCCTACAGTCAATGGAACAAAGATACTATTGAACTGCACGAGACTTTTAAAATAATACTGCTCAACAATGCCAATAAGGTAAAAGGAATATATGAAACCTCTAACGGAGGAATAACAGGAACTTTAGTGGATGTCCGCATCTTATTTGCCGTACTGTTAAAGAGCTTGACAACGGCAGTTATTTTGGTCCACAACCATCCGAGCGGAACCTTGACACCGAGTGAACCCGATAAACGCCTGACCCAAAAAATTAAAAAGGCAGGGGAATTATTTGATATTAAGGTATTGGATCATTTGATCCTGACACCTGATGGAAATTATTTCAGTTTTGCAGATGAAGGAATCCTTTAAATGATAAGCTTATGATCTATCTAAATTTTTCAGACTTGAGCGAAGAAGCCCAAAACCGACTTTTGGAGAATTCCAAAAAGGATGTGGAACGAAAATTTGGGGATGATATCCGCAAGTACGTTAGAGAAAATTATACCTGCTTTGAGACGATGGTAGAGGAAGAAGCATTGCGAAATTTATATTCCTATACTTTCATATTCAACATTTAATTTTCTAAACTTTATAGTCAAGCACCTCTAAATTTTTGGAGGTGTTTTTTTGTTCAATTATTTTGAATTCAATAAAAATCATTATCTTTATTTCGCTGAAATTCAGCATTTAATTTTACGTAGGGTTATCCATTTTTTGACTTTCGCCGATAACCGTACCCATCAAAAAAATACATAACAGGAAATTATTTCCCTGGAACTAGCAATTGGCTTTTGACCAAATTGTACGGAATTTTTGTTCGCCTATGGCGAACGAAAAGGAGTAGCAAGAGGGTAACGGGCAGAGCACCGTTTCATACTCCTTTTCGTTTTCAAAATGCTGATATTAAGCAACTTGAAAATATATAAAATTCCCGACCTTCTACAATTTGCGACAAATGAACTGTGAACGCCCATTTTTAGGGAAGGATTTGCGACAAATCGGCGAATTATGGACATATTTATCGGCATCAGGTTTAAAAAGGAAACGGCAAAACGTTTTCAGGAATTTTCAAAAACACACTTCAAATCACACACCGAAGCAATGGCAACAATGCTTGACTTTTTCTTCTACAACGAGATTTCCCCAAAGGAAAAACTTGGACCTACCGGAAGGACAATCGAAGCTTCACTCAAGAAACGTATCAATGCGGTCATTGCCATTATGAGGGATATGGAAAAGAGCCAGACCAAACCCACCGTGGCAATGTTGCAATCTCTTTTTGAAGAAACCGAACCAAAAAAGAAGCCCTTGATTTTGGAAAAGAAAGTCCTGGAAGAAAAACAGGAAGTTCGTTTTCAGGAAAAGCAAAATAATAAGAATGAATTTTAAAATATCAGCCTATGTATATCACCATCACACCACAAAAACTGGGAGGGACTTACTCCCAAAGCTCAGCCGGTTTTGTCGATTATCTGGAAAAGGAAAATCAGGGACAGGAAAAGGAGGATATGGAACACTTTTTTAATCAATATGGGAATGAAATTTCAGCAGAGGAGGTGATCAGGGAAATTGATGGGAATACTGCTAAACTGGAAAAGACCGAGCCTCGCTTCTACTCCATTACAGTAAGTCCATCGAAATATGAACTAAGCCGTCTACAGGATAACAGCACAGATTTAAAGCACTATACCCGTGAACTGATGAAAGACTATGTGGCTTCTTTTAATAGGGAAATTAATGGAAGGCCTGTAAGATTGGAGGATATTAAATACTATGCTAAAATTGAACATCAACGGACGTTTAAAGGGAACGATAAGCAAATTCGGGAGAACCAGCCTTTTGCGACCAAAATCCTGGAACTCAAGAATGAGATCCGGAAAATAGAACGCGGCGAAATGGACGGAAACATTAAAGCTTGTCAACAGCAGATTGTCAAACTGGAAAAGGAAGCTCCACACCGGCAGAACGGAGAACGCATTGTTCAGGGAATGCAAAAAGATGGTCCTCAAAGCCATATTCACATTATCGTCAGCAGAAAAGATGCCTCTAATCGACATAGTTTATCTCCAGGAAGTAAGTATAGAGCTTCTGAAGTGGCATTGAACGGTAAAACTGTCAAACGAGGATTTGACCGGGATAAATTTTTCAGCAATGCTGAAAAGTCTTTTGATAAAACCTTCGGTTACCGGAGGAATTTTGTGGAAACCTACACCTCCAGGAAAGAATTTATAAAAAATCCAAAGATGTATTTTACCGCATTGATGAAGCTTCCCACAAACGAAAAAGCGATAGCCTTAAAAATCCTCCGGGAATCCGGAATGCCAATGCTCCCGGGGATTCCTACTAATCAGGCACAACTGGCAATGAAAGTATTCAACCTCCTGCGCCGTGGTGTGGACATCGCTATAAAATCAAGTTCAATAGGTATCTAAAGGAAAAACAAATATGCAACTAACAAATCCCCTACATATACTCTTAATTATCATTTTGACAGCTTCAGTATTTTATGGACTGTATCGGATTTCAAAATATGCTTTTTTCTTAAATACGGTGCTGCTTTTTGGACTAATAGCCTATCTGTATTATCCGCATAATACGATAAAAGCACTACTTTATTTAGGTTGTCCTTTACTGTTGGTCAATACGGTATTTTACGTTTTTCTGCATAAAACGGATTTAAAGCAAAATACCTCTGAAAAATATCGTGTAACTTTTAAAACAGATAAGAAAAGTTTCAAAATTGAAAACATCAAGCGCGGTGCATCAATTATTGGGTCTGCCGGAAGTGGAAAAACTGAAAGCGTGGTTTACGGATTTTTAAAACATTTCCAGGAACATAATTTCTGTGGGGTTATTCACGACTATAAGGATTTTGAACTTACCGAAATGGCATACCCGCTTTTTAAAAATCCGGATATTCCTTTTCGTATTATCTCTTTTGATAAAATCATACATAGGGTAAACCCTATTGCACCCCGATATCTCGAAAATGAAGAAAGTGTGAATGAGATTTCCCGGGTACTTATTGAAAATCTTCTGGAACAGCGGGAATCGGGAACTACAGGAACCTCGAAGTTTTTTAACGATGCAGCTGAGGGATTGATTGGTGGATTGATCTGGAAACTGAAAACATCCTATCCTAATTTTTGCACCTTACCCCATCTAATCGCCATTTATCAACATTTGGACACTGATAGTCTAATAAAATTCTTAGAGACCAATACGACTTCCAGGGCAATGGCAGATGCCTTTATCAGCGGCAAAGATTCCGAAAGGCAGACAGCAGGGGTAAAGAGTACCCTGGCCAATGCTTTGAAACGCATAAGTACACAAAATATTTTTATGGCACTTTCCGCAGATGAAGTACCATTAAATATTAATAGCTCGGAAAATCCTGCCGTGATTGCCATAGTGAACAATCCTAAATTTGAGACCTCTTATTCGCCCGTAATTGCCACCATAATACATACAATTACAAAGCAAATGAGTGTGCGCAACTCTAAGCCATCTTTCTTGTTAATGGAAGAAGCACCAACGATTCGGTTATTAAATATGCACCGCATTCCGGCTACTTTAAGAAGTTATGACATTGCTACAGTTTACGTAATGCAGGATAAGATCCAGAATGATATGATGTATGGAGATAAAGCCAGTAAAGCCATTTTGAGCAACCTTTCCTATCAATTTTTTGGGAAAGTCAATGATCCCGACACCGCCAAATATTATGAACGCTTCTTTGAAATCGTAAAAAAGGAAACTACCAGCATCAATCGTGGCTACAGCCTTGATTTTGATACACGTATTACTACCGGGGAACGGGAAATTCCAAAAATACGAGCAGATGTATTTTTCCGCTTGAAACAGGGAGAGTTTATTACTTATGCTGATGGGGAGGACAAAAAGGTGCAGTTCAAATTGCAGAAAATTCAAAGACAGGTTCCTCAGGAGGAAAAGCAATTTTCCAAGGCTGACTTAGAAGCTAATTTTGAAAGAGTTTATCAGGAAGTGAGATCAATTTTTAATTAAATTATAGTTTAACAAATCAGAATATTATATTTGTACAAATGGCAAGAGCAGATTTATTATTAAAATTAGTTAAAGCCGGAACTAACGGAGACAATACCCTTTTTAGAAAGGTTGTTGAATCTATTATTGCCGAAGAAAAGAGTAAACAACATCATATTGTAGCTCAACAACTATTAGATGCACTTTCCAAAGCCTCTAAGCCTCAATCCAACCAACCTATACATAATCGTTTACTGGAAGATGGATTAGACAGTTTTTTATATCGCATTTACCCTCAAAAGACTTTGGATGATGTGATTTTAAATTACGAAAATCAAGCCGTCATTCAAGACCTTATCCAGGAACACCATCGCAGTGACTTATTGAGATCCTATAATTTAGAACCTAGAAATCGTATTCTATTGGCAGGTCCTCCTGGAAATGGAAAGACTTCTCTCGCAGAAGTCATAGCTCAATCTTTAATGATTCCATTTTACGTTGTGAGATATGATGGTATTATTGGTAGTTACCTAGGAGAAACCGCTACTCGGCTTAAAACAACTTTTGATTTTATTAGAACGCAAGAATGTGTTTTATTTTTTGATGAATTTGACACTATAGGAAAAGAACGCGGGGACATTCACGAAACAGGTGAGATTAAAAGAGTTGTAAGTTCTCTACTTCTTCAGATTGATCGCTTGCCGAGCTATGTCGTAGTTGTCGCAGCAACTAATCACGCCGAACTTCTGGATAGGGCTGTATGGAGAAGGTTTCAAGTAAGATTGGAATTAAAAGCTCCGGATAAGTCAATGATAAAGATTTGGCTCAAAAACTTTGAACAGCGTGTTAAATACGATTTGCAATATCCTATTGATAAAATAGCAAATAAGCTCGAAGGTCTTAATTTTGCTGAGATTGAAGAGTTTATCCTCGATGTTGAACGTAAATATATATTGTCGCTCCCTGACGTAAACGTAAAAAGGTTAGTGGATGAATGCCTTGTTCAAATGGAGCATAAATATTCTTTAGGGAATGGTTAAAAAACCACTTCTTTTGTTCCCGTTCCCTATAAGTGCGGAAAAATCTAAAAAACAAGGTTTTCCTGGTAAAATGTTCATCCCAACCAAAATTCAACAAATTCAGAGAAATGAATTAAAGATAACGGAATTAGATCGTGTACTTTCTAATAGGTCAGCCTCACTACAAAAGGCAGCAGGGAATATTATCCCTGAAATGATCTTGGTGTTAGAAACTGCCGGAGAAATAAAAGATTTTTTTAAAGCCGTGAAAAAGACTCCAGGAATGGAGTTTTTAGCTGAATATGAGACTGAGTTCGAGGCAGAAGATGATTTCTATAACATAGATAAAAACGGTAATAGATCTGAAGAAAATGTTGATGCCCGGTTTTATCTCACTATGACCAACCAAAGGGCACTTAAAGAACTTCAGAAATATTGGCGAGAATATAAGAAAGATAAAGAAAAACAAAATTTTAAGCGAGGGACTGCAAAATTCAGATCGCTTTTTGAACAATTAAAGGATATTAGACCCTATAATGTTAGTGATAGGGTACGTGATACCGGTATTGGAGAATATATTCAGGAAAGAAAATTATACGATTTTGATTTCGTGAGATTTGAAATAGAATTGGCCTTTAAAGGTAGTGACCAAGCCAATCGAAAAGCCTATGAAGAAGTAACCCGTTTACTTAATCTACATAACGGAGAAGAAGTGAAAGGTTCAAGGACTATAATCTCCGAGATATCATATCACGCTTTTATTGCAAGAGCTCCAATTCAAGTATTTGATGATCTTACGGAGAATACGAATATTTCCTTTTTAAAATCGCAACAAGTTTTGTTTTTTCGTCCTGTAGGACAGATGGTTTTTGAAACTCCAGAAAATATTGAGCAATTAAAAAAGTTGCCCAATGTTGAAGAAAATGATGAACTACCCACAAATGGCCATCCAGTCATTGCACTTTTTGATGGTCTTCCCTTAGCAAATCATATTCTATTGGAAAATAGATTGCAAATTGATGATCCTGATGGGTTCTCAAGTAATTATACGGGTAATCAAAGATTTCACGGTACCGCAATGGCTTCTCTTATCATTCACGGTGATTTAGATAATGAGAAAAAATCGATATTAAAAAGACCCTTGTATGTCCGCCCTATAATGAAATTGGGTACACAACTTTATCAAGGAGAATGTCTTCCAGATGACGTTTTACCAATAGATTTAGTGCATAGGGCTGTTCTAAGAATGAAAGTGGGAGATGCGGACAATCCTCCAGTAGCCCCTGAGGTAAAGATCATTAATTTTTCTATTGGAGACGCTTTTAGACCTTTCTTGAACAATATGAGCTCGTGGGCAAAATTACTGGATTGGCTTTCTTATCAATACGATATCTTATTTGTAATTAGTGCAGGAAATTTTAGTGACGATATCGCTTTGGAAGTCCCAGATGATGAATTTGATAATCTCTCTGATGATGAAGTACAAAAATTAGCTTTAGAGGAAATAGTTAGGACAAATTTTAATAGAAAGATTTTGGCACCAGCTGAATCGATCAATTCTATTACAGTTGGTGCGGCACATTTTGATTTCTCAAAGCCTAATAATTTATACCAAAGGAAAAATCTGATTAAGTCGTCCTCCTTATTATCTCCAATAAGCCGGATCGGTTTTGGTTTCCGCAGGAGCATAAAGCCAGAAATTATAACTTCAGGTGGGCGGAAGTTATTTCGGAAATCTCCAATTCAAAATTTACCAGGTAAAACGGTTCTTAAATTAGAATCTATCCCATTTAATGTAAATCCTCCCGGAAACAGATCTGCATTTCCAGGTAGTCCAGGACAAATAAATAAGTCTGGGTATTTGTGTGGTACTTCAAATGCAGCAGCTTTGACATCTCGTCTTGCTGCCCAACTTTATGATGTTTTAATTTCTATAAATAATTCCGGAGATAAATCTATACCAACAGATTTTCTTACTGTAATTATTAAAAGTTTATTGGTACATAGTGCTAGTTGGAGTAAAAGTTCAGATTTTTTATTGCAACTAATTAAGGATTTACCAGGCTCAGCTGCAAATACTTCAAAAAAAAACGTATTGCCTTATCTAGGGTATGGGGGTATAGATCCAGAACGCATTTTATATTGCACTGAGAAACGAGTAACAATTATCGGATACGGAAAGCTTTACGATGGTCAAGCCCATTTATATAGATTTCCATTGCCGCCATCACTTACTAAGGGAAGGATTGATAAAAAACTAACAATAACTTTAGCCTACAATAGTCCTCTAAATTTTAAAACAAGACAATATCGTAAAGCACAATTATTTTTTGATAATCTTAAGCATAATAATCATCTCGAATTAGATAGATCATATTATGATTTCCGAGCCACACAATTAGGAACTGTGCAACACGACATTCTTATTGGGGACAAGGCTGACGTCTTTGTTGATGGTGATTTTTTAGAAATAAAAGTGAATTGCAGAGAAGATGCATCTGAGCTCGGAAAATTGCCTATTAAATATGGATTGTCTGTTACTTTAGAAGTCAAGGAAAATAATGACATAAAAATTTATGAAGAAATTAGGCAAGGAGTTCAAACACGAATTAGACCTACTCTATAAATTCCAAAATTATTTTTCAAAAAGGTCCTTTCTCCCTCGCTCCTTGCTGCGTAACCTTCCAGTTTCCATTAATTTTTAAAAGCTTAAATAGCTCAGGGTTTTCTTCATAAGATGTGGTGAATCTAACCCAAGCTATTTCATTATCGGCGGTTTCTTCCAGCACTTTAAAATTGGAATTCCCGGATTTGCCTGCCGCCATTAAATCTTGTATCGATTTAAGGCCTTCGTAGCCTTCTGGGGTAGTATATTTTTTCAAGGTCTCATTATCCTTATTGTAGAAACTTTCAACTACAATTTTTGAAGTTTCGCTTGGTGAAAGGTCTTGTTTTCCGGTACAGGCAAGGAATAAGAAGGCTATTGAGTAAATGACGACGTTTTTCATTGCATTGCTAATTAGGGTTGTTGATAAATCTATGCGATACTTTTAATTTTAAGCTTCTTTCTCCGTTCTTTTCATTTAGCTCTAAAACCGCTCTGCGGTCATTGCTTATTGAAAACTTAGGCAGCACATAAACCAATCTTACGGTTTCGTTTTCTGCTACTTTGGAGGGCGAATTATACTTGAAAATTGGCTCTTGATAAAGGCGTTGCAATGATTTCCTTTTACCTTTTTGTCTCGTTTCAACCGAGAGTTTTAAGAAATTCAGATCGTAATCCAAGGTAGATTTATTTTCAATCTGGATTACAAAGTAAAGCTCATCCTTGTCAAAAACAATATTTTCAATGCTCAAAACGATGCCCTCATTACGTTTTTGTAGCCGGTTAATCCGTTGTTTTCGATCAAGTAGGTAGGAACTGAATTTTTGGTAGTAATAGACCTCATTTCCTAACTCTTTCTTAGACTCATTTACTTTTGCCGAATCAGCAACAATGGGCTTTTCATTACCGATGCTTTTAGACTTCGGTATAAAATAATTTAATCTATCAAGCTGTTTCTTATACTTTACAATATACGAAAAAACTGAACCATTTCTATTGACCACCAGAAGATTACTTTCCATTCCCGGCTTTGCCTGGAGCAACCCGAAATACTGTTCTTTCTCACGATTATAGGTAAACACAAAATTTTCAGATCCCGTAATTCCTTGGCGGATGGGTTCTGGGAAGAATAAAGCCACGTTCTTTTGGTCATTTGCATAAATCGTATCAAGGGTTATTGGTTGTTGTGCAGAAGTTTTCTCGACGGCCAAAACTAAGGCAATAATAAAAATATAAGCTTTCATAATTTAGGTTTTAAAATTAGTCTGTAATTGTTGAGCACGGTAACCTTTACGTTCCGGTTGTTGCGCTTGAGTAATTTGGTTATCCCACTCACTTGCGGTACGCTAGGGATGTTGATATCCCCTAGAATATCATCTAAAACTTCATTAGTGGCCTCTGCGCGAAAATTATTTTCCACGTATATTCCCTCGCTACCATCCTGAAGATCGAAGGCTTTAAGTTTTGTGGGATGGTGTTGGATATTTTCGATTTCAATTAATACCCGATGGGGTTGAAAACTGATAAAGCCAAAAACGTACGTGTTCTTTGGAATGCTTTTGTTATTAATGGTCGCGGCTTTGGTCAGGCGCATCCGTAAACGCGAATTAACCTTGACCACTTGATCACCATCCACGGCCGCATAGATTACGGCATCCGTTGTTCCGTAAATGGAAATATCATTTCCTTTTGGATCAGATGCAAAGAACAACTGGTGTTCCAGCCCCATTTCCTTGGTAGCAATTTTTTTTTCCACCTTTATTTCTGCGGAGTCAACTACGTTTGCGACTTTGGTAACAGCTTTTGCAACGCCAATATTCTGATAATTTTTTTCGGAATACTTAATTTTCCCTGCTGAGTAAATACTATCCACAATGCGCTCCTTTTCTTTTTCAGGTAAATCCGCATCATAAAAGCCCAGGGAATCAATCAACTTTTCATCGTAGATGCTTGGTGCGTTGGTTTCCCGCACTTCCTTCAAATCGTTGATTGCATCCAGTTTGGAATTGTATTCTTTTTGACCTTCTTCCAGTGCGGGAACAGATGTTTCTTTAAGGTTCTCGTTCTCACTTTCATCATCGCCCATTACCATCACGGAATAGGAAATCAGGAATAGTAATATCACGACCAATACAGCCGCAAAGACTATTTTATTCTTTTCTATCTTCATAATCATTGGTTTTTTAAATACCCGCCTGACCGTTGGGCAGGTTATGGATTTTCATTGTTCAGTTTTTTAAGGGATTTCTCGAAATAGTTGGTG